>DASYLL010000086.1:0-35079 GCA_036009605.1 Thermoanaerobaculia bacterium | reverse complement strand
AGCAGCGCCGCACTCGACGTCAGCGACGCGCGCCACGCGTCTTCCACGAATCCCGTGCGAAAGAAGAAACAGAACGTCTCTACGGGACGCAGAGCATCGACCGAGACCGTGTACTCCTCATCTTCGTGGATCAGCAGCACGGAACCAGGCACGATTTCGTAGCGTCCGGCGTCCGTTTGCCAGGTCGCGCTGCCCGAGATCACGCCCTTGATAGAGAGCGCCCCGGCGAAACGACTCTCGTAGCGCGAGCTCCTTCCGCGCAGCACCGCGTTGACGGAACCGAATTGCGACGCCGAAGGATTGATGAGCACGCCGCTCATGACGATCGAGCTGATTCTACGCGGGTTAGCAAAACGTCGACCTCGCTGCATCCAACCGTACTCTGAATGCACGGAAGAACGGGAAGCTCCATTTATCGGCACTCATTTTGAGTATGAATAAAGACGGTGGAGGCCAACGATGAAGCGATGCGAACATTGCGGTCACTCCCGCGCGGCACATGTCGACGGCATGCGCTGCGCCCTCTGCGGCTGCGCTCCGCAGCGGCAGACGTTCGTGCAGACGACACTCGGGTTCAGGACGACGTTGCCTACGAGGGTTGAGGCGAATACACGGAAGCGATGATTCTGTCTGCCGTAGCGTTGCTGGTTGTTGGTTCAAGGTGATGCATCGCGAAAAGGTTGACGCTCGCGCTGAATGACGAGCAACCATTAACCAGCAACATCGCGAAGCGATCTCGTCAGCAAATTCACGGATGATTTTGGCCGGAGCACGCGTTGCCATCTGTATGCAACCGCAGCTCAAGAAGCCCTCCAAGCTCGTGTCCGTGTCCGAACGCAACCTTCAGACCGCCGCGACGCGGCTCCTTCCGAAGCACAACAGGCTCGTTTCTTCCGAGGTCGAGTACCTGCGGCGTGTGCTCGGGGATCGGGCGACGCAGGAGACGATCGATGAGAAAGTACAGCTCGTGCGTAGCCTGCCGTGGAGCGAGATCGTCGGCGAAGCGTGACGCGCGCTTTCGCGGTTGTCGGTTGTCGGTTCCCGGTTGTCTGTACAGTTGCGCGATCGGGCACAGACAACCAACAACCGACAACTGACAACAGCCCGAAGGGCAAATGAAATACGACGTCATCCTCATCGGCGCCGGCGCGTCAGGACTCGCCGCAGCACGCGCTCTCTCCGGCGCGGGCAAGAAGATCTGCATTCTCGAAGCGCGGGATCGCGTCGGTGGCCGCGTCTCCACGCTCCACCTGCCCGACCTTCCCCTTCCCATCGAGCTCGGCGCGGAGTTCATCCACGGCGAATGCGCCTCGACCTTCGACATCGTCGACGCTGCGGCTTTGACCGCGATCGAGCTTCCTGACGATCACTGGTGGTCGCGCGACGGCGCGCGTGAGCGCATCAACGACTACTGGGATCAGATCTCGAAGATCCGCGCGAAAATCGGTACGCGCAAGAACGACCTTTCGTTCGACGCCTTCCTCCGCTCGCAGAAAAATCTCATGCCACGCCTGCGCGACATGGCCTGCGGCTTCGTCGAGGGCTATCACGCCGCGCACGCCGATCGGATGAGCACCCTCGCATTGCGACTCGCCGACGGCGAACAGGATGACGAGGGCCGGCAGTTTCGCCTCGCCGGCGGACAGGACGCGATTATCGAATGGCTTCGCTCCGGACTCGAGCCGACGCGCACCGAGCTTCGCCTCAACACCGTCGTCACGCACGTGCAATGGTCGCAACGCGCGGTCACGGTCGAAACGCGTTCGCGCGAAGGCCATGCAACAGACCGCATCCGCGCCTCGGCGCTCGTCGTCACGATTCCGATCGGCGTCTGGAAAGCACCGCGCGATCAGGAAGGCGCCATCGAATTCGATCCGCCGCTGCGCGAGAAAGAACGCGCGCTCGAAACGCTCGAAGCCGGCCACGTCGTCAAGATCGCGTTTCGTTTCCGCGAGCGCTTCTGGGAGCGCGACGTCAACTTCATCCATACCAACGACCGCTTCATGCCGACGTGGTGGACGGCCTCGCCCGTGCGATCGCCGATCCTCACCGGCTGGGCCGGCGGCCGCGCCGCGGAAGCGATGCTCGCCGACGGCGAAGACGCGATGACCGATCGTGGACTCGACTCGCTCTCGCGCGCCTGGCCGATCCCGCGTCGCCGCCTCGATTCGCTGCTCGCCGGCACGTACCATCACAACTGGCAGCGCGATCCCTACAGCCGTGGCGCCTACTCCTACGCCGGCGTCGGAGGCTCCAACGCGCACGCGGTTCTCGGCAAGCCGATGCAGGGCACGCTCTTCTTCGCGGGCGAAGCCACGAGCGGCGACGAAACCGGAACCGTCGCCGGAGCCATTGAAAGCGGAAAGCGCGCCGCGCGCGAGCTTATTCGCACCTCCAAGTAACCCAGAATAACTGTACACTGCCTCCATTCCGGAGGTCCTCATGAACCGTCGCCTGATCGTCGTGTCGCTCGTGGCTCTTGCCCTCGCTGTCCCTGCGTTCGCACGAGTCCTCTCCTATGCTCCCTACAGTAACCGCACCGCGATGGCGGGCTTTCACGAGCGCACCACGCGTCATTTCGTGCTGATCGAATCGATCGACGACACGAACGCATGGGAAGCGCACCAGGTCGTGCTCTACGACGCGAAGGGCATCGCGGAGCCGCGCGTCGTCTATCCGACGGACGGCAGCAACGCACGCATCGACGTGGTGGCACTCTATGAGCCGAAGGACAGCGCCGCGGATCCCGTCCTGCCATCGCTGCTCGTCTTTTCCTGGGAGCAGTACGTCCTCCGTGCGCGCTTCAGCCCGGACGGAGGCAAAACGTGGAAAACGATCGCCGATCTCCCGGGCTCGACCTACCCGCACAGCACCTACGAGAGTGATTTCGGCGGACCTTCGGTGCAGGGGATGTCGAATCCAATCCGCACCGGCAACGATCTGATTCCGTTCATCATCAGCTCGGGGAACGGCATCTTCGGGATCACCGCAACGGGAGCCGTGGCGACGATCAAGTCGGAAACGAACGCGTTCGTGTTCGGGCAGAACCGCGCGGGCACGAAGTTTCTGGTTCGCACGAGCGAATGGATCGAGCTCATCGACATCAACGAGCCGCCCCCGAACAGCGTGAAAAGGCTCGTGCCCGCTCAGTCCAACGCGAGTCTCACCGGCTGGATCACCGCGGACGGTTCCGCATACATCCAGGTCACACACGCCACCGGCCGATACCTCTTCCTCTACCGTAACAACGAAGCGCTCTTTCTCATGGGTCGCTATAACCAGACGCCCCCTGGCCCCCTGAGCCAAGACTGGCCGAGCGGCCACTGGACGAACTCGATGGACTTCTTCGCTGTTCCGACGCACGACTTCGAAGGCGCGTGGATGCTGCAGCGTCAGGCCGGCAAGCCGACGACGCTCTCCCGCCACACGAGGCCCGGCGGCATCCAGCAGATGTGGAGCGACGTCGCCGGTCCAGAGGTCGAAGCGCTGATCGCCGGCGAATCCGGCAACACGCTGCTCATCCAGGTGCATCGCGACCGCTCGGTGGCGATGCAGCGTCCATTCATCGATCCCGCGCTCGCGGTCTGGCGCGTCGGCGAGCCGATGCCGCCGTACTACGACGAGCTCTATCTCAATGAAGAGTGGAACAAGGGCTTCCTCCACGTCGACGTCGATCGCATGCAGGAGGGCGCGCCGTTCGTCTTCAACTCCGGCGCGACCCGCGACGACGGCGACATCATCACCTCCCCCTCGGTCGGCGGCGGCGGAGACGTCATTCAGGAATGGGGCGTCGTGCGCGCAACGCTGCGCCAGCATCTCGTCCTTCCGGGTGTCGCGCGGCTCAACGGCGCCTACGCATCGCGCTGGCTGACCGACGTCACGATCTACAACCCGCTCGACACTCCCCAGAACGTCGACATCCGCTTCGTCGCCCTCGGCGAAGAAGTGCAGGCCGCATCGCTGAAGCAGACAACGATCACGATGCAGCCGAATGAGATCCGCTTCCTGCCCGACGCCCTGCACTCGCTCTTCGCGATCGAAGACGGCGGCGGCGCGCTGCACTTCATCCCGGCGACCGGCATCAACGTCGTCGGCCGCACGTACAGTTCGCGCACGGACGGCGGGACGTTCGGCTTCGGCATGCAGGCCATCGACCTCTACAACGCCGCGAGCCCGCGTTTCGCGGTCACGTTCGCGGGCGCGTTCCCCGGCCTTAACTTCCGCACCAACGTGCTGCTGACCGACACCTCGGGACGCGGTACCGAAGCATCGCTCGGCGCGTTCGGCGTCTCGGGTCCGATCGGAGCGAGCACGCACACGATCAGCGCGCCTCCCGGCGGCGTCCTGCAGTTCAACGGACTCGGCTCGACGCTGAATCTCTTCTCGCGCGACGCGGGCGGCCTTGTGATTCAACCGACGCGCGGGACCGCAATCGCGACCGTCGTCGCGATCGACAATCGCACGAACGACGCCACGCTCTTCCCGCCCGACCTGCCCGCCTCCGAACAGATCCGCGCGATCCCGGTCATCGGCCACGTCGATGGCGCGAACAACTCGCACTTCCGCAGCGACATCTATCTCTTCAATCCGACCAGCGAAGTCAGCACGGTCACACTCGAAGCGAAGCAGTGGGACTCGCCACAGATCGAGACGAAGCAGTTTTCCCTGCTGCCGCGCGAAGCACGCGTGATCCCCGACGCACTGCAGACGCTCTTCGGCATGACCGGCCTTGCGCGCCTGCGTTACTGGTCGAACACGCCCGGCGACGGCGTGCGCGTCACATCACGCACGTACACGCTCGAAGAGAGCGGTGCGACATACGGCTCGCTGATTCCGCCGCTGAACAATTTCCAGATCGCCTCGCCCGGCGACGATCTCGAGATCCTCGGCATCAACGGCGGCACCGGCTTCCGCACCAATATTGGCCTCGTCGAGCTCTCGGGGAACAACCTGACCGCCGACACGTCGGTCAGGATCACGCTCTACGATCAGAACCGCACGCAACTCGGCACGTTCACCGTCACCGTGCCGCGGAGCGGCGGCATGCAGATCAACGACATCTTTGCGGCGCGCGGGATCACGCCGCCCGAAGCGGGGCTGGTGGTGGTGCGGGTGCAGAGCGGTGGATTGATTGGCGCGTATGCAACGCTCGTCGACAACATCACGAACGACACGACCTACCTCGGCGCGCAGTTGGGCGCGAAAGAAAACTGACGCGATACGATGGCCGGGATGACGTACTGCGATGCGGCTCCCGGCCATCCGTTCCACGGTCCCTATCACGATCACGAATACGGCTTCCCGATCCGCGAAGACGACCGCCTCTTCGAGCGCCTCGTGCTGGAGATCAATCAGGCCGGGCTCTCGTGGCTGACGATTCTCAAAAAGCGCGAAACATTCGTCGAAGCGTTCTCCGGATTCGCCCTCGAGAAAGTGGCGCGCTTCGACGCGCGACGGCGCGAGAAACTGCTGCAGAATCCGGGGATCATCCGCAATCGACTGAAGGTCGATGCCGCGATCGAAAATGCGAAACGCATTCTCGCGATCCGCAAATCACACGGATCGTTCGCAGCGTGGCTCGATGAGCATCACCCACGCGACAAAGCGGAGTGGGTAAAGCTGTTCAAGAAGACGTTCGTCTTCACCGGCGGCGAGATCACAGGTGAGTTTCTGATGTCGACCGGGTATCTGCCGGGTGCGCACGTGGAGACGTGTCCCGTGTACAAGAAGGTGATTCGGGCGAAGGCTCCGTGGAGTAGTGAGTGACCCCTCATCCGCCTTCGGCACCTTCTCCCCTTTCACAAGGGGAGAAGGCCGAGTGAATCTAGCGCTGCGTGAGTTGTCTCGGCGGATGAGGGGTCACTCACCCATCAACGCTTCGTACAACCCGTGAAAATGATGCACGCCGTTCTCGCGCTGCGGTGAGAACCGTCCCTTGTCGTACGTCGACGATTTCAACCCGCGCTGCACGGTTTCGCAGATGTCGATGTCTTCGAGCTGAATCTCATCGCTGAAAGCGACCGTCTCTTCGATCTGCTGCTTCACGGAATCGGGATCTTTGAAGTACCAATCGAACAGCGTCACGGTGCGGCCGGGGCCGAGGGGCAGGATCAGATTCGTCGAGAAGTTGTCGGGGTAGACGTTGAGCATGAGGTTCGGGAAGAGCCAGAAGTAGCGAACCTGATCGTCCCCATCCGCTGTTCGAATGCGCGCGGCGTTGTTGCGCGTCGGCGCGAACTGGATCGAGTAACTGCGCTTCGTCTCCGTCCGATAGTTCGCGTAGTCGAGCTCGCGGAAGAGGCCCGGATGAACGATGGGGATGTGATAGCCCTCGAGATAGTTGTCGACGTAGACCTTCCAGTTGCAGTCGAGCTCCCAAACCTTGCGCTGCGCGAGACGGAAGCCGCTGTAATCGTGCGGCGGCATGTCGGCGATCAGTTCGCCGAGGAAGTCTGCGAGCGTTTCCGCTTTCGGATCGAGGTTCACGAACACGAGCTCGTTCCAGACGCCGACCTGATACTGCGGCAGCGTGCAGTTCGCGCGATCGAAATCGGCGACGCCTTCGAACTCGGGCGTGTTCTTGAGACGACCGTCAAGCCAGTACGTCCAGCCGTGATAGCCGCACTGCAA
Organism: Thermoanaerobaculia bacterium; assembly: GCA_036009605.1. Lineage (GTDB taxonomy): Bacteria > Acidobacteriota > Thermoanaerobaculia > Gp7-AA8 > Gp7-AA8 > QHVT01. Next base: position 28,449 of record DASYLL010000086.1, on the reverse strand, counting down.
CACGGGACGACGGCCCTCGCCTTTCGCGATCGGACCGGCGCGATGGCGACAGACGTTCGTCATCGCGCGCAGGACACCGTCGGTGCCGCGCACGACGAGCACCGGCTCCTCGCCGATCGTGCAAGTGAAGTACTGGCCGGCGTCGCGGACCTGTTCCGCGCGGCCGACGAGTTGCCACGTGCGACCGAAAACGTTGCGGTACTCCTGCGCCAGAATTTCGGAGTCGAAGTAGTAGCGGGACGGAAGGGTACTGGCGTATTCGAGTCTGGGATCGATCATCAGGTCAGTCGCTTTTTGCGGAGCAACAAATACACCGGATAGCTCAGTACGAGCAATCCTCCCGCGTAAAGACTGTTGCGCGGATCGCTGGCGGCCGCGCCGATGAGGAAGAGCACCGAGGCGATGAGCGCGAGACCGGTCGTATAGGGATGGCCCCACGCGCGATACGGGCGCGCGGCGTTCGGCTCGCGACGCCGCAGCACGAAGAGCGTCACGAAGGAGAGCGTGTAATTCGCGACGAAGAAGAACGCGAGGATCGCGATCACGGTCTCGAACGTGCCGGTCACGATGAACCCCGCGGCGAGCAAACTGCTGATCAGAAGTGCGATGTCGGGCGTGCCGCCTCTGTTCACTTCGCGCGCGCCGCGCCAGAACAGGCCGTCGCTCGCCATCGCGAACAACACGCGCGGTGCCATCAACACGTTCGAGCTCACGGCGCTGAGCAGCAGGAGGACCACGAGTCCGCGCAACACATTCGATCCCGCGCTGCCGAAGAGCCGCTCCACGACCACACCCGCCGCGAAGTTGTTGCCGGCGATCGTCGGCAGCGAAACGACGGCGAGAAACGCGAGGTTGATGAGGATGTACAGCACGCCGATGAGCACGACCGCAGACATCATCGCGCGCGGAATGCTGCGTCCGTGATCCTTCACTTCTTCGCTGAAGTAGATGACCGCGGACCAGCCGTCATACGTGTAGATCACCGCTTGCAGTGCGAGGATGAACGGGATGAAGAGCGAGCCTTCGATGTCCGTCGAGACCGCGGTCGGCGACCACGGCAAGCGCGTGCCGAGCCAGAAGCAGACGATGATGAATCCTGCCAGCGCGAGCGCTTTGATCGCGCTGGTGACGTTCTGCACGGTGCCGGCGGAGCGCACGCCGATCCATTGCACGATCGTGAACACGGCCACCACCGTCAAGGCCACCACATGCTGCGTCCGCGCTTCGGGGAACAACGCCACGCTGTACTCGCCAACGACGATCGCCACCGCGGCCGTCGTGCCGCACGTCGAGATCCAATCGCTCCAGCCGACGACGAAGCCCGCGTAATCGCCGAGCGCGTGTCGCACGAAGACGTACTGCCCCCCACTGCGAGGCACCATCGTGCCGAGCTCGGAGAGCGCGTTTGCGCCGAGGAGTGCGTAGAGCGCGCCGACGATCCAGACGGCGATGAAGGGCCAGAAGGTCTGGAGGTGCTCGGCGATGACGCCGGGGGTGCGAAGGATGCCCGCGCCGACCGCGTTGCCGATCGTGACCGCGAGTCCGAATCCAACGCCCAACACGGCGAGCAGTTGCCCGCGGCGGACTGTGTCATCGGAGGTGGTGCGGATCATCCCGAGGAACGACAGTGTACAGGAGCACCGGCGTCTCGCCGGCGCTCCAAGCCACTACTCGTCCTTGATCGTGACCGGTCCGTTCACCGTCGACAGATGCACATCCGCGCGTCCGTTTCCGAGCTCGATGCGGCGTGGACGATCGTCATCGCGGCGCCACTGTTCGCAGCCTTCCGCGCGACAGGAGCCGGACTGCGACCACTCGACTCGACCACGACGCCGGAGTTGCAGCCGCGCGGCACGCTCACACTGAGCGGACCGTTCTGCCTTCCTTTGCCGTGACAGACGCCACCTCGCGGGGGAGGTTAGCCGCCGTACAATCCACGCAGGAGAAACCCATGGCCCGTTTCCTCATCGCCGTTCTGCTGTTCGTCACATCCACTGCATCCGCAGCGACCTGGTACGAGCATTACGAGAAAGGCGTGCGGCTGATCGAACAGGGACGCGGCGAAGAAGCACGCGACGCGCTGAACGCCGCGGTCGCCGCGCGCGCCGAAGAAGGCGTGCAGCTGCCGACGGGATCGCAGCAGTACCTCGACTACCTCCCGCATCTCTACCTCGCCATCGCCAATCAGATGGTGGGCAATGTCGACAACGCGCGTAAAGAGCTCGCACTCGCGGAGACCTCGGGCATGGCTGCCAGGAGCGAAGTCGGCCGTCCGCTGCTCGTCGCGTACGAACTGCTCCTGCGCGGCGACGCCACCGGCAAGTATCCGCGTTACGCCGTCTACGAAAAGAAAACGCCAACCCTCAGCGACGCCGAGTTCACGATCCTGCGCAACGACGTGCTGACGAAGTGCGATCTGCCGCTCGACACCAAGCTCGGAAACGCGCCGTGGTACGCGAACTACGAGCTCGGTCTGCAGCTCGAGCGCAAAGGCGACTACTCACGCGCGCTCACGCACTTCATCGACGCCGTCGCGCAGCGCCCCGATCCCAAGAAACAGGCGCGCATGTACGGGATGTGGATGATCGACTACTACCCGTACTTTCACATCGCGCGCTCGCACGTGCGGCTCGAGAATTGGCACTGCGCGAAGAACGCGCTGGAGATCTCGCAGCGGCTGGATGAGATTCCGGGGAACGCACCGGAGCTGAACGAGTTGCTGTCGCTGCAGCGGGAGACGGAGCGGAAACTCGGAGCAAACTAGCCGCCTAAATAGGCTTTCTTGATCCGATCGCTGGCCAGCAACACCTTCGTGTCGTCGTGGATCGTGATCCGTCCCGTTTCCATGACGTAGCCGCGATGCGCGGTCACGAGCGCCATGTGCGCGTTCTGCTCCACGAGCAGAATCGTCGTCCCCTCGGCATTGATCTCGCGGATGACGCGGAAGATCGTCTGTACCATCTGCGGCGCGAGTCCGAGCGACGGCTCATCGAGCAGCAGCATGACCGGCTTCGCCATCAGAGCGCGTGAGATCGCGAGCATCTGCTGCTCGCCGCCCGAGAGCGTTCCCGCGTTCTGCTTGATGCGCTGTTCGAGCACCGGGAACAGCGTGAACACGCGCTTGTACTCGGCCTGCGAGATCTTGTCTTTGCGCAGATACGCGCCGAGCTCGAGGTTGTCCTGCACGGTCAGGTTCGAAAAGATCCCGCGCCCTTCCGGCACGTGCGAAATGCCGCGCGCGGTGATGGTGTGCGTCTTCACGCCGGTGATGCTCTCGCCCTGGAACAGCACGTCGCCGCGACGCGGCTTCAGCAGCCCCGAGATCGTACGCAGCGTCGTCGTCTTGCCCGCGCCGTTCGCACCGATCAGCGTGACGATCTCGCCCTGGTTCACTTCGAGGTCGATGCCGTGCAGCGCCGGGATCGTCCCGTAGCCGACTTCGAGATCGCGGATCGACAACATCGGAGACGTGCTCACAGCTCCACCGCCTCTGCCGGCTCGCCGAGGTAGGCCTCGATGACGGCGTCATTGGAGCGGATCTCTTCGGGCGTTCCGACCGCAATCGTCTTCCCGAAGTTCAGCACGGCGATGCGCTCGCAGATCCCCATCACGAGCTCCATGTTGTGCTCGATGAGAAGGATGGCGATCTGGAATCGGTCGCGGATGTCATGGATGGTCTGCATCAGCGCGCGCGTCTCGCTGTCATTGAGTCCCGCGGCCGGCTCGTCGAGCAAGAGCAGCTTCGGTTTCGCCGCGAGCCCGCGTGCGATCTCCAGCCGGCGTTGATCGCCGTACGGAAGGTTCTTCGCGTAGTCGTTCTTGCGATGGTGCAGCCCGAAGATCTCCAGCAGCTTCTCGGCTTCCACTTCCGCGACGTCTTCCGCCTGGCGGAAGCGGTTCGTGTGCAGGATGGCCGAGTAGCCGGGATATTTGTAATGAATGTGTCCGCCGATCTTCACGTTGTCGAGCACCGTCAGCTCTTTGAAGAGCCGGATGTTCTGGAACGTGCGTGCGACGCCGAGGCTCGTGATCTGGTACGGCTTCATGTCGTGCGTCGACACGCCGCCGATCAGAATCTCTCCTTCGGTCGGCTTGTACACGCCGGTGAGCATGTTGAAGAGCGTCGTCTTGCCAGCGCCGTTCGGGCCGATGAGCCCGAGGAGCTCGCCCGCGCAGATCTTGATGTTGAACTCGCAGACCGCCGTCAGACCACCGAACTTGATGGTGACGTTTTTGGACTCGAGCAGTGTTTCCGTATTGAGCATCTAGGTCACCGGAGGGCCGGCACTGCGATCGAGCTTGTCGGTCGCATCGCCTTCGTCGCGTTTGTCCGTCGGAATGCGGTCTTTGCGCTTCGGGAGGAAGTCCCACAGCTCGCGGCGGCCGAACAGCCCCTGCGGACGCGTGAGCATGAGCACGATGAGCATGATCGAGTAGATGACCATGCGCGGATCGCGACCGCCCGGGATGTAGTCCTTCACCACGCGCAGCCCCTCAGGGAGGAACGTGAGGACGATCGCCGCCACGATCGAGCCCGAGATCGAGCCGAGCCCGCCGAGGACGACCATGGCCACGACCTCGAAGGACTTCACGAACGTGAACATGCCGGGGTTCAGGTACATCAGCAGCGAGCCATACAACGCGCCCGCGACACCGGCCAGTGCTGAGCCGATCACGAATGCTTTGACCTTGTAGCGCGTCGTGTCGACGCCCATCGACTCCGCCGCGATCTCGTCCTCGCGCACGGCGAGGAACGCGCGGCCGACCGAGGATTCGATCAGGCGATGCGAGATCAGGATCGTGATTCCGGCGAAGAAGAACACCCAGAAGAAACTGCTCCAGCCCGGGATGCCGGTGAGGCCGCGCGCGGCGCCGATCTCTTCGATGTTGAGGATCAGCACGCGGATGATCTCGCCGAATCCGAGCGTCACGATGGCGAGGTAATCACCGCGCAGTCGCAGCGAAGGCAGACCAACGACGTAGCCAGCGATCGCGGATGCGATGGCACCCGCTGCGATCGAAACGAGCAGCAGTCCGTTCTGCCAGATGAGCTGCTGACTGCTGCCGTCCGGAAGCGAGTTCACGAACGGCGCGAAGTATTTGACGGTGAGAAACGCCGACGTATACGCGCCGACGGCCATGAATCCCGCGTGCCCGAGGGAAAACTGGCCGGCGTGACCGTTGATGATGTTCAGCGAGACCGCGAGGATGATGTTGATCCCCATCAGCACGATGATGCGGTTGTAGTACCGCATGGCCGGCCAGAACTGCGTCGCGTACTCGAGCCCGATCCAGGCGAGATAGACGATGCCGATGAAGACGATGAGGGAGACGAAATCGCGGACGTACCAGCGTTTCATGGCTGGCCTCCGGACGAGGGGGAATTGAAAATTGAAAATTGAAAATTGAAAGATATGAGCGTGCGCTCGCGGCTCGGTTCTTCCGATTTTTCAATTTTCAATTTTTCATTTTCAATTCCGCTTCTCATCATCACACCTTCTCCGGTTGGTACTTCCCGAACAGTCCGGAGGGGCGGAACAGCAGGATCACGATGAGGATCACGAAGGCGATGGCGTCGCGGTAGTTCGAGAACTGTGAGCCTCCGACGAACGACTCGACGATGCCGATCACGAGGCCGCCCACCACCGCCCCCGGCACGTTGCCGATGCCGCCGAGAACTGCCGCGACGAAGGCTTTGAGGCCTGGCATGATGCCCATCAGCGGATCGATCTTCGGGTACGAGAGGCCATAGAGGATACCGGCCACCGCGGCGAGCATCGAGCCGATGACGAAGGTCGTGGAGATGATGCGATCGGTCGGGATGCCCATCAGCGACGCGGTCTCGAAGTTGAACGAGACGGCGCGCATCGCACGGCCGAACTTCGTGCCGTAGACGATGTACTGGAGGATACCCATGAACACGATCGCCACGGCGAGCACGATCAACTGATAGTTCGTCGTGACGACGCCGCCGATGTTGATCAGGTTCTTGTCGATCAGTGTCGGGAAGAACTTCGGATCGGGACCGAAGACGAACTGGCCGCCGTATTCGAGGAGGAACGAGACGCCGATGGCGGTGATCAGCGAGGCGATGCGCGGCGCGTTGCGCAGCGGACGGTACGCGATCCGCTCATTCAGGAAGCCCAGCAGGCCGCAGACCATCATCGCCAGCAGCATGATCAGAGCGGCCTGAATCGGTGAGGTCTGGCCGCCGTTGGCTTTCGTGATGGCGTTGCCGGCGTAGTAGCCGACGAAGGAGCCGATCATGAAGATGTCGCCGTGGGCGAAGTTGATCAGCTTGAGGATGCCGTACACCATGGTGTACCCGAGCGCGATGAGCGCATAGATGGAGCCGGCGGCAATTCCGTTGAGCAGGTTCTGAAGAAGAGTCTGCATTCGATAGGCAAAAAAAGGTCCGGCGAAAACTACTCGCCGGACCCGACGTTGTAAAGCCTTTTTGTGTGAGCTTACTGTGCCGTGGCGGTCGCGGTCGTCTCGGTCGCGGCGGCCGGAGCTGCCGTCGCCATCGGATCGACGACGTCCTTGAGCACCAGCTGACCGTTCCTGATCTCGAGAACGACGAGCTTCTTGCCGATCGGATTGCGGTCCGGTCCGAGATTGATCATGCCCGTGACGCCGGAGTAGCCCTTGGTCGAGGCGATCGCATCGCGCAGCGCGGGGCCGTCGGTCGTGCCAGCGCGCTTGATCGCGTCGGCGAGCACTTTCGTGGAGTCATAGCCGAGCGCGGCCAGCGAGTCCGGCTTCGCGCCGAAGCGCTCTTCGTACTTCTGCACGAACTCGCGCACGGCCGGCGACGGATCGTCGACGTGGTAGTGGTTCGAGTAGAAGCAGCCTTCGAGCGCCTTGCCGCCGATCTCGATCAGCTTGGGCGATTCCCAGCCGTCGCCGCCGGCCAGCGGCTGCTTCATGCCGAGGTCGCGGGCCTGGATGGCGATCTGTCCGATGTCGTTGTAGTAGCCCGGAACGAAGATGACTTCCGGATTCGCGCCCTTGATGGCGGTGAGCTGCGAGCGGAAATCGCTGTCGCCCTTCGCGTAGCTCTGCTTGATCACGATCTCCCCGCCGTTGGCGAGGAACGTGCGCTCGAAGAACGACGCCAGGCCGGTCGAGTAGTCGCTCTTCACGTCGATGAGGATTGCGGCGCGCTTCATACCGGCCGTCTTCGACAGGTAGTTCGCCATGGCTTCGCCCTGGTACGGGTCGATGAAGCACATGCGGAAGATGTAGTCGCCGACTTCCGTGACTTTCGGATTGGTCGAGGACGGCGTGATCATCGGGATCTTGGCCGCGTGGCAGATCGGTGCGGCAGCCAGCGAGTTCGACGATGCGACTTCGCCGATGACGGCGACGACGTTGTTCTGGTTGATCAGCTTCGTGACCGCGTTCGCGGCTTCTTCGGCCTTCGACTGATCGTCTTCGGTGATCACGCGCATCTTGCGGCCGTTCACGCCGCCTGCACCGTTGATCTCATCGAGCGCGAGCATGATGCCGTTGTGAGTCGAGACGCCAAACGTCGCCTCGGCACCGGTGAGCGAACCATACTCGCCGATGACGATCTCGCCCGTCTGTGCGGTGCCGGCGGGCGTCTCGCTCGTCTTCGGCGGACAGCCGAAGAGGACGATCGAGGCGATCGCAATTGTCAGAACCATCCATGTTCTTTTCATGGGTTTCCCATCCATTTCCTTTTGTTTCAAGAAGCTGAGTCGCCGGATTCTACCAACTAGACGGACCGGAACGCGCAGGCGTACCAGAACTGTGATCCTTTTCGGCGCTCGTGCTCGCCTGCGCCCGCAACCGTTCCCGCGTACTATCTCGACCTGACCGCACGCATGCGAAAACTCTCTCTCCTCCCCTTCGTTCTCACTCTCGCCGTTTCCGCTCACGCAACGCTCGTTCCGTTCAGCGAGAAGCGGGTCACCGCACCGACTCCCGATGTGGCCGCGTTCAATCAGGCGTGGGGTCGGATTGCTACTGATGGGGATGCGTTCCTCGCCGTTTGGATCGAGTACGACCAGTCGGGTTCCGGCGACGTGCATGGCGCGCTCGTCTCGCCCGAAGGGGAACGATCCGGCGACGACGTGCTGCGGATCGCCACCACGGCTGCGCGCGAGGAGCGAGTCGAGGTCGCCTTTGGCGGCGGCCGCTATCTCGTGGCCTGGTTGACGCCGACAAAGTTGCTCGCACGCTTCGTCGGTCGCGATGGGGCGATGTCGAGTGTGATCGAGATCGGATCGGCGACCATCTCCGGGAAAATCGGCCTCGCATTCAACGGCTCGCGGTTTCTCGTGACGTGGGAATACGGGGGCCATCACCACGGCGCACTGATCAGCACGACAGGCGAGATCGTGAAGACGTTTGACGTCGGCGTAAGCTCGGCGACGGCGATCGACACTCCCCTCGTCGCAGCGAACGGCGGGTTTCACTTCCTCACCTCGGTCACCGATTTCAACGGCGTTCCGAACGTCAATGGATTTCCGTCGGATGTCGGCGTGACATCGATCGATGAGAACGGGACCGTCGGCGCACGCGTCGTCGTAATGCCGGCCGTGACGCCCGTGTTCGATCTCAATGCCACGTCGAGCGGAACGGAGATTCTCGCAGGCTGGACGACCGCGGTCGGCATCCCCGGCGCGACCGTGCGCAACGTGCGTGTGACCGCGAGCGGCGCGGGTGCGGTCGACGTCGTCCCGGCGGAAGGGCAGTATCTCCAGGATCTCGTCGTCGATGCAGGAGGCTTCCTCTTCTTCTACGGCGCGCACGAGACGAAATTCATGCGTCGTCCCGGCGCGCGCGAACCAGTCGGCACGGTGGCGACGCCGAACACGAAAACGGCCATCCTCGACTCCGCGAACAACGGCGTGCGGACGCTCGTGCTCGTACGCGGCGCGCATCGTGTCGGCGGTGAATACGGCGCCGCGGGCGGCGATCTCTATCTCACGCGGCTCGACACCATGGAGATCGCGCCGCTCGTCGTCGCGCCGCGCCATCAGGTTTCGCCCGATGTCGCGTCGAACGGCAACACCCTTCTCGCGGTGTGGTGCGAGTACATCGGCAGCGAACGCAGACTCGGCGTCATCGCCTCCCCCCTCGGCACCGAGATCGCGATCGATCTGCACGCGGACGTTGTTCGACCGACGCGGCCGCGCGTCGCTTCGAACGGCACAGATTGGCTGGTGGTGTGGGTCGATGGTTCCGAGCTGTACGGTTCTCGCGTCGGGCGTGGCGGGACCACGCTCGATGCGCAACCGTTTCTGATCGCCGAGAATCTGTGGGAGGACAGCGACGTCGCAGTGAGCTGGGACGGGACACAGTACGTCGTGGTCTACCTGCGCGGCATCCTGAATCGCGGCCTGCACACCACTCCGTACGCGGCGCGCGTCTCCCCGCAGGGAACGATGCCGCACCCGGAACTGGTGCTGGCGGAGGTTGGCCCGAATCAGATGCCCGCGATCGCGAGCAGTCCCGCGGGCTCGCTCGTGGTGTGGCTGGGAACGAATCTTCGCGGCGCGCTGATTTCCACCAGCGGCACGTTCACGCCTCTCGCATTTCCTACGATGAACGCGGGGTCGATCGTGTATCCATCAGTGGCGTGGAATGGCGACACGTATCTCGTCGCGGCACGGCAATGGGTACTCGTCAGCGCGACGGGTGTGATCCGTACTCCCATCACCGAGTTCGTCGGACCGACCGGACCGAGCTTGGGACTGGTCGAAGTAGCCCCGTTGGGCGATGGGTTCGCGCTGTTCTGGCAGGAAGACCACGTGTTTTCGGCGCGGATCGACCACCACGGCGTGCTGACGGAGGCGCCGGCGTTGGTCGACGCTCACGCGCCTGAGTTGGCGAGGTTCGGCACGGCAGGAAATGTCGTCGTGTACGCACGGAAGATCGGGCACGCGACGGGTGAGATTCAGCGCGTGTTCTGGCGGGAGGTCGTGCAGGTCAACGGGAACCCGCGGCGTCGCGCGACTCACTCCACGCGATAAACGTCGATCGAGCCGCCAACGGTCGTCACGTATTTCGCACCCGACGCGCGCAAATACGTTTCGTAGTCGACGGGCGATCGCGCGGGCAGGAAGCTGAGCCGGTAGAAATGCCGGCTCACCGCGAACCATCCTTTCGGCAGCAGCTCCGCCCGCGGCGCCGCCCATCGCATGCCGCGTGCGCCGAGCTCACGCTCGACGCGGCTCGCGCCGAAGTAGTGCACGCGCAACGTCTCGACGTCATTCGCCTGCGCCCACTGCGCGAGGCGCCGCAGATCCTGTCCCCAGTCGAGATTCGAGTCGATGAGCACGCGATCCGCGTTGCGCGAACTGCCGATCAGCGGATTGAAGTAGCTGAGGTACGACGGAAATGCGACCATTGCGATCAACGCGTGCGTGGCAACGAGCACTGCACTGGCGATCCTGATCCTGTGCGACGCATCGAGGAGCGCGATCGCACACGCCGCGAAGAGAAACGGATAGATCGGCAACACATGGCGGATGCCGAGGTTAAGGCTGGAGAACGCAGCGACGATCAGAAACAACGACACGAAGATCGCGCAGACGAGCACCTCGAACCGACGCGCGCGCACGGCAGGAACGATCGCGAGCAACAGCAGCGCGAGCGCCGGCAGCGGCGTCTTCACGGCGATGGCGACGAGGTAGTAATGCGGCCAGCCGTTCGGCGAGAACTCGCCGAGGAGAAATTGCGGGAGCGGGTTGGCGTCGTAAAACGCGCGGACGGCGCGGATCTCGCCGAGGTAGGCGCGGAACGGAAAAGCGGGATCGAACGAGTGCGCCAGCGCGAGGTAGATCAGAGCGAACGCGGCGATCGACGTGAGCGCCGCGAGCGCGAGCATTCGCCAGTTCAGGCGACGTTCTCGCAGGAACCACAGCAGCACCACGATCGCGAAAAACGGCACGAACAGCGCGCCGGAGATCTTCGACGCGAGCGTACACGCGAGTGCGACACCCGTGGCAATCGCAACGCCTTTTGATGGCGTGTGCAGAAGACGCAGCAGCAACACAGTCGCGAGAAATCCGAAGAACGTGACGCCGAGATCGACCGTCGCCAGTCGTCCATGCGCGAGCAGCGTCGGACAGAAACCGGTGAGCACGAATGCCGCGAGCGCCGCGGTTTCGCTGCGCGTCACATCGCGCACGAAAATCCAGACCGCCCAACAGAGAGCGAGAAACAGCGCGATCACCGGCAAGCGCGCCAGTCGCAGAATCCGCTGCGTGTCCGCACCGGAACGATTCAGCAGCAGATCGCCCGCAACCCACGGACGGTTTCCGTAGCGATGCCACACATCGGGAACGCGATACCCCGCGATCGCCAGCGGCGTCGCGATCAGCGCCTCCATCAATGGCGCCTGCGTCGAATAGAACTCGACGTTCCCTTCGCGAATCTTAATGAGGCCCGCCGCGATGTGCGCGCCCTCATCCGCGGTCGCACTGTCGTTCCACATGCTGCCGAAAGCCAGCAGCGCAACCAGCACGAATGCCGCGACTCTCGCTATAAGTTGACCCACACCGACTTCGTCTGCGTGTACTTCTCGAGCGCGTCGCGTCCCTGGTCGCGGCCGAAGCCCGACTCCTTGAAGCCGCCGAACGGCAGCGAGGGATCGTAGAGGTTGTACGCATTCACCCAGACCGTGCCGGCCTTCACCGCACGCGCGATGCGATGCGCTTTCGAAACGTCGCGCGTCCACACCGCCGCCGCCAGGCCGTACACCGTGGCATTGGCCTTCGCCACCGCATCCTCGGCATCCTTGAACTTGATCGTCGCCAGGACCGGCCCGAAGATCTCTTCGCGCGCGATGCGATGCTCCGGCGTCACGTCATCGAAGATCGTCGGCTTGATGAAGTAGCCCTTGCCTGTGCCGATATCCGCACGCTCGCCGCCCGTCACCAGCTTCGCGCCTTCGGCCTTGCCCGCTTCGATGTACGACAGCACGTTCTCCATCTGTTCTTTCGACACGATCGCGCCAAGACGCGTTTTCGGATGCAGAGGATCGCCGGCGGTCATCTTGTTCGCGCGCTCGATTACCTTCGCCATCAGCTCTTCATGCGCGCCTTCTTCGACGAGCAGACGCGAGCCCGCGGCGCATACTTCGCCTTTGCCGTAGAAGATCGCGTTGAGCGCGCCTTTCGCGGCGGCGTCGAGATCGGCATCGGCGAAGACGATGTTCGGTGACTTGCCGCCCAGCTCGAGCGCCACTTTCTTCAGCGTCTTTGCGGCGCGAGCCATGATCTGCTTGCCGACTTCTGTCGAGCCGGTGAACGCGATCGCGTCGACGCCGGGATGATCGACGATCGCATTGCCGACCACGCTGCCGCGTCCCGGGATCACATTCAGCACGCCCGCGGGCAATCCTGCCTCTTTCGCGTATTGCGCAAATTTGAGGAGCGACAGCGCCGTGTTCGACGCCGGCTTGATGACGACCGTGTTGCCGCACGCGAGCGCAGGCGCGATCTTCCACACCGCGAGCATCAGAGGGAAGTTCCACGGCGTGATCGCGCCGACGACACCAACCGGCTCGCGCAGCGTGTAAGTGAACGCGTTGTCTGCGACCGGAATCGTCTCGCCCGTGACTTTGCCCGACCAGCCCGCGAAGTAGTACAGACACTCCGCGGCCGCGGGCGTGTCGACGAACTGCGATTCGAAGATCGGCTTGCCGTTGTCGATGGTCTCGATGCGTCCGATCTCATCCGCGCGCGACGTCAGGATGTCGGCCAGGCGCCACATCACTTTGGCGCGATCGCGCGGCTTCATCTTCTGCCACTCCGAGCCCGGCTCCATCTGCGCGCGCGCGGCCTGCACCGCGGCATCGACATCCTCCGGCCCCGCGGACGCTACATCGGTGATCGTCTCCTCGGTCGCCGGATTGATCGTCACGAACGTCTCGCCCGAACGAGCGTCGACGAAATCGCCGTTGATGAAGAGTCGGTTCTGGATGGTCGGATCGGCTGTCATGGCGCGGATGCTAGCAAAGAATGCGCGTCCCGGACCGTGCGCCGCGGAAAGGCCACCCACCCGGCAGCCGCACGTCCAACCGGCGGAGCAACCCACGCAGCCGGCCGTGCCGGCTAGAATGCCCAGCCTGACGAAACGAACGCGGATCGTGCTCGAAGCGGCGTGGGTAGCGGCTCTTTGCACGCTGGCGATCCTGCTGACGGCAGATCACACGCGCGGCGATTCCATCACCATCGACGAGCCGCTGCACATTTACGGCGGCGCCGAAGCCGTGTCGCATGGCGTGCTCTTCACGAATCCGGAGCATCCGCCGCTTGCGAAGATGCTGGCCGCGCTTTCGCTGCAGCGGGCACATCCGAATGCTCCCGCGATCGCACCCGGCGCCCCGCTTCCGCCGTTGCCCGATGTCGTCGCGTTCCTGCGCGAGAATCGCGTGAGTTACGCGGAGATGCTCGCGCGTGCGCGGATGCCGTTTCGTTGGTTGCTGGCGGCGTTGATCGTGGTCGTCTACCTGTCATCCCGAGCGATCAGCGAGGGACCTGGGCGGGTGGGGCGCGAAGATTATGCATCGCGCCCCGCCCGCCCAGGTCCCTCGCTGATCGCTCGGGATGACAGGACGATCTGGCCCGCGGTCCTCGCATCCGCGCTGATCGCGCTCGATCCGAACTTCGTCGCGCACGCCGGCATCGTACACACCGACGTCGCGGGCACGCTGTTCATCACGCTCGCGGTCGTGCTCACGATCGCCGCCGTCGGCGGCTCCGCCGTTCGCTGGCTTCTCGTGGGACTCGTCCTCGGCCTCGCCATCGCGACGAAATTCACGGCGTTGATTCTCGTCCCGCTCGTGCTGCTGGCGCCGCTGCTGTTGCTGCTCGAAGACAAGTCACGTCTCGCCCAAAACTTCGCAGGCGCGCTTGCGGCGTGCGTCGTCGCCGCGTTCGTCGTCTACGGCGTCTATGCGGTGAATCTGCGCAACATGCATCCCGACGACGCGGCGCTTTCATCGGCGACGTTTCTCCGCTCGCGCAACGCCGACGCCGCAACCGTAGCGCGATACGCACAACTCACGCGACGCGCGCCGGAAGTGGGCATGTTCCTCAGCGGCGTGAAAGGCGTGCAGCTTTCCAGCGAAACAGGACGCGGCGAGAACTACCTGCGCGGACGCGTGTCGCGCGAAGGATTTCCCCACTACTTCTTCGTCGCGTTCCTCGTGAAGTCCACTCCTGCGATGTTGCTCGTGACCGCGCTGATCTTCGCGGGCGGACGCGGCCTGCGCAATCGCTGGAGCATCGGCATGCTCGTCGTCGTGATCACACTCTTCGTGGTGTCGATCCCGTCATCGTTCAGCATCGGCATCCGGCACATGCTCCCCGTCTATCCGCTGCTCGCAATCGTCGGCGCGGGCGTGATCGCATCGCGAAAACTCGCAGCCGCGTTGATCGTGAGCGCCGCAATCTCACTGGCGTTGATTCATCCGTACGAGCTCGGCTACTTCAACTTCATCGGCGGCCCCGAATGGCTGAGCGATTCGAACATCGACTGGGGACAGGACGTCGATCGCATGCACGCGTTCCTGCGCGAGCGCGGATGGGAGCGCGATACGACCGTGATCGTATTCGCGTTGCCGGGACTGCACGACGTCGAGCGATACCGGCAATTCAACGGCACCCTGCCGCCGGGCCGTTACGCGACGTCCGCGTACATGGAGCGCGTCGCGATGCCGGGATTGTTCGACGCATTGCAAACGCGGGGAACACGCGTCGCGAAGATCGGCGCGTCGATCACGATCCGGGAACTGCGCTAACGCGCCGCGGCCGCTTCTTCCACATACGGCACGATGTCGAAATCGCGCTCGTACATCGCGTGAATCTGCTCCATCTCCGCATCAGTCAACGGCGCATGCTCCGACGCGCCGACGAACTCGTCGATCTGCGCTTCGTTGTAAATATTCGGCAGCGCCGACAGCACCGATGGGTGCGCGTAAAGCCACAGCAGCGCGAACTGCCCCATCGTCACGCCGCGCGCTTCCCGCATCGGCTGCAGGCGCTCGACCTTCTGCAGTCCCTCCACCATCCACGAGCGCGGACGGTGCGAACGATGATCGCTCTCATCGAACTTCGTCTCGAGCGTGTAGTGCCCTTCGAGCATGCCCGAGGAGTGCGTCACGCGGATCAGGAACTGCGGACCGGCATCCGACTTCCACGCGCGGAACGACGGCTCGAACGCCGACGACGTCTCACACAACTTCTTGCTCGACTCCCCGCGCATCGCCTCGGCCACACCGCCATACGAAGCACCACGCTCGGCGGCGAGCATGAACTCGCGGCCGGGATCCTGCTCGAGGACGTTGTAGATCATCTGCGTGACCGGCGCCTGGCGCACGGCGGCACCGTAGATCCCTTCATCACGCCATCCGATCGCGGGGCCCAGTGACGGACCCCACGACAGGATCTTGCCTTCTTTTTTCAATTGCTCCAGCGTTTCCCAATGCTCGTCCTGCATCAGCGTGACGACGCGCGGGTTGTGCGGCTGGTAGATCGCGATGTGATCCGTCCCCAGGCGCTTGAGCGACTGCTCGCACGCGAAGCGGACGAACTCCGGCGACATGTCCTGCGGCAGCTCGCGCTGTCCGCGCGGACGCTCGGGATTGTTGTAGAAGTCGTACCCGAATTTCGTCCCGACGATGAGGTCCGGATGATCGCGCAGCACCGGCGCGAGAAACGTCTCGCCGCGTCCGTTGCCGTACGCATCCGCGGTATCGATGTAGTTCACGCCGCGCGCGATCGCCGCCCGCACGATTCCCTCCGCCTCGGCATCCGTGTACGTCCCCCACCATCCGGTGGTGAGCGTCCAAGTGCCGAGGCCGAGCTCGGAGAGTTGAAGATCGGTGCCGTGCAGATTCCGGTAGCGCATAGTTAGTTCTCGGATGATTGGTTGTCAGTTGTCAGTTGTCGGTTGTCTGTGGCGCATCGTCCAGGCCACAACTCCCGGACAACTGAGAACCGACAACCGACAACCTTCGTCGGCCGCTTAGCGGCCGGCGAAGTTCGGTTTGCGCTTCTGGTTGTACGCGCCGAGCCCTTCCTTCGCGTCCTCGCTCTGGAAGAGCTGCTGCTGCAGCTCGCGCTCCAGCGCCAGCGCGCTTTCGAACGGGATTTCCCAGCCGCTCTGCACCGAGCGCTTGATGCGTCCGACCGCTCTCGAAGCCTTGTTCGGCGGGCAGAAGCTCGTGGCGTACTCCATCACGCGATCCCACCACTTCTGCCCGTTCTCTTCCGCGGGCCAGATGTAGTTGATGATGCCGAGGCGGTGCGCTTCTTCGAAATCGAAGAGGCCGCCTTCGATCATCAGCTCGATCGACTTCGACTTGCCGACGATGCGCGACAGGCGCTGCGTGCCGCCCGTGCCCGGCAGCACGCCGAGCGAGACTTCCGGCAGGCCGACCTTGCCCGCGCCCTGCAGCGCGATGCGCATGTCCGCGGCCATGGCGATCTCGAGACCGCCGCCGACGGTGTGACCGTTCAGCGCGGCGATGACGAGCTTCGGCGTCTGCTCGAGGCGGTTCAACGTCTCGTTGGCGTGCAGACAGAAGTAGTACTTGAAGCCCGGCGTGACCTCCGAGAGCATCTTGATGTTCGCGCCGGCGGAGAAGAACTTGTCGCCCGAGCCGCGCAGCACGATCACGTGTACTTCGTCGTCCATGCGCGCGCGAAGGATGCATTCGTCGAGCTCGCGGTTCATCTCATACGTGTAAGTGTTCGCGGGCGGATCGTTCAACTCGAAGATCGCGACGCCGCGCTCCACGCGGTAATCAATCAGGTTTCCAGCCATTTGCGGTGACTCCCTTTCGCTTGGTAACGGGTGAATTCTAGTATCAGTTGACCCCATCCCCGAACGAGATGCCGAGGCTGCGCGCGGTCTGCGCCATCTGCCCGTTGGGATCGACGTACTTCGGTCGCGAGACGGCGTCGATGATGGGCACCGATACGATCTCATCCGCGCGAACGGCCACCATCTGTCCGAAATTCTTCGACGCGACGAGATCGGCTGCGACCTTGCCGAAACGGCTGGCGAGAATGCGGTCGAACGCGATCGGTGAGCCGCCGCGTTGCACGTGACCGAGAACCGTCACGCGAATTTCGAGATCGATGTACTGCTGGATCTCGGCCGCGACCTGATACGCCACGCCGCCGAGACGCTTCGACGCTTTGTCGAGATAGGCCTCTTCGCCACCGACGCGCTTGGCGCCTTCCGCCACGACGATGATGTCGAACTTCGAGCCTTCGGACTGCCGCTCGCGAATCGTCGCTACGATCTCGTCGGGGCGATACGGCATCTCCGGGATGAGGATGATGTCCGCGCCGCCGGCGATGCCCGCATAGAGCGCGATCCATCCGGCATTGCGGCCCATGACTTCGAGGATCATCACGCGATCGTGGCTCTCAGCGGTCGTGTGCAGACGATCGACAGCGTCGGTCGCGACGGCCACCGCGGTGTGAAAGCCGAAGGTGTAATCGGTCGCGGCGAGATCGTTGTCGATCGTCTTGGGAACAGCGACCATCGGAATGCCCAGATCGCACAGCCGCTGCGCGATCTTGAGCGTGCCGTCGCCACCGATGGCGATGATGCCGTCGATGCCCAGGTCGTGAATGTTGGCGACGACTTCCTGCGAGCGATCCTCGCAGCCGCCGTCGGGCATCGGATACTCGAAAGGATTGCCGCGATTGGTCGTACGCAGCAGCGTTCCGCCTTTCGGAAGAATGCCGCGGATGGATTCGAGCGTGAGCGGGACACAGGCGCGCGTGAGCAGTCCCTCGAAGCCGAGTTGGATGCCGACGACTTCGAGACCGTGCTCGCGGGTGAGCGTGCGAACCGCCGCGCGGATGACCGCGTTGAGTCCCGGACAGTCGCCTCCGCCGGTGAGGATGCCAATGCGTTTCATGGTGCGCTTATATCAAAACGCCTGTCATCCCGAGCGTAGCGAGGGACCTGGGCGGGCGGGGCACGAGGAACATGCCTGCCGCGCCACCCGCACAGGTCCCTCGCTACGCTCGGGATGACAAACCACGCACGCCCGGCTGGCACTGCTTGTGCTCAACAGTACGTCGTCGAGGTCGCGACGACCGAGACACTCAAACTGGAGGAAAGCATGAACATCATTGGATGGATCCTGTTCGGTCTCGTCGTTGGCGCGATCGCGAAATTCCTGATGCCGGGTCGCGACCCGGGCGGCTGGATCGTCACCATACTCCTCGGTATCGCGGGCTCGTTCGTCGGCGGCTTCCTGGCCACGACGCTCATGGGACGCGACCAGGCTTCCGCAGGCTGGATCGGCTCGATCATCGGTGCCATCGTCCTGCTCTTTGTCTATCGCCTCATCGTCGGCAGGCGGGCTGTCGTCTGACGAGGAATTCCCTCGAGCCAAGCCTCATCAAATCCCTCCCCTGGTTGAACGGCCTCGCGCAAGCGGGGCCGTTTCGTTTGACGAAACGTAACGTCCACCCTGCGGAACATTTTCCGCGCTGACTCGTCTGAATGAATCAGCGGGAATGACACCACTTCGCTGGCACTTCTGATGCACGCGGGGGCAGCACGGCCCGCACCCCCCAGGAGGAATCAATAAAATCTATGAACGCAACCACCAAACGCATCCTGTCGACGATTGCGATCGTCATCGCGTCGGTGGCTTTCGGGATCCTCATCAGCGCTGATCTCGGGCTGATGCGGACATCGAAGGCGCAGACGACCACCATTCCAACCTCGGAAGGGGCAGTCACCGCGGTGACCATCCCTTCGTTCGCCGACCTCGCCACGCGCGTCATGCCGACCGTCGTCTCGGTCCGCTCGACGGAAATCGTGAAGGCCAGCGATCGCCGACGCGGCTTCGGCGGCGGAGTCGATCCATTCGAGTTCTTCTTCCCCGATCCGGCCGACCCGCGTCGCCGCGGCGGTCAGGGTCAGCAGCAGCAGGACGATGACGAGCGTCGCCAGGAAAGCGGCGGCTCCGGATTCATCATCTCCGGCGACGGCTACATCCTCACCAACAACCACGTCATCGAAAGCGCCAGCAAAGTGGAAGTCCACTTCGGCGCGGATGAGAACGGCAACGGCGGACGGACGATCCCGGCCACCATCGTCGGACGCGATCCCGCCACCGACATCGCGCTCCTCAAAATCGAAGTGAGCCAGGAGCTCCCCTACATCCGCCTCGGCGACTCCGAGCGCATCCGCAAGGGTGACTGGGCGGTCGCGATCGGCAATCCGTTCGCGTTCGAAAACACGCTCACCGTCGGCGTCATCTCCGCGAAGGGCCGTTCGCTCGGCCTCAGCCCCGAGACGTCGTCGTTCGAGAACTTCATCCAGACCGACGCCGCCATCAACTTCGGCAACTCGGGCGGTCCGCTCCTGAACATCGCCGGTGAAGTCATCGGCATCAACACCGCCATCCGCGGCGGCGGCGCGCAGGGCATCGGCTTCGCCACTCCGATCAACACGGCGAAGACGCTCCTCCCGCAGCTCAAGAAGGGCAAAGTCACCCGCGGCTTCCTCGGCATGAACATCGCCGACATCACCGAAGAGCATCGCGAAGCGTTCAACCTGCCCGAGGCGCGTGGCGCGCTCGTGCAGTCGGTGACGGAAGGCAAGCCCGCGGACAAGGCCGGCATCCGCCACGGCGACGTCGTGATCGAAATCAACGGCAAGCCGATCCGCAACAACCGCGAGCTGATCGACACGATCTCGTATCTGCCGGTCGGTTCCGAAGTGAAGATCACGCTGCTGCGTGAAGGCAAGCGCCAGGTCGTCACCGCGCGGACGGAAGAGCGCCCACCGGACGGCGCCGATGGCGAAGACGAGGAATCGAGCTCGCCCGCCGAACCGGTGCGCGACAAGCTTGGCCTCTCGGTGCAGGAACTTTCGAGCGAGCTGCGCCGCCAGTACAGCATCCCGGAGAGCGTGCGCGGCGTCGTCGTGACCTACGTGAAGAACGTCTCGCCCGCGGGCGAAGCGAACCTGAGCGAAGGCGACGTGATCAGTGAAGTACAGGGCCAGCGCATCAGCAACATCAACGACTTCCGCACGGCCGTCAACGGCATCAAGAGCGGCCAGCGCGTACGGTTCTACGTGACGACCCCGACTCGCGGCGGACAGGCGATCTCGACGTATCGGATCATCACCGCTCCTTAGTTCGGAAGAAAATCACTGTTTCTTGAAGGCCGCCTTCGGGCGGCCTTTTTGTTGCTGGTTGTCGGTTGCTGGTTCAAGGTGCCTCGGCGCGAAGAATACGGCTCTCGCGATGCGGCACCTTGAACCAGCAACCTCATACAATGCGCGCGCGTGCAATCACCCGACGATCACTTCATGCTCCGCGCTCTCGAGCTCGCGGAGCGCGGGCGCTACACGGTCAGTCCGAATCCCATGGTCGGATGCGTGATCGTGCGCGATGACGCGATCATCGCGGAAGGGTGGCATCACCGCGCCGGCGAGGCGCATGCCGAGGTCGACGCGCTCTCGCACTGCGATGATCCGCGCGGCGCGACGATGTACGTCACGCTCGAACCGTGCTCGCATCGCGGACGCACCGGTCCCTGCGCGAACGCGGTGATCGAGGCCGGTCTTTCGCGCGTCGTCGTCGCGATGGAAGATCCGCATGACGTCGTCAACGGACGCGGCATCGCTGCATTGCGCGAGGCTGGAATCGACGTCATCGTCGGCGTGCTCGAAGCGGACGCGCGTCGCCTCAATGAGAAGTTCCTCTGGTCGATCACGCAGAAATTGCCGTTCGTTCTCGTGAAAGCAGGCATGACGCTCGACGGAAAACTCGCAACCGTCGCGCGCGAATCACAGTGGATCACCGCGGAAGCCTCGCGCGAAGCGAGCCTGCGTTTGCGCGAAGAGTTCGACGCGATCATCGTCGGCAGCGGCACCGTCAAAGCCGACAACCCGCGCCTCACCCGCCGCCTCGGACTCGCCGGCGACACGAGTGCATGGACGCGCGTCGTGCTCGATGGCGACGGCGACGTGCCGCCGCATTCGCAACTTCTCACCGACGGCGGTCGCACGATCCTCTTCACGAGCGCACCTTCCCGCTACGCTTCCACGCCGAACGTGGAGATCATTGCGACCGAGGGACGGATCGATCTTTCGCGCGTCCTCGCGGAGCTGCACGCGCGGAAAATTCATTCCGTGATCATCGAAGGAGGCGCTCTCGTCCACTCCGAAGTCATCCGCGGCGAGCTGTGGCAGAAGATGATTCTCTTCATTGCCCCGCTCGTCGTCGGCGGCGCCGAAGCGCCTTCGATCTTCAGCGGCGAAGGCATCCCGCGGTTGACAGACGCACACCGCTTTCGGTTTGATCGCGTGGAGCAGCTGGGGAGCGATCTGATGGTTGTGGCATACCCCGCGTAGCTCCCGAGCCCATGTTCACCGGCATCATTCTCCACACAGGCACCATCGAAGCGTTCGAGCGTCGCGCGAACGGCGCGCAGTTGCGCATCCGCACGACCGACCCCGAACCGTTCACGCGCGGCGAGAGTCTCGCGGTCAACGGCGTCTGCCTGACCGTGCTTCCCGAAAGCGATGGCTCTCTCATCGCCGACCTCTCCGACGAAACCCTCTCCCGCACCACCCTCGGCAACCTCGGCACCGGCATCCCGGTCAACGTCGAGCGCGCACTCGCACTCGGCGATCGCATGGGCGGACACATGGTGCAGGGTCACGTCGACACGGTCGGCACGCTGATGTCGATCACGACCGAGGGAGACTTCGCGGTGTATCGGTGGAGCGTGCCGACGGAGTACGCGGAGCTGGTCGTGCCGAAGGGATCGATCACGGTCGACGGCGTGTCGTTGACGGTCGTGGATCCGGAGACGACGAGCTTCGGTGCGGCGCTCATTCCGGAGACGCTGCGCCGCACGAACCTCGGCACCGCGAACATCGGCGAAGGCGTGAACCTCGAGTTCGACATGATCGCCAAGTACGTGCATCGGCTCGTCGCGCCGTATCTTCCGCAGAAGTGATCCTCTACCGCAAAGCCGCACCGCTCCGCGTGCGACGCTCGGTAGCGCCCGCGCCCCCGTTCTGGAGCGCGACGGCTGTTGCACCGTATGGCGCGCGACGTGCGGCACCGGTCGCAATCGACTACCTCGCGCTGCGTGCGACGGGCGTGATGGACAAGCTCGAAGTCGGCGTGAGCGACAACGTGCGCGATGAGCTGGAGCGCTCGCGCATGTTGACGGCGCCGGTGTTGATCGATGCTGCGGAGACGGCGGAAGTCGTGTTCCGTCGCGGCGAAGAGGTGCTGGAGTTCTGCGAAGAACAGCGCGTTGCGGCCGTGTATCTCGTGTCGACGCGCGGCGGCGTTCCCTTGCGTGCATACGACGATGCGGTTGTCGTGATCTCGGCGTGGCCACTCGAGCTCGGGCGACTCGAGGAGCTGTTCGCCGAAGCGAAGGAGCGCGGGCTTCGATGGGGCGTGGCCGTGCCGGTGTTGTTTCCGGTGACGACGGATCTCGCTCCGCTCGAAACGCTCGCGGATGCGGCGCAAACAGACGGCGCGTCGTTCCTCGCGGCGATGAGCGTCGAGATGGAGCCGACGGCGAAACAGGCGCTCGCGCAAACGCTGAATCTCGACGCGGACGACGATCGTTACGCGATGCTCTTCCACGCCGCGCTCGAGCCGGTGCATCTCGCGACGGAGCGACACATTGCGGCGCTCGCACACGAGCGCGGCATGGCGGACTTCATCGTGCCGCCGCGCTGGGACGAGCGCTCGAACTGGAACGCGGCGGTGCTGCTCACGCTCGCCGCGTCGCGCATGATCGCGATGGAGCTCGATCTCGACCTCGCAGGAACGATCGCGAAATCCGCACGCGTGATCGCGGAGCTCGACAAGCCGCTCGTGCGCATCTTCGAGTCGGCGAGTTTATCGATCATCGGTGGCCTCGATGACACGAGCGCCGAGGCGTTGACGTCGTGGATGGCGGATGGGACGGCGGAGTTTTGCGCGTTCGTCGATGAACAGTGGCGCATGAGACGCGGGCGTATGATGACCGCGTGATTCTCACGCGTCTGCGTCGGCATCCTCTTCCGATCCGCAGCGAATTCGAGCTCACGCTCGTATTGACGTACGCGTTGCCCGCACCGGTGCTCGAGCCGCTGCTGCTGCCGGGACTCACACTCGATCGATTCGGCGATGTCGGCTTCGTTGCGGTCGCGCTCGTGCAGACACGCAATCTCCGCCCCGCCTTTCTCCCGAAGCAGCTCGGCCTCGATTTCTTCCTCGGCGGCTACCGCATATTCACCCGCTATCGCACGGAAGGCCGCGAGCTGCGCGGATTGCAGATCCTGCGCAGCCAGACCGACAGTCGCATCATGACGTTCTTCGGCAACCTGCTGACGCACTACAACTATCGACGTGCGGCGGTCGAAGTTACGAAGAGCGAGGAACGTCTCGCGATCGCGATTCACGGAACGGAACCGCACAGCGATCTCGAAGTCGTCGCCAATCTCGCGGAAGAAACGACGCTGCCGGCGACGTCCGTGTTTTCGGATTGGAAGACGGCGCGGCGATTCGCGGGACCGCTGCCGTTCACGTTCGATCACGAAGCGGAGACGAACTCGATCGTTCGCATCGAAGGCGTGCGGCAGAAGTGGATGCCGCGGCCGGTCAATGTCGACGTGAAGCGGATGGACTTCTTCGGACAGCCGGCGTTTGCGTCCGCGACTCCGTTGCTCGCGAGCGCGTTCTACCTCGCGGACGTGCCGTATCTCTGGCGGCAGGGCGTGCTGGCGCCGCTCGATGAAGAGGAACGCGCGCATGGATGACGTTGCACGTTCGCCGTTTCATGGCGTGCGCACCATCGTCCGATTCAACTGGCCGACATACGCGGTGGCCGCGTTCGTCGTCGTGATCGCGGCCGCGGTGATGCCGCTGCTCGATGGACTCGCGGTGCTCGTGGCCGGAGCGGCGATCGTCGTCGCGCTGTACTTCATCGTGGCCTCGCTGCTCGCGTCGTATCTCGTGTACGACCACTCGGAAATCTATCGCTGGACGTGGCTGCATCGCTTCATCGGTGATGCGCGCATCATTCTCAACATGCACGCCGGCTTCGACGAAACGACGAAAGGCGTGCGTCACGCGATGCAGGGCAATGTGTATCCGTTCGTCTTCTACGACGCGGAGTTGACGACGGAACCTTCCCTCGAACGCGCACGCGACACGAGCTTCGACGCGTTGCCATTTCACGCCGGCCATCTCCCCTGTCGCGCCGCGAGCTGCGATGCGATTCTCTTTCTCTTCGCAGCGCATGAGATGCGGGATCCGGAAGAGCGCGTCCGCTGCTTTGCTGATGTTGCGTCCACGCTGAAAGAGGGCGGACGCGTGATCGTCCTCGAACATTTGCGCGACGCGTGGACGTTCGCCGTGTACGGTCCCGGCGCGATGCATTTCTACTCGCGCGCGGAATGGCTGCGCGTCGCTCGCGGTGCGGGATTGGCGGTGGCGCACGAAGGATCATTCACGCCGTTCGCGCACTACTTCGTGCTCGAGCGCAACATGACAGTCAGGAACGATGCTCGACGCGAATCTTCGTGCTGATCCCACCCCGCACGTAGAAGTCGCCTTCGACGAACAGATACCGCGGATCGAGCACGCCGATCAGATCATCCGCAATGCGGTTCGTCACCGCCTCGTGGAACGCACCTTCATCGCGAAACGACCAGAGATAGAGCTTGAGCGATTTCAGCTCAACGCACTTCTGATCCGGAATGTAGCGGATGCGAATCGTCGCGAAATCGGGCTGTCCGGTCATCGGGCAGAGGCAGGTGAACTCCGGAGCCTCGAACGCGATCTCGTAATCGCGCTGCGGGTGGGGATTGGGGAACGTGTCGAGATTTTTCGTGGGCTTGGTCGTCATGTTGTCGGTTGTCAGCTCTCGGTTGTCTGCGATTTCTCGGCTGACGGCACAGACAACCGACAACAGACAACCGACAACTATTTCACCGCTTCACTGCCGGATTCGCGCCGCTCATCAACTTCTGATTCAGTTCCTTGATGCGCTCCTGCAGCTGGCCCATCTTCGCCTGCGCGTCCGCGCGAAGGCGCTCGGAGTCGGTCTTGAGGCGTGCGATCTCTTCATCCTTCTGCCGGTCGGCGCCCTGCGACTGCGTCATCTGCGTGCGGAGGAAGTCGACGTCGTGGCGGAGGTTCTCCAGCTCTTCGTCCTTGTCCATCATCCGCTGGCGCCACTGCACTTCCTGTTCTTCGTAGAGCCGCTTGATGTCCATCAGCTCCGTGATCTGCGAGAAATCGGAGTAACTCGGGGCCATGTCTCCTCCCTGGCGAACGCGCTCTTCGATCTGCGGGAAGATCTTTCGCAGCTTGAGCGACAGGTCGTCGGCATCGCTCGACAGCCCCATCGCCTCCTGATACGTGATCTTCTGATGCGCGAGCAGCGCGATGAGCGACTGATTCATCGACTGCATGCGGTAGAGGCCGACCGATCCTTCGATCTCCTCCATGATGTCTTTGGTGTGGCCGTCTTCGATGAGCTTGGCGATGCGCGGCGAGTTCCTGAGGATCTCGACCACCGCCGTCATCTTGCCGTCGACCGTTTTCACGAGCTTCAGCGACACGATGCCGCGCAGCACGAGCGAGATCTGTCCGCGGATCTGCTTGTGCTGATCGGCCGGGAACGCGTCGATGATGCGGTCGAGCGTCTGCGCCGCGCTGTTCGTGTGCAACGTGGAAAAGACGAGGTGGCCCGTCTCCGCCGCGGTGAGCACGGTCTGGATCGTTTCCACGTCGCGCATCTCGCCGACCATGATCACGTCCGGATCCTGGCGCATGGCGTTGCGCAGCGCTTCCTTGAACGTCGGCGTATCGGTGCCGACTTCGCGCTGTGAGATCGCCGCGGTCTTGTCCTGAAAGAGAAACTCGATCGGATCTTCGATCGTGACAATGTGCAGCGGCTCGTGCTCCGCGATCTCGAGGATCATCGCCGCGAGCGTCGTCGACTTGCCCGAGCCCGTCGGTCCGGTCACGAGCACGAGCCCGTCCGGGATCTGCGTCATCTCGCGCACCGCGACCGGCAACTCCAATCCGTCGATGTGCTGCACCTGAATCGGGATGCGGCGGAAGACCGCTCCGACCGTGCCACGCTGCATGTACATGTTCGCGCGGAACCGCGCGACGCCCGGCACGCCGTAGCCGAAATCGACCGATTGCAGCGCGTCGAACTTTTCTTTCTGTGCGCGATTGAGGATCGGCAGCAGCATCTTCTCGAGATCGGCCGGCTTGAGCGGATCGGTCTTGATCGGAATGAGCTTGCCCTGCACGCGGATGAGCGGCGGACGCATCGGCTTCAGATGAAGATCCGAGGCCTGCTGCTTCGACATGTAGATGAGCAGGTCGTTCAGCGAGAACGCAGGGGCCTGGGCTGGTTGCTCGGGATGAGGTGCGACAGTCACGCGCGGGATTATAGATGTTGCTGGTTACTGGTTGCTGGTTCGATGTGCCGCATCGTGATGAACGGGCTGGTCGCGCTGAGGCACCACGAACCAGTAACCAGCAACCGACAACAGCTTCACCGTCTCATGATCGAATCCAGAATCATCAAAAACGCTTCCTGCTGTTTCGCCTCGGTCTTATTGATCACCGCGATGGTCTCACCGATGCGGAAGCGTTGATGCAGTTCGTCGGCGGAGTGCGAGGACGTGACCACGATGCGACGCGGCGAGAGGCCTTTGGCGCGGGCGTAGTCGACGAATTTCTTGCCGTCCATGCCGGGCATTTCGAGGTCGACGATCAGGAGGTCGATCGTGTCGTCGATCTTCGGCAGCGCGTCGTAGGGATGGCTGTAGGTCTCGATCGTGGCGATGTCGGCGTAGCGCTCGCCGAGAAAGTTCGACCAGAGGTCGCAGTAGGAGGTGGAGTCGTCGACGATGACGATACGCTTGATCGGCTCGGTCATTTTTTTGCGGATCGTTTCTTCGGGGGTGTGGCCCGAATGTCGTGTTTGACGGCGCCGCCGACGATGGTCGTCACGGCGCGTCCCTGCAGCGTTTCGCCGACGAACGGAGAGTTCGCGGCTTTCGATTGGAACTCGCGCGTCACTTCGTAGCGCGCGTTGAGGTCGATCAGCGTCACGTCGCCGAGGCTGCCTTTGCGCAGCGTGCCGCCGGGGAGACCGAAGACGCGTGCCGGACCTGACGAGAACAGCTCGATGAGGCGCGCGAGGCCGATGACTTTCTCGCGCACGAGCCGGTCGTAGCAGACCGGGAACGCCGTCTCGAGTCCCGTCACGCCAAACGGCGCGAGATCGAACTCGACGTTCTTTTCATCGAAGTGATGCGGCGCGTGATCCGTGGCAATCGCGTCGATGGTGCCGTCGGCGATGCCTTCGATGATGGCCTGCCGGTGCATTTCGCTGCGCAGCGGCGGGTTCATCTTGAGATTCGTGGAGAACGTCTGCACGGCGTCGTCGCCGAGGGCAATGTGATGCGGCGTGACTTCGCACGTGACCTTCACGCCGTCGACGCGCGCGCGACGCACTGCTTCGACTGCACCTGCGGTCGAGAGATGCGCGATGTGGACGTGCGCGTTCGTGAGCTTGGCGAGGATCACGTCGCGTACGACGAGCGTTTCTTCGGACGCAGCGGGGATGCCGCGCATGCCGAGGAGTGTGGAGTAGTAGCCCTCGTGCATGACGCCGCCTTCGACGAGGTTCGCATCTTCTTCGTGCGCGATCAAAGGCATGCCGAGCATCGAGCAGTACTCGAGGGCGCGGCGCATGAGTTGCGCGTTCCAGATCGGCTTGCCGTCGTCGCTGACGCCGACGCAGCCGGCGGCGTGGAGATCGGCGAGCTCCGCGAGCTCTTCGCCCTTGAGGCCCTTGCTGACGGCGCCGATCGGATAGACGCGACACCAGCCGTTGCGTGCGGCTTCGGCGCGCATCATCTCCGTGACCGCACGCTCGTCGTTCGGCGGAACCGTATTCGCCATCGCGCAGACTGCGGTGTAGCCACCGGCGACCGCGGCGCGTGTGCCGGTCGCGATCGTTTCCTTGTGCTCCTGGCCGGGCTCGCGGAGATGCGTGTGCAGGTCGATGAAACCGGGGGTTGCAATCAAGCCCGAGGCGTCGATCGTCTCGACGTTCGTCGCTTTGATCCTTTTGTCGACGCGGGCAATCGCGCCGTTCTCGATCAGGATGTCGAGAGTCGCATCGAGCTCCTGCGAAGGATCGACGACGCGCGCTCCTGTAATCAGCAGATTCATTCGGTTCCGTGTGCTCCGCCGAGGAGGTACAGCACGGCCATGCGGACGGCGACGCCGTTCGTGACCTGCTCGAGAATGACCGAGTAATTGGGATCGTCGGCGACGTCCGAGGCGATCTCGACACCGCGATTCATCGGCCCGGGATGCATGACGAGCACGCCCTTCTTCGCCTTGCGCAGGCGCTCGCGGGTGAGGCC
>DASYLL010000085.1:0-13122 GCA_036009605.1 Thermoanaerobaculia bacterium | reverse complement strand
TGGCTAACTAGTGATTATGTCGCGATTATCTGCGACGGCACCCGATGGCTACCTTCTCGGCTCATACCGCATCGCCACCGCCCCCGAGCCGAACTCCAGCCGGCTCACGAGCTTCAAGTCGACATATTTCGACAGCCCGGCGAACAACGTCGGCCCATGGCCTGCCACCCTGGGGTGCACCACGAACTCGTACTCATCGATCAATCCCAGCTCCGCCAACGCCAGCGGGAGCATCACCCCTCCCGTGAACAGTCCGCTCCCCGGCTCCCGTTTGAGCTGCTGAACGGCCTGCTCCAGATCCCCGCGCACGAGCTCCGCATTCCAGTCGACTTGGTCCAGGGTGCTCGACACGACATACTTCTTTGCCGCGTCGATCGTCCGGGCGAAGGGTTCCGTCCAATCAGGCATCGATCCCGGCGCCGACGGCTGCCGCCACGCTGCCTCCATCATTTCGTAGGTCACCCGGCCAAAGAGCAGGGCATCGGCCTGGGCGATGTTCTCGACCGCGTGACGATGCAGGTCTTCGTCCGGGAGACCTGCACGATGATCGCAGCATCCGTCCAAGGTGAGGTTGATGGAATACCGGAGAGGTCGCATTTCGTGAGACTACCGCCAATGGCGAAGACGAGCAACCGTCAAGCGCCGAGTTGAAAGAGCAACTCCTCGACCTCGTCAGGCCCCGGTTCAACGCCACCGATCTGCCGAAAACCGCACTTCTGCAGGACGCGAATGGATCCCTGGTTGTGAACCGCGACATACGCGAAGAGAGGCCGTATCGACTCCTCGCGCAAAAACTCCAACAGCGCGGCAGTTGCGACGCCACGTCCCCAGTATTCTCGCCCGATCCAGTAACTGACGAGGCGTTTGCCATCGGCGTCCCAGCTTCCAATGTTTCCCGCCACGCGATCGTCCACAACAATCGTGCGATTCCGACCAGCAGCGTTGCCGATGATCGTGCGCCAGTGCACCATGAAGGCGTCGTACTCACGCGGTGGAAACGCCGCCATACGATGAGCTTCCGGCGTACGCTGATGTTCGAAGAAGATCGGCAAATCCTGTTCCGTCACGTCTCGCAGCATGGCGATCACTCTACAATCCTCCAAAGATGACCTCGAATCCCCTCGCGCCTGTCCCGCTGATCGAGGAAACCGCCGCCCCGCAACGTCCGCGCCTTTCGTGGGCGGAGCTTGCCTCCTATTTGATCATCGGCGCGGCGTTGCTGTTCGTGTTGATGCAGCACCTCGTCGCGGCGGTGGTGGCGGGGCTCACGCTCTACCTCTTCCTCGACCGCGTGTCGAAACGATTTCACGGACGGATGTCGCGCGGCGTCGTGCGTCCACTGGCGCTAATCGTCGTCAGTACGACCGCGGTCGCGCTTCTCGCGGCGGCGGTGGCGTTGCTCGTGATGATGCTGCGGCGCGGCGCCGGGAACGTGCCAGAGATGATGGAGCAGATGGCCGAGATCCTCGGCTCGGTGCGCCTCTGGCTCGGCGGCGTGGGCCGACAGTTCATCCCCGAAGTCATGACCGATGCCGAGGACTTCAAGCACACGATGCAGGCGTGGTTGAAGACGCATGCGCAGACGGTGCGCGCCGGCGGCCTCTGGCTCGGCATCGGCCTCATTCACATGATCATGGGCGGGCTGCTCGCCGTCCTGGTCTTCTTCCGCCACGTCACGCATCACGATGAAGAAAATCGCGGGCCGCTTGCGCGTCACCTCGTCGAGAAGGTGGATCGCCTCGCGCACGCATTCGGCCGCGTAGCCATGGCGCAGGTGAAGATCTCGGCGGTCAACACGACCCTCACCGGCCTCTACCTTTTGCTGGTTCTGCCGATGTTCGGGATCCGCGTGCCGTTCGCGACGACGCTCGTCGTGATCACGTTCCTCTGCGGCCTCATCCCCGTCCTCGGCAACCTGATCTCGAATACCGTCATCACCATCCTCTCGATGGGCGTCTCGGTCGGAACCGCCTTCGCGTCACTGGCGTACCTGATCGTCATTCACAAGCTCGAGTACCTCATCAATTCACGCATCGTCGGCGGCGAAACGGACTCGCAGGCCTGGGAGATCCTCCTGGCCATCATCATCGGCGAGACCGCGTTCGGCGTCGGCGGCATCATCCTCGCCCCGATCGTCTACGCCTTCGTCAAGCGCGAACTGCGCGATCGAGGCCTGGTTTAGCGCTGCTTTAGCGTTGGTTTTATGGGGGGTTGGCGGGGGTCTGGCGGTCGTGCTGCATAATGGTCCCGGAGAGATCGAGATGCTTCCAGTCGTGAGAGGTGCGGTTGCGTTGTGGGCAGCATTGGTTCCGGTCATGGTTGGCGCACAGGGCGCCCGCGCGATCACGGGCACCATTTATGACGACCGGGCGGCGCTTGCCGTGCGATCGGACTTCGTCGCTACTCCCGGTGTCACGGTGAAGCTCTATCGCGACGGCGGAGATCGCAAGCCTTCCGCGGACGACGCGAGTGTCGCCACCGCGACCACGAACGCCGCGGGCGTCTACACCTTCGCCGACGTCCACGACGGCGACTATTGGGTTGCAGTCGACTCGCGCTCGATCAAACCAGTCGAGGCATGGCCGGAGCAGACCTTCGGTCCGACCGGCTCCCTCTGCACCCGACTCAACGGCTCGTCGCAGTTGGCGTACTTCGAAGGCTCCTGCATCGGCGGCCGCACCGCCGCCTCCGATGACTCCTCCTCGCTCGCAACCTCGGAGCACGTCGCCCTCATTGCGTCCAGCGATTCCGGCAAGCACGTCGACTTCGCGTTCAGCCACAACATCGTCACCTCGACCGCCGACGGCGATCGCATCCAGGGATCGCTGCGCCAGTTCGTGACCAACGCGAACGCGGTCGGCGGCCCGAGCCGCATGCGCTTCGTGCCGCTCGTGCAGGCGCCGGAACAGCGCGATCGCATCATGGGCCTGCCAACGCTGTGGTGGGCGATCGTTCTCACGAAGCCGCTGCCCGAGCTGACCGACGCCGACACGGTCATCGACGGCGCCGCTTACAACCTCCTCTCCCCCGCCTCCTCCGTCAACGCACATCCCGGCCGCCTCGGCGAAACCGCGACCGTTCGTCCGGTCGACCGCACCGTTCCTCTCATCGACAAGCCCGAGCTCGAGATCACGTTCGCAGGCACCGAGGGAATCGTCTGCGCGGCGCGCTGCGGGATCCGCTCGCTCGCGATGCACGGGAACGGCGCGGGCATCATCGCGCGCGACGACACGCGCATCGAGCACGTGCTCCTCGGCGCGGCACCCGATGGCGAGATCACGTTCGGCGGCACGATCGGAGTGCAGGTCGAGAAAGGCGTCACGCTCGCGCGACATGTGCTCATCACGACGCAATCGCGCGCGGGCCTGCTCGTTGGACCCGGCGCTCGCGTCGACGGCGAACGTCTCGAAGTCAATCGCTGCGGCGAGCTGCAGACCGGCGGCGGCATCGTCCTCCTCTCCGACGGCTCGACGATCAAGCACTCAGTCATCTCCGCGAACCCCGGCGCCGGAATCATTCTCGGCGCGCTCGACGGCTCGAACCCGGCGCACGAGAACACGATCGATACATCGACGATCAGCAGCAACCAGGCTGGCGTCGTCTTCAGCGCCGGCTCCTCGCGCAATGCCATCACGCACAACGACATCATGTGGAACCGGCTCGGCGGCGTGACGAACGCGCCGTACGAAACCAACCCGCCGCGCGAGAATCGCCTCAGTGCGAATCGCTTCGACGAGAACGGTCTGCGTCCCATCATCCACAATCTCGCGGTGGAAAACCCGAACGAGCTGCTGCGCAGCGCAGGCACGTGCGGGCTCATCCCGACCGCCGTCAATAACGGCATCGCCACGCCGCGTCTCACCGATGTGAAAGTCGACATGGACGCCGTTGCCGCGCGAGTGACGATCCGCGGACTGGCCTGCCCCAACCAGACCGTCGAGCTTTATCAGTCCTACGTCACGTCGGGCATTCGCGACAAGCAGCCAGACCTTCCACGCGTCCGCAACGAACGAATGCAGCAGGAGACGCTGACGAATCAGCAGCGCGAGATGGCGCTGCCGTCTGTCGGCGAGTTCAACTACCTCGGCTCCACGAACACGGACCCCGAAGGCAAGTTCGAAGCGACGTTCCCGCTTCCGGTGGTCACGGACGCGGCGGCTACGACGACCACGGCCGACGAGGAAGTGAACATCTGGGCGAGCCAGGTACTGACGGCCGCAAAGCCCTCGGACCGCGCGTTCTCAGCTCTCGCCATCGACGCGACCGGGAACACGTCGGAGATGAGCGTGCGTCGCCAGGTGGACTAGCCGGCACGGCCGGCTGCGCTGGGTGCTCCGCCAGTGCACGTACGGCTGCCAAGTGGGCCGAGCATCGAAGCCGGCGCCATCCGGCCGCGATTAGCGAAAACGGTCCACCAGCGCCGCGCCAAGCTTGCGCAGCGCCGAGACGCGCACGCGTCCGAGGACGCGCGAGATGTCGATCGGTGAATCGTCGGACGGCGCGTTGTCGCCGCGCGTGATGAGCAGATCGCCATTGCGCGCGATGACGCGATGCGCAGTGAGTCCGCGATCCGCGAGCGTGAGCACGACGTCGCCGACTTTCGCGTCGCGATTCGGCTCGACGTGCAGCAGATCGCCCGAGCGAATCAGCGGATGCATGCTGTCGCCATGCGCGCGGAACTGGACGGCGTGGCCGCGCGAGAGCAGATCGATGATGATGTCGGTCGCGAGCGGCAAACCGGTGCTGCGAACGAGATCGACGACGCTTTTGTCGCGCGTGAACTGCAACTCGCGCACGGGCACCTTCTTCGTCAATCGCTCGAGAAACTCGAGCGTGAATCCGACTGCGGTCGCGTCGTGAAACAGCGGAAACGTGCAGCGGAACAACCGCGCAACCGCTTCCGCCGTCGATAAGTCCACGAGCTTGTGCGCATCCGACTGCGTGAGCAGATAGACGCCTGTGAGCGGCACCGACGTCGCGATCGACAACTCGGCTTCGCCATGCCACGGCGTGCCGAACATCTTCATCACGCCATCTTCCTCGCGCACGATCACGCGATCGTCGCTGACGATTCCCGCGGCGGCGCCTTCCCACAAACGCGCGGTCGTGGTCTTGCCTGCGCCGGACACGCCGACGAAGAGATGGCCATGCCCGTCGTGATCGATGATGCCGCACGAGTGCAGCTCGACACCGCGTCCGCGTCCGAGGAGATTGGCGATGAGAACTTCGTCGAGGGGGTAATCGAGCGGATGCAGATGAGCAACTTCTTCACGCATCACGATCGTGCCGCGCGTGAAGTTCTCATCGAAGAGCGCGACTTTGTACGGCTCTTCGCCGAAGGCTTCCGAGTGGCACTCGATGCGATAGCCCGTCGCGTCATGCAGCATGCGCCACACCGAGCGCGAATCGAAGACGACCTCGCCGTCGGTCGGCGGAGCGACACCGACGAGAACGTCGAGTGAGATGTCAGGGGTTGCGGGCGTGACGAGAAACCGGCGAATCGGATC
Source organism: Thermoanaerobaculia bacterium (assembly GCA_036009605.1). Classification (GTDB taxonomy): domain Bacteria; phylum Acidobacteriota; class Thermoanaerobaculia; order Gp7-AA8; family Gp7-AA8; genus QHVT01. Next base: position 7,615 of record DASYLL010000085.1, on the reverse strand, counting down.
CTTCCACTCGCAGAGGATGCGGTCGTCGTCGCAGCGCAGTGCGATCGTGATCCCGCCTACGCGGAGGAACGAATCCACTACGAGCCTGGCGAGAAGCAGGCGCTGACGTTGCGGCAACCGCCGCCGGTCGGTCCGGACGACGCGGGCGATTTACAGAACCCGAGCACAGCCTCTTCGGGACGCAGCAGAAAGCGCATCACGACCGGCTTTGCGTACGGCTTCTTTTCTTTCTTCATGACTTCTCCCTCAACGTACGTGACATGAACCACACCCGCCCGACCCGCACTGCGAGGCAGCAGCGGTCACCGGTGCTGAAATCGCCGCGGTGAGCGCCCGTTCATGGCGTGAGTGCACTTGCTCCAGCAGTTCCTCGATGTCCGAACGTTGCATTCCATCCGGACAATACTCGCAATCACCGTGCGAAGGCACGTCGACTCCGAACACTTCCGCCCGCAGGTGCGCGGTGCGGCAGAGAAAATCGACCGGCGCTTCGGGATCGCCGTCGTTTTCGAGCTCGTTCGTCGCTGCGCACGAACCACACAATGATTTCAGCGCGCAGGTCGTGCACTTGGTGATGCGCTGCGTGCGCTTGCTGCGGACGCCGTACAGGAAATGATCCCAGCCTTCCTGCACGGAGCCGTCGCGCACGTTGTACTTGTCGAAATGCGACAGCACGCAGATCGTCATGTCGCCGTACGGATCGATGGCGAACGTATTCACGCCGCCGCCGCATTCGTACAGCAGACGCGCTTCGCCATCGGTCGGCAGCGGCGGTGCGCAATCGATCGCCAGACGACGCCACTCCGATACGCGCTCCGGATCATCGAGATCGAGTCCGACAATATCGGCCGGCGTAAGACGCACGGCGAGCGGACTCGAGGAGCAATCGATGCGCGGATTGATCATCGGGTCGAATTTGAACTCGACCCCGAGCTCCGCAGCGAACTGCTGCATTCCGCGAATCTCGTGTTTGTTGATCGTGAGCGCGACCGTTTTCAGCTTGAGCGGTAAACCGCGCTCGAGCAGCAGACGAATACCGCGCAGGCATCGTTCGAACGAGCCCGGGATGCCGGTGAGCGATTCATACGTCGCTTTCGTGCGGCCGTAGAGCGTGATCTCGATGATGAACGGCGGATACGCGGCCAGCACATTGGCGACGTGTTCCGTGATCAGCGTGCCGTTGGTGAAGAGCGTGAGGAAGAAGCCCTTCTCTTTCGCGTAGCGATAGATCTCGAGGAAATCGGCGCGCGCGAAGATCTCGCCGCCGGTGTAGCAGAGCCAGAGACAGCCGAGGTCTGCGAGCTCGTCGAGGAGGCGCTTGTGCTCCGCGGTCGTGAGCTCGCGGTGTCGCGCGCCCGCGTCGCCCATCGGCAGATTGTTGTAGCAATGCGCGCATTCGAGCGGGCAGCGATTGGTGATCTCGATCGTCCCGTTCACAGGGATTCGATGCGGGTTCACCTCTTCGTGAACCACGCGACTGAAGTCGGCGTAGGTCTGGGTTTCGATCATTTCTCTCGCGACATCAGCGACGCGCCTGCCAGATCGGTCAGAAGGGTGGTGATGTCAGCCAATGCTGTATCGCGATCGACGTCAAACTCATCGCACACCGCGCTCACAACTTCGTCAATCGTGCGCGTTCCGTCGATGAGCGCCCAGACGCGCGCCGCAACGGGGTTGAGCGTGTAGACGTAGTCGAGGTTTCCGACGTTCTGTCGGATCGGCACGAGGATCGATTCCGCACCGACCTGGCGACAGACGACGTCGGAGGACCGGCGATAGATCGAGCCCGGCTCGAGCAGAATTGCGTTGGCGTTGGTCATCCGTGGTTCAGGGTCATGATGCCACAGAGAGAGGTTGTCAGTTGTCGGTTGTCGGTTCTCTGTGCCGCATGGTCGCTACGGGCCTGGTTCATCGACAACCGACAACTGAGAACCGAAAACCAGTTGGATCTTCGCGGCGAGCTCGAAATCGCTGCGGGTGAGGCCGTCGGTGTCGTGCGTCCAGGTCGTCACGCGTGCTTTTCCCCACGACAGGTGAATGTCGGGATGATGGCCCTGCTCCTCCGCGATCGCGCCGACTCTGTTCGTGAACGCCAGAGCCTGCGCGAAGTCGGGAAACGTGAACTCCTTCTCGAGATGATATCCGTCGATGACCCGCCAGCCGCCGTCGAGCACCTTCACATACGCAGCGAACGCGGCCGGATCGACGGAGTGGCGGAACGCCTCGTTCCCGTCGACGTGAATGACTGGAACGTCGTCCGTGTAACGGACGCGCAACGCTTCATCACGATCGATATCGACCTCGGTGAGCACGACCGGGACACCCGAGGCACGGATGGCGGCCTTCGCTTTCTCACAGAGCGGGCAGTTGGCGCGGGTGTAGAGAGTGACTGAGATCATGGGACGAGGATAGAACAGTCAGGCATCGTGGCAATCCGTTTGCTAGGAAGCGAGCGGAGGAATTGGTGCCCCAGCAGTCGCAACAAGCGAACAAGAAGGTTCTGGTCGTCGATGATGACGACGCCATCCGCAGCATGGTGGAACGTGTACTCCGCCGCGAGCACTTCGAAGTGGAGAGCGCGCGTGACGGGTTCGAGGCCATCGAGAAGCTGAGCGCGAACGATTACGCGACGGTCCTTCTCGATCTCATGATGCCCCGCGTCGACGGCCTCGGCGTCCTCCGTTTCCTCGAGACCGCCGTGAGAGATCCCCTGCCGCGCGTGATCGTGATGAGTGCGAACCTCCATTCCGCGCAGGAGACGGCGACGGCGCAACCGGTGTTCCGGGTGCTGTCGAAGCCGTTCGATATTCATCAGCTCGTGAATGATGTGAAGGCGTGCGTCGAAGAATAAGTTTGGAGTGCGGCAGCCGCAGCAGCCGCTTTTGTATGCGACAGCGCGACGAACATACAAAAGCGGCGGCTGCGGCCGCCGCACTCCAAACCTCACCGCGCCGCTTTGCGGAACAACCGCGCGATGCCGCGCAACGCGCGATACACGTAAAGCCACGGCAACAACAGCCGACTGCGCGATCCGAAACTGCTCTGCACGAACTCCGCAGGCGGAAACGCGAGCTGCCACAACCGCTCGACCTTCGCGCGCCACGGTAGCGCTCGCAGTCCGGACATCATCACTTCGCCGCGTGTGATCTCGCGATCGAGAAACACCCGCGAGGGCTCATCGCGCGTCAGCTCTTCGTGCGACAGAAACTCCTGCGCGAGATCGTGCGGCGGACGTGACAACCAGTCATCCGTAATCGCAATCGAGCGCGTACAAACCGCGACGACGCGTCCCTCCGCCGCGCGGCGCCAGAAGAGCGCGTGCTCCTCGCGCGACATCCGTTCGCGCAACATCGCAATATCGACGAGCCAGATGAGCCGATCGCTGTCGTGGTGATGCGCGACGCGATGGATGCACGCCATCAGCAACGCGTCGACATGCGAAAACGCGCGTGCATACGGCCCCAGCGCCGGAATCCCAATCGCGCGCGACTGCAACTCCTCGAATCGCAACACGGCATCGAACGCCGGGATGTTCGTCGCGGCCCAGTGGATGTCGTAGACCATCCCCGGCGCGCGCATGAAGACGGCCTGCCGCAATCCATGCTCGTCGCCGCTCGACACCGACTCTTCGAAACCGAGCGCGAGCATCACCTCGCGCGTTGGGGTCAGGTCTGCATTTGCGATCAGCAGATCGGTGTCGCCGCGGGGACGCAGCTCCGGCGCGGCGTAAACGTCGTACGCGAGCGGCGTTCCTTTCATCAGAAGGGGTCTGACCCCACGCGCATGCAACGCCGCGAGCACCTCGGCGATATCGGTCGCGCGCAGCGGTTCATGCGCGGCCGCGTGAATCGCCTCGGTGCGCAACGGAAGCAACAGAACCTGCGCGTAAACGATCGGCGCGACGCCGTGCTCTTTGAGCGCGCGGATCTCGTCCTCCGTCAGAGGGTCAGGCCAATCCGACGCCTCCCCGCGCAGTGCCGCACGGAGCGGCCCCCGCAGACGCGGAGGAATCGGAAAGTCGGCGACGAAGTCCACACGCGCAGAGTACCGGCATCGGCAGGCCGCTTGCTATGAACGCGAACAGATGTCCTCACTCCTGGCACTCGCCGCCGTCATTCTCGCCCTCGCCATTGCGCTGGCCATCGGACTCGCCCTCGCCTACGTCCCCATGCGCATTCTCCTCGGCCAGATGGGCAGGAACATTTCGCAATTCATCCAACGGCAGCGCGACCGGCGACGCGAATCACGCAGCACCCCCGATCGCCGCCACCTTTGAAACGCGACGCACGGCAGCGCTCGACGAACGCGTAGAACGTCGGCAGCGTGAAGAGCGTCGACGTGACGAGCCCCCACTCGTGATCACGACCGTCAACGCGAGCACGAGCGACGGCGGCGACGGCCGCGATTACATCATCGCGGCTGCATCACAGCGACGCTTCGATGGCCTTCGTCAGCTCCTGGTCCTGTCCCGAGACCGGGCCGAACTTCTTCCAGACGATCTCGCCATCGCGATTCACGAGAATCGTCGTCGGCAGCACCGACGTCTGCAGAAGATTCGCGATCCGCCCCTCGGCATCGAGGACGATCGGATACGCCATCTTCTCCTGCTTCGAGATGAACTCTTTCACCGAGTCGACGCCGCTCTCATCGACGCTCACGCCGATGACTTCGAACCCGCGCGGCCCGTAATGATCGTGGAGCTTCTGCAACTCCGGGATCTCCTCGCGGCACGGCCCGCACCACGTCGCCCACACATTGAGCAGCACAGCCTTGTCGCGCCGCTTGGCGAGATCGAACTTCGTCCCATCGAGATTCAGCGCCGTGTACTCCGGCATCGGCGTCGTCGATTTCTTCGACGCCTTCTTCGAAGCGTTGGGCTTCGCCGGTGACTCGGCCTTTTCGGCGCGTCTGCACGCCACCGCGGCAACGAGCATCAGCGAAAGCGCGACTGCGAAGGTCTTCTTCATCGGCGGTTTCCTTAAAACAAAAACGCCCCGCGAATCTCGCGGGGCGAAGAACGTTCGAATGGGACGAGTTACTTCTTGTCCTCTTCCGGCTTGCCCTTCTTGATGACCTCGGGCTCGGCGACCGCCGCGGCGTCAGCAGCCGCATCCGCGGCCTCGACCTTCGCATGCGTCACACCGACGACCACGCGCTCCGGATCATCGAGAACCTTCACGCCCTCGGGGAGCTTGAGGTCCTTGACGCGGATGTACTCGTGGTGCGCGAGCGACGTCACGTCGACGTCGATCGAATCGGGGATCTGATTCGGCAGCGTCTCGACATGGAGATCGCGAACCTGGAAGTCGAGCAGGCCGCCTTCCTTGACACCGATCGCCATGCCGATGATGTGCACCGGAATGGTGACGCGAACCACCTCGTCCATGACCACGCGGACGAAATCGATGTGTGTCATCTTGCGCGAGATCGGGTTGATCGTCAGATCCTTGATCATCGCGTGCCGCTGCTGGTCGCTGCCCGCCATCTTGAGCAGGAACACCGAGCGGATGCCGTGCTCGCTCTTCGAGATGAGCTCCGAGACGGACTTCCGATCGACTGTGATCGCCACCGGCTCGCGGTGACCACCGTAAACCACCGCCGGGACTTTGCCATCGGCGCGAAGCTTTTTCGCGAATTCTTTGCCGGTCTGTTCGCGGCGCGTAACTTCTAAAGTGACCTCAGCCATGGTGCTGACTCCTTCTGACTAGTAAGCGAAACCGCTAAATGGTTGGAAAGAAGCGGTTATTCCCGCGAGCAGCTCCCGGTTACATCTCGAAGAGGCTGCTCACCGAGTCCTCGCTGTGGATCCGCTTGATCGCCTCGGCGAGGAGGTTCGCGATCGACAGCGTCTTGAGCTTGCTGCACTCGGCCTCTTTGTCCTCGGTCGGGATGCTGTTCGTGGTGATCACGGTGGCCAGCTGCGAGGAGTTGATCCGCTGAATTGCCGGACCCGACAGCACCGCATGCGTGCAAGCGGCCGAGATCGATTTCGCACCTTTGTCGAGCAGCGCCTGCGCCGAGTGAATCAGCGTTCCGGCAGTATCGATGATGTCGTCGACGACGAACACGTTCCGCCCCTCGACCTCACCGATGATGTTCATGACCTCGGTCTGGTTCGTGGCAAAGCGACGTTTGTCGATGATGGCCAGCGACGCGCCGAGGCGTTTTGCGTAGGCACGGGCGCGTTCGACGCCGCCTGCGTCGGGCGAGACGATCGTCAGATCCTCGAGCTCGAGCGATTTCAGATGTCCGACGATCACCGGCGCGGCGAAAAGGTGATCGACGGGGATGTCGAAAAAACCCTGGATCTGCGCGGCGTGCAGGTCGAGCGTGAGCACGCGATCGGCGCCAGCGGCGCTGATGAGATCGGCAGCGAGCTTCGCCGTGATCGGCACGCGAGGCTTGTCTTTACGATCCTGACGCGCATAGCCGTAGTACGGAATGACGGCCGTGATCCGCTTGGCGGACGAGCGTTTGAACGCGTCCAGCATGATCAGCAGCTCCATCAGGTGATCGTTCACCGAGGGAGGACAGGTAGGCTGGATGATGAAGACGTCGGCGCCGCGGACGTTCTCATCGATCTGGACATACGTCTCGCCATCCGAGAAGCTGTAGAGCGCAATTCGCCCGGGCTCTGCACCGAGATGGACACAGATCTCGTTGGTGAGCGCGGGGTGGGAGCGACCGGAGAAGATTTTCAGGGCGCGCAAGGCGGCGCGATTATACCCATTTGCGCGAGGTGTACATTGGTTCCATGCAGCCAGCCACGACTCCCCCGCCGACGACCCCGCTCAACCCCGCATCCCGACGCCTTTCGTTCCGCGCGCTCCTGTGGATTCTGCTGCTGCTCGCGTTCGCATTCGCGCTCGGCTACGGCCCGAAAGAGATCGAACGGCGCAAGCTCGCGGCGACAGTGAACGAGACCGAGCTCGATCTGCGCCTCGCGAATCTCCATCGTCTCCTCGGCGTCGCCAGTCACGAAGCGCAGCGGAACAACTACGCGAGCGCTGCGACGGCAGCGCGTGCGTTCTTCGATGGCTGTCGTTCGGTCGTCAATGAGTACCCGCTGGAGGATCGCCCACGTACACGCGGCGCGCTGCAGGCGTATGCGTCGACGTCGGACGTCGTGCTTGGACAGCTTGCGAATGCCGATCCGGCGGTGCGGGAGAACCTGGCGTCGTTGTATCTGACGATGAATGGGTTGCTGCAGCGGCGCGAGTAAGAGAGAACCCCTCTTCCACAAGGGGAGAAGGCCGAGCCAACTCACGCAGCTCAAGCTTCCCTCGGCCTTCTCCCCTCTCTGAAAGGGGAGAAGATACTCTGTTGAGAGTCAAGCAGCTTTCGACGGTTTTTTTCGAGAGCGAGTAGCCTCCGCCGGTCCAGGATCAAGCTGCTCACGCAGCTGCTCCGCGTTGCTTCGCCCCTTCGGGTGATCCTGGCTCGGCTGCGGCTGTGTGGCAGCTACGGCCGAATCGGAGGATTCGGCCTGCGCGAGCGAGGCCGCGAACAGAACTGCGCTGTCGTAGGCCACGCGACGCTGCAGCACGATCCAGATCCCGTGCAACAGCTTTCGCATCACCGCCACGAGCGCCTGCTTCTTTTTCTTGCCGCGTGC
>DASYLL010000084.1:0-46170 GCA_036009605.1 Thermoanaerobaculia bacterium | reverse complement strand
CGCGGATAGCAAACATACAAAAGCGGCAGCCGCGGCTGCCGCACTCCAAACTGTCGTAGCATCGCGACGTGACTCCCGACGTCCAAACGCAGATCTTCTCCATCCGCCGTCCGTCGCCGGAGCTCCTCAAGTACTACGTCCTCTCGTCGTTCCTCTTCGGACCGCTGTTCTTCATCCCGCTCATCTACCTCTACTTCCGCTATCAGACGATGCAGTACTCGTTCGATAACGAAGGGATCTCGATGAAGTGGGGCATCCTGTTTCGCCGCGAGATCATGCTCACCTACGCGCGCATCCAGGACATTCATCTCACGAGCAACATCATCGAGCGCTGGCTGAAGCTCGCGCGCATCCAGATTCAGACCGCGAGCGCGAGCGCATCCGCGGAGATGACGATCGAAGGACTGCACGAGTTCGAGCTCGTCCGTGATTTTCTCTACACGAAAATGCGCGGCGTGCGCCACGGCACTGCGCCCGCGACGACAACACCGGCCGCACCATCGAACGATCTCGCCATCGCACTCCGCGAAGTCGCCTCGGAACTGCGCGCCGTACGCGAAGCGCTGGAGCAGAAATCGCGATGAGCTGGCGCGACGTGCTCCTCGACGCGATGCGCGTGCCGCCCACGCCCGCGCCGCCGCCCGGCTCGCCGCCGCACGTCTTTCGCGCGTCGCCAAACTTCTACAAACTTCGCATGCTCAGCTGGGCGGTGACGCAAATCCTCGCCATCTTCGGCCTCGTCTGGGCAATCTGGTTCGTGCAGTACATCGCACGCACCGGCGTGCCGTCGCTGATGGTCTGGGTCCTGCGCATCGCCGAGATCTTCGGCGTGATCGCCGTCGCGTGGCGCCTGGTCGTCGGCTGGCTCCTCGTGCGGCTCGACTACGAGTTGCGCTGGTACATGCTCTCCGACCGCGCCATCCGCATCCGCGAAGGCATCACGACCATCCGCGAGAAAACCATCGCGCTCGCCAACATCCAGAACATCTCCATCAAACAAGGGCCGCTGCAACGCCTCCTCGGCATCGCCGATGTCGAAGTGAAAACCGCGGGCGGCGGCGGTGAATCGAGCGACGCGCACAGCAAAGGCAACGTCGGCGAACCGATGCACGTCGCGTACTTCCGCGGCGTCGCAAATGCCACCGAGATTCGCGATCTCGTGAGCGAAGGCGTGCGCCGACAGCGCGACGCGGGACTCGGCGATCCCGATGAAACGCACGCGCCGGTAGCCGATGACGACGTCCCGGCCGCGATCGCGGAGCTGCTCACGCAAGTGCGCGCGCTGCGCAGGAGCGTCGCGTGATCTTCAACTCCGCCTACGACACCTGGCTGCAGGTCCTGTTGTGGATCTCGAACCTGGTGATGATCGGCAGCATTGCCATGGTGCTGATCGATCCCGGCGTGATCTCGATCATCGTCTCCGTCATCCTCGCCGCGGCCCTCATCCTCGTGCTCTCGGTCCAGCTCGTGACGTACTACCGCGTCGATGACGACTCGCTGTTCATCCGTTCCGGCCCGTTCCACTGGAGCATCCCGATCGCGTCGATCTCCGAGATCACGCGGACCGACGATCCCACCTCCGGACCCGCGCTTTCGATGCGCCGTCTGCGCCTCGACTATTCAATCGATGGCAAGAAGGGTGAAGTCCTGATTTCGCCGGAGGATCAGGCCGGGTTCATGGAAGCGCTGCGCGTGCGGAAGCAATCCACGGCCTCCGCTGTTCCGCCGCGCGCATGATTTCCTTCGCCAACGTCAGCAAGCAATACGGTAAGCAAGTCCTCTTCGTCGAGGCATCCTTCCAGCTCAATCCCGGGGAAAAAGCCGGACTCGTCGGCCCCAACGGCGCCGGCAAGTCGACCCTTTTCCGCATGATCATCGGCGAGGAAGCGCCGGACGACGGCGTGGTGAACGTGCCGAAGAAACTGGCCATCGGTTACTTCAAACAGGAAGTCGACGAGATGAGCGGCCGCTCCGTCCTCGATGAAGCGATCGCCGGCAGCGGCCGCCTCGGCGATCTGCACCACGAGCTCATCGAGCTCGAGCACTTCATGGGCGACCCCTCGCGCGAAGACTACGACAAAGTCCTCGAGCGCTTCGGCGTCGTGCAGGAGGAGTATCAGCACCAGGGCGGCTACGAGCTCGAAGCCCGCGCACGCGAAGTGCTGCACGGCCTCGGATTCGCCGACAACCAGATCGACGGCGACGTCGGCGCGATGTCCGGCGGCTGGAAGATGCGCGTCTCGATGGCCAAGATCCTCCTCGGCAAATTCGACGTGCTGCTCCTCGACGAGCCGACGAACCATCTCGACATCGAATCGATCGTCTGGCTGGAGCGCTTTCTCAAGAGCGTTCCGTCGACGATCCTCATGACCTCGCACGACCGCGACTTCATGAATCGCATCGTCACGAAGATCGTCGAGATCGACGACGGCGACATCAACAGCTTCTCCGGCAACTACGACTTCTACGTCGGCGAGCGCGAACAGCGCGAAGCGAATCAGGAAGCGCAATACGCGCGGCAGCAGGCGAAGCTCGCGAAGGAACAGCGCTTCATCGATCGCTTCAGCGCACACGCCGCGAAAGCGGCGCAGGTGCAGAGCCGCGTGAAGATGCTCGAAAAGCAGGAGCGCATCGAACTGCCGAAAAAGCGCAAGACGGTGAAATTCGACTTCCGCAGTCCGCAGCGCTCCGGCGAAGACGTCGTGGCGATGAAGTCCGTGTCGAAATCGTACGGCCCGCGCACGATCTACAACTCGTTCGACTTCCACGTACGCCGCGGCGAGCGCTGGTGCGTAATGGGAAAGAACGGCGCGGGAAAATCGACGCTGCTCAAGATGATCTCCGGCGCCATCGAGCCCGACGCGGGCAGCGTCCGCCTCGGCGCGAGCCTGAAGATGGGCTACTTCTCGCAGCAGGCGCTCGACGTCCTCGACGCCGAGCTCACGGTCTGGGAGCAGATGCAGAAGGAGTTTCCGCTCGAAAGCATCGGCACGCTGCGCAGCATCCTCGGCGCGTTCCAGTTCTCCGGCGACGACGTCGACAAGAAAATCCGCTCCCTCAGCGGTGGCGAGAAATCACGCCTCGTGATGGCGCGCATGCTCCTCGATCCGCCGAACTTCCTCGTCCTCGACGAGCCGACGAACCATCTCGACCTGGCGACGAAAGAGATGCTCGTTGAAGCACTGCACGATTTCGGAGGGACGATGCTCTTCGTCTCGCACGACCGCACCTTCCTGCGCGGCCTCGCGAATCGCGTTCTCGAGCTCGCGGGCGACGAGCACGACGGACCGCTGCTCTATGGCGGGTCGTATGTGGAGTACGTCGAGAAGACGGGGCGGGAAGCACCGGGCGTACACGCGTAACGCCAGCCGGACAGCATTAAAGGCGGCCGGGTGTCGCGAGGGGCTCGCCTTCACCGGAAGACGCCATACCAGGTTTGGCAGATCAGAGCTCACCATCACGTGATCGATGACCCTGAGGTCAAGGCAGAATCAGTTCTGGATGTCATGAAAACCATGCTGCCAGGAAATGCGCGAGCTCAGGCCGTGAAGCCGTTTTAGAATCTCGTCATGCTCGTCGATCTCACCGCACTGCACCCCGTCGATGACAAAGGCATGCTCTTCATCTCGCCGGTCATTCAGGACTGGTCGATCGTGACGTCGTATGGCATCGACACGGTTCTCGACATGGAGGGCGGCCTCGACGAGTGCATCCCCACCGCGCCGAACGGCTGCCTCTACGTCTACTTCCCGATCTACGACGAAGACCTGCCGAATCTCGACAAACTCGCCGCCATCGCCCGCCTCGGCGCGCATCTCATTCAGAACGGCCACAAGGTGCTCTCGCACTGCGGCATGGGCTACAACCGCTCCGCGCTCGTCGCCGGCCGCATCATGCACCTGCTCGGGACGCCGGGACCGCGCGTCGTCGAGATGATTCAGGAGCGGCGGCCGGGCGCGCTGTTCAATGAAGTGTTCGCGGAACATTTGCGGACATTGGGATAGGAACGGTCACTCCACCAGCCGGTTGTACTTCTTCAACGCCGCGCGCAGCCGATCGTGCGGGATCGCATAGACCGTATTTCCATTGATCCCTTCCATCGTCTCCGCTGCGACGAGCGCATTCACGATCGCTTCCTCCGTCGCGTTCGCAACTTCGCGGAACAGCGGATTGATGCGCTCGTTCGGCAGCATCTCCAGGTTTGCAATGCCTTCGATCTTCGCGGCCTCGGGATTCGCGGTCGAGAACGCAACGAAGATGTCGCCCGAGGAATCCTCGCCGCGACCGCCGACGACGCCGAGGCCGAGGGAGGTGCGCTTGATGAGACGGTCGAGCTGGTGTGGGAGAAGTGGCGCGTCGGTAGCGACCACGATGATGATCGAGCCTGCGCCGTCGCCAACGTGTCCCTTCGTCGGCATCAGGTCGGTGATCTCTTTCCCGACCGGCACGCCGGCGATGCGCAGCAGTTCGCGTTTGCCGTAGTTCGCCTGCACGAGCACGCCGACCGTGTAGCCGCCCTGCTCCGCCGTGAGCACGCGCGATGACGTACCGATGCCGCCTTTGAACTGATGCACGACCATGCCCGTGCCGCCGCCGACATTTCCTTCGGCAACTGCTCCGCCCGCGGCGTTCTCGAGCACTTTGAACACGTGCTCTTTCTGCACGTGAAAACCGTTGATGTCGTTGAGAAAGCCGTCCCACGTTTCCGCTACGAGCGGCAGACTGAAATCGCCCGAGTAGCCTTCCTTCGTCGCGTGATGCTTCACGTTCCACTCGATCACCGCGTCGCGCACGATGCCGACGCTGTGCGTGTTGGTGATGAGAATCGGCGTGCCGAGGAGGCCGGATTCTTTCAGCCAGGTCGTGCCGGTCATCTCGCCGTTGCCGTTGAGCGTGAACCACGACGCGAATACGCGGCGATTCGATTCCTTGCCGCGCGGGAACACCGAAGTGACGCCCGTGCGCACAGGACCCTTGCCGGCCTCGAGCTTGCCGCTGCCGGAGATGATCGTAACGTGTCCGACCTCGACGCCGGCGACGTCGGTGATCGCGTTGTAGCGTCCGGGAGTTCCATCGAAGGGAATCCCGAGATCGCGGGCGCGGGGTTTGGTTTGAGCGGAGAGAGGCATGGTCAGAATCGTAATGAAAATGAGCAGCGAGCGCATCTGTGGAGCGTAGCCCGAGACCGTTGCTGGTTGCTAGTTGCTGGTTCAAGGTGATTCAGCGCGAGAGCGACCATCCCGCCCTGAATGACCTCGAACCAGCAACCAGTAACCAGCAACGATCTCTCGTAAGTTTCTGACCCGTCGAGAATAATCGCCATCCATCCGCCGTTGCCCCGCCCGCATGTCATTTCATTCACTCGGGCTTGGCCCGAAGCTTTTGCAATCCATCACTGACGTCGGCTACACCACACCGACACCGATTCAGAGCGCGGCGATCCCGCCCGTTCTGGCCGGGCGCGACCTCATCGGAATCGCGCAGACCGGCACCGGCAAGACCGCAGCATTCGTCCTGCCCATCCTGGAGCGGCTCGCACAGTCCGCTCCCGCTCGCCACCCGCGTGCGCTGATCGTCGCGCCCACCCGCGAGCTCGCCGCGCAGATCGATGAGAACGTCCGCTCCCTCGGGAAGCTGATGAAGATTCGTTGTGCAACCATTTTCGGAGGCGTCGGCGAACGGCCACAGATCGATGCGCTCCGCCGCGGCGTCGACATCGTCGTCGCCACTCCCGGCCGTCTGCTCGATCTGATGCGCGGACGCCACATTTCGCTCCATGCCGTCGAAGTGGCTGTCCTCGATGAGGCCGACCGCATGCTCGACATGGGCTTCCTGCCGCAGATCCGCAACGTGGTCGCCGCGCTGCCGAGAACGCGTCAGACGCTTCTCTTCTCCGCCACGCTGTCGAAAGACATCGAGAAGGTGACTGCGGAGTTTCTCAACAATCCGGAGACGGTCGAGATCGGCCGTCGCTCCAATCCCGCGGACTCCGTCACGCAGGTTCTGTATCCCGTGACGAAGAGCCGCAAGATCGATCTGCTCGTGCATCTGCTGCGCGACACGACGCTCGACTCGGTGCTCATCTTCTCGCGCACCAAGCATGGCGCCGACAAGATCGCGCGCAAGCTGGCCTCGGCGAACATCATCGCGGCGACGATTCACTCGAATCGCAGCCAGAGCCAGCGCACGCAGGCGCTCAGCGCGTTCAAGACCGGCCGTTGCCGCGTGCTCGTTGCGACCGACATCGCGTCGCGCGGTATCGACGTCGAAGGCATCTCGCACGTCATCAACTTCGACTTCCCGATGCATCCGGAAGACTACGTCCACCGCATCGGCCGCACCGGCCGCGCGCAGGCGATCGGCGACGCCATCAGCTTCGTCACGCCCGAGGATGAGTCGGCCGTACGCGACGTCGAGAAGATGACGAAGAAGACCGTGGCGCGGAAGCGCGTCCAGGGCTTCGATTACACCGAGGCGCCGGCGCTGCAGTCGTTCCGCCCGGCATCGCGTCCCGCGCCGTTCGCGCGTGGTGCGCGTCCCGCGCAGTACCGCGATCGTCGTCGCGCGTAACGCGCTACTTCTGCTTCGCTTCCAGTTCAGCCCAGCGCGCGTACAGGCGGTCCACTTCCGCCTGTGCCGCGCTGAGCTCTGAATAGCGCGTTTGCAGTGCGTCCGCGTCCGCGGCAATCGACGGATCTTCAACGCGCGCCTTCGCAGTCGCAAGCGCGGTCTCGGCCGCGAGGACCGTTGCTTCCATCGCGTCGAACTCGCGTTGTTCGAGGTAGCCGAGGCGTTTGGCTTTGGACGGCGCGGGCGGCGGTGTTGGCGCTGGACGCTCGGCGGTCGGTGACGGAGAAACCGGACGCTCGCGACGTTGCAGCGCCTGCGTGAGATCGGCGAAGTACTCTGTGCCGCCTTTGCCGTCGAGCGCGAGGATGCGCGTCGAAACGCGATCGAGCAGATAGCGATCGTGCGTGACAAGAACGAGCGCGCCCGGAAATTCGAGCAGTGATTCTTCGAGCACGTCGAGCGTCGGGATGTCGAGATCATTCGTCGGCTCGTCCATCACGAGCAGATCCGCCGGCTGCAGCATCAGACGCGCGAGCACGATTCGCGCTTTCTCGCCGCCGGAAAGACGCGACACCGCGGTCTCGAGTTGTTCGGTGCGAAAGAGAAAGCGTTTCGCCCAGCTCGCGACGTGAATCGTGCGATCGCGATAGAGCACGGAATCGCCTTCCGGCGCGAGTGCGCGTTTGAGCGTGATGTTCGGATCGAGTGACTCGCGGTTCTGTTCGAAGTAGACGACGCGCAGGATGTCCGCGCGCTCGATCGTTCCCTCGTCGGGCGGCAGCTCGCCGATGATCATCCGCAGCAGCGTCGTTTTTCCCGATCCGTTCGGACCGAGGATGCCGAGGCGGGAGCCGGGGGCGAGCAGGACGTCGAGGTTGTCGACGAGCTTGCGATCGCCCATTTGCTTGCGCAGTCCATGCGCGGCCCAGAGGCGTTTCGTCTTGCGCTGTGATGCCGTGAATTCGATGTCGGCGTTGAACGTCTGCGCGCGCTCGCGGCCTTCATCGCGCTCGTCGATGAGGCGCTCCGCGTTCTGGATGCGCGCCTTCGATTTCGTCGTGCGTGCTTTCGGGCCGCGGCGCAGCCATTCCATCTCGCGACGCACGAGATTCGCGAGCGTCTCCTGATACGCGGCCTCGTTGCGCAATACCTCGTCGCGTTTTTCGAGGAGGTCGCTGTACGTGCCGGTGGTCTGCAGCAGGCCGCTCGGATAGACGCGGTTGAGCTCCAGCATCCGCTTGGTGATGTTCTCGAGGAAGTACCGATCGTGACTGACGACCACGAACGCCTCGGGCTCATTCTTCAGCATCGACTCGAGCCAGAGGATGCCTTCGACGTCGAGATGATTCGTCGGCTCGTCGAGGAGAAGAATGTCCGGCTCGCGCACGAGCTGCTGCGCGATCGCGAGCCGCTTGCGCCATCCGCCCGACAGCGTTTCGCTGCGCGCTTCGTTCTCCAGAAAACCGGTCTTGCCGAGGGCGACGGAGACGCGACCGAACTTCTCGTGCTCATCGAGCGTGTGATCGTCATGCAGCGCGTCGAGCAGAACCTCTTCGACGGTCTTCCCCGGCGCAAACACCGGATCCTGCGGCACATACCCGACCCGCACACCCTTGCGCACGACGCGCTTCCCCGAGTCCGCCTCCTCGACGCCGGCGAGAATCTTGAGCAGCGTCGACTTGCCGGACCCATTCGGACCGACGAGCCCGACGTGATCGCCGTCGGAGATGGTGAACGAGAGCCCCTCGAACAGAGGGCGCGAGGTGAAGGACTTGGTGATGGCTTCAGCGGTCAGGAGAACGGACATTCGACGGCACGATAGCACCGGGGGCCGGTGAGAGTCTTAGAGGCGTAGAGTCTTGGAGTCGTAGAGGGGTGAACGGTCCGGCCTCCCCTCTAAGACTCTACGACTCTAAGCCTCTAAGACCTCTCGTAGCCCGCGAACGAAACCCCAACGACGCGTGTTCTTACCAACATGAAGAACTCCTGGACCGGCGGCGAAGCCGCGCGTCAGACCGCGGAGGAGAACCTCGCCGTGGCCGTGCACCGGTCCGAGCCGGGGGCGCTGGAGCGGCTCATCGATCGGTTCGAGCCCGCGCTCTACGGCTACGCGCACGGGATTCTGCAGAACACGTTCGATGCGCAGGAGGTCGTGCAGGACGCGATCCTGCGCGCGCACCGCGCTCTCACGCGGCAGTACGACGAGGCGCGATGTGCGGCGCTGGCGTTGCGGCCGTGGCTGTTCAAGACCGTTCGCAATCTCTGTCTCAACAAGCGTCGCTCGAAGACGCGCTCGCTCGAACAGCCGCTCGAATCCTACGACGACGGGCGTATCGGGCCGTTCGTGCGCGAGCACGGCTCGGAGCTGGAGCGGCAGCAGGACGCGGATCTGCTGCGCCACGCGATGTCGGGCCTGCCGCTCGACGCGCGCGAGCTGATCGTGCTGCGGTTCATGGAAGAGATGTCGTACGCCGACATTGCCAAAACTGTCGGGACGTCCGAGGCGTCGTTGCGGGGGAAAGTGTTCCGGTCGTTGAAGCTCCTGCGCGAGGCACTCGAAGAAAGAGGTGTGACCCATGCGGTGTAGATCAGTACTCACTCGCGTCGATGCATTGCGTACTGGCGAGCTGCCTGTCGAAGAGCAGGAACGAGTACACAAACATCTCAAAACGTGCAGCAGCTGTGACGACTCGTTGAGCGATGTTGGCGCGCTCGCAACTCAGGTGAAGACGCTCGTGGCGGTTCCGCCGCGCTCGTGCAAAGACGAGATCGCGGATGGCTACGATCGCGTCGATGACCTCTGGGTCGCGTTCTCGAATCACGGCCTGCGGCTCGTGATGCGCGGCTCGTTCGAGGAGTTCTCGACGGCGTATGCGAAGCGCTACGGGCGTTGTCTGATCGCAGAGACGTTGCCGGATGCGCTGCGCAAGCAGGTCGCGTCTGCGATCAAAGGTGCCGGCGTCGACAAACCGAAAGTCGACTGGAGCGAAGACCTCACCCCGCTCGAGCGCGACGTCCTCGGATTACTCCCGAAAATCCCGCGCGGCGAAGTGCGCACGTACGAATGGGTCGCGCGGCAGGTCGGTCGTCCGCGCGCGGTGCGTGCGGTCGGCAGCATCTGCGCGCGCAATGCCGTGCCTCTGGTCGTGCCGTGTCATCGCGTCGTTCCGACGACGGGCGGTGTGGGCAACTATGCGTTCGGCACGCCGATGAAGCGCGAGTTGTTGCGTCGCGAGGGCGTCGATGTCGACGCGCTGGAAAAGCTCACCAAAGGCGGCGTGCGCTACATCGGCTCACGCACGACGAAGATCGTCTGTTTCCCCACCTGCCACGACGCGAAGAGGATCCGGGAGGAAAACCGGGTCCCTTTTCGGGGTGCGGAACAAGCACGAGTGAAAGGATTTCGCCCATGTCTGCACTGTCAGCCGTTCGCGGCCTGAGCGATCGCATCGAGGCGATCTCGCGCCCGGCGCGCACGTTCACGGGCGATTTCTATTACACGCATCGCGCGGACGATCGTCTGTGGCTTGCACACGGCGACGTCGCGGGCAAGGGACTGCCGGCGGCGATCGTGATGGCGATGATTCAGGAAGAGCTCGAAGCCCGCATCGCGTCATGCGCGGAAACGATGTGCGATCCCGCGCGCACGATGCTGCGTCTGCACGAGTTTCTGTTGCCACTGATGCCGCGCAATCGTTTCGCGACGGCCGTCGTCGGACATCTGCGCAACGATGGAAAACTCACGGTTGCGAATGGAGGCCACTGTCCGCCGCTCATCGTGCGCCGCGACGGCACGATCGAAGAGATCGCATCGACCGGCCCGTTGCTGGGAATGCTGCAGAATGCGAAGTGGCACTCGTACAGCACGCATCTCGAATCGGGCGAGACGTTGATTCTCTACAGCGACGGCGTGACCGAATCGACGAACGACGGCGAAGAGCTTGGCGTGTCCGGACTGCGAAAGCTCGTGCGTCGCGTGGGCCCGTCGGCGAATGCGATTCACCGCGCGCTGGACGTCACGAGCGACGATGTGACGCTCGTGACGGTCACGCGCGGGTGATGCTGTCATCCCGAGCGTAGCGAGGGACCTGTGCGGGTGGGGCAAGAGGCTCGAGTTTCGCGCCCCGCCCGCACAGGTCCCTCGCTA
Source organism: Thermoanaerobaculia bacterium (assembly GCA_036009605.1). GTDB lineage: Bacteria > Acidobacteriota > Thermoanaerobaculia > Gp7-AA8 > Gp7-AA8 > QHVT01. The sequence continues at coordinate 35,453 of DASYLL010000084.1, read as the reverse complement.
CGCTCGGGATGACAGGTCGGCCTACTCCACAATCACCCGCACTTCATCCCCATTCGACCGCACGTCCGGCACGTACATCGCCTGCCCGATCAACGGCAGCGCGTGGAACGAGCCGGGTGTCTCCGCGCGCAGCATGTATCGGATCTCCCACACGCCCTGCGCCATCTGTCCGACGAACATCGCCACCTTGCGATCGCGCAGTTCCTGGTAGACGTACGTCGTCCGCTGCGTCTTCGCCTGCGTGGCCCACAACGGCTGTCCGCTCTGCAACGCCACGGCCTCGAATCCGGCCGGTTTCAGATCTTCGAACAGCAGGTAGCTGTAGTCGTTCTTCGCATCGACCGTAACCACGACCTCAATGCGCTCGCCGCTCTTCACCTTCTCGCCGTCGCGCAACGGGATCTTGTCGTACAGCACGCCTTTGAGCAGCGTGGGACGCGGCTTCAGTCGATAGTAGTCGCGGCGTACATAGATCTCGTTGCCCGCCGCCTTCACCGGCTCCTCGAGCGAAACGAACCGCGCCTCTGCCGAGAAATACAACGGCGCATCCCCACGCGTGCGGCGGATGCGAATCTCCTGCATCGCGTCTTTGAGCAGGCCCGGCTCGATCGTGAAACGGCTCGGCGCGCGCAGCACATCCGCGGCCGTGACGTTCTTCGTCGCGATCACGCGACCGTTCACCGCGAGTTCGTACGTCACATCGCCGCGCAGCTCGCCGCTCTTGTCGAGATAGTCGCTGAGCGCGAGCAGTGAGATGGCCGTGTCGCGCGTGTTGCTCCACTGCGAGCCGCGGCGATTTTTCACGAGCCAGTTCATCGTCGGCTCCACGAGGCGATGCTTCGGATCGATCGTCGCCAGCGCGCGCAACACGAACGCCGTCGTCTCGACCGGACCGTCGTACCAGCGCCACCAGAACGTCTGCGACGAGCCCCAGTGCGCGGTCGCGAGCGATTCCGCTTCGCCATTCGCCGCATCCTCGTACTGCACGCCATCTTCGAGATTGCGCACGAGAATGTCCGTTCGCTCTTTGTCACCGTAACGATGCGCGCTCAACGTGAGCAACGCACGCGAGTACGCGCTGAGCTGTTCGCGATTCGTCCAGACGTTGTCGTACGCAACGCGCTCCGCGGCAGTCGGCTTCGCGTTGCGCCACGAAGAAAGTGCATGGAGCATCCACGCCTGTTCGTTGCGTTCGTTGCGATGCTCGACGAGACGTCCTTCGAGCCACGCCGCCGCACGATTCACCGCGGCCGTACGCACCGGCAAGCCCGCGTCACGCGCGATCGAGAAGCCCCAGACGACGTACGCGGTCATGAAGTCGTCGGTGGTGTCGTCTTTCCACCAGCCCCAGCCACCATCGCCGTGCTGCATGTCGTACAACCGCGCCATGCCCGCGGCGGTGATCGCGTCGAGGTTCTTCTTCGGAAGGCGTTCTTTCGGATCGAGTCCCAGCTTCTCCAGCGTCCGCGCCACGATCGCAGCCGGCAGAAAGCGGCTCATCGTCTGTTCAGTGCAGCCATACGGGTAGTCAATGAGATACGGCAACGCATCGAGCATCGTGGTCGCCAGGCTCGGCGAGATCTGCACGACCAGCTGCGTCGCGCGCCGCTCGCGCGGCAGATCGAGTCGGATCAGCGCTTCGTCGCCGCGCATCTTTCCGGAGCGCGCGATGAGCTTGTCGATGCCGTGCTCGTAGACGACGAACGACTTCTCCATCGCATCCGCATGCTTCGCACCGCGCGCCGTCACGCGCAGCTTCGCCGTGCCCGGACGCTCGGCGGCAACGTTCCAATCGACTCGCGCTTCGCCTCGCGCTTCGACACGCACCGGCGCAGCGGTTCCATTCAACGTCAGCCCTTCTGCCTCGAGCGTCGGCGTGACCGTGATCGCCGCATCGGTGTTGTTGTTGATCACGCCTGAGACCACCGCGCGATCGCCGACGACGAAGAACCGCGGACTCTGCAACCGCACGAGCAGCGGCAGGTTCGTCTTCGACGTCGAGCTGCCCATGCCGAACGCCAACCCCCGCGTCGCCGCCCGCGCCGTCGCCCGCCACGTCGTCAACGCCTCGGGATACGACACTTTCACTTTCGCCGTGCCGCTCGCATCCGTGACGACGTCCGGTTTCCAGAACGCGGTCGATCGGAAATCGCTGCGCACCTGCACGTCGATGCCGGCCGCATCGGCGCCTGCCGCGAGGTCCTGCCGCGACGCCGATTTTTCCTCGCGCGCCATCTGCGGCGCGGGTGGTGGCGCCGGCGACGCCAGCGTCGGCTCCATCACAGGTGCATTCGCCGTGACCGTGATCGCCTCGGCACGTCCTCCAACAACCCCACCAACGACACCGCCCGGCACCCCACCCTCGACACCCGACACGATGCCGCCGTCGTACTCGACGCTCTCGTCCACGGTCTCCGGCGGCGGCTCTTTCTCGAGCTTCACATATTGCTGCGAATGAAGACTCGCCGACACCTGCACGCGCTGCTGATGCTGCTCATTGAAGAAGAACTCTCGCGGATCACCGGCCGGATCCTGCTGGATCGCCGTCACCGCTTCATCCGCAACCGAGACGGCGACTTCCGCCGCGACCGGTTTGCCATCGGCATCGCGCGTCGTGATCGTCAGCGTCCCTTCCTGCCGCGGCTCGTACTGCTCGCGATCCGACTTCACATCGACCGTGAGGAAGTGATCGACCGGCGGCACGACCACTCTCTCGGTCTCGGTGAACAACTGCTTGTCGAACACCGACGACGCGGTGATGAAGAAGTTCGGCTCGTACCGCTCGTCGAGCGGCAACTGCACGAGCTTCACCGTGCCGTCGAGATGCACGACACGCGATTCGATGATCGAATTCGCCGACGTCGTCAACATCACCCAGCGCCCGCTGGCCGGCGTCACGACCATCACGTTCGCCGTCTCACCCGCGCGCATCGTCTCTTTGTCGACGATGAGATCGAGCCCGTTGGCCTGGTAGTAGCCGATGTCCGTGGTCGCGCGATCGGCAACCCACACCGTCGTCTCCGCGGTGACCTTGTCGCGCGCCTGTTTGCCATCGCCGTCGAGGCTCGTCCACTTCACCGCGTAGTAGCCCGCGGTCTTCGGCGTGAACGTCAACGTCACTTCCCCTTCCGCATCCGTATCGAGCTTCGTCGTCAGCACCTCGGCATCGACATACCGTCGCCCCTTCCAGCTGCGCTTCGTCACGACGATCGTGCCGGTCGTGCGAATCGGTTTGTCATTCGCATCGACGGCGCGGAACTTCACGTTCACCCGCTCGTTCGGCTGATGCAGCCAGTGCTCGGGCATCGCCATCACCGAGTAGCGCTGCCGCGTCACGCGAACCGTGCCTTCGCCGCGCACTTCGCGCCTCGACGAATCGACGACGCGCGCTTCAATGCGATAGCTCGTATCACTGCCGTCGCGCGGCGTGTCGATGCGCAGGATCGCGCGTCCATTCACATCGGTGCGCAGCGTCTCGCGCGTCATCACCGATTGCGATTGCGGGCGCTGCCAGTCCGGCCAGTACCACGCGTACTCGCGCCACGGATACCAGTAGCGCACGAACGGTTCCTGATAGACGACCGCCTCGACCTCGGCATTCGCAACCGGGCCGCCGAAGTAGTAGCTCGCGTCGATCGTCGCTTCGATCGTGTCGCCGAGGCGGTACTGCGTGTTTTCGGGCGTGGAGACGCTGACCGCGAACTCGGGCAGCTTGTACTCCTCGAGTCGGAACAACTGCGCATCGGCGGCATACGCGTTGTTCGGGGTCAGGAAACGGATCGTATGGACGCCGAGCGCCATCGATTGCGTCAGCGGCAGCTCGGCCCAGAAACTGCCGAAGTCATTCAGCTTCGCATTGCCGCTGATGATCTTGTCGCCGCGCGGTCCGTAGATCTCGTACGACAACGTCTCGCCGGCGGGCGTCTGCCAGCGACCCTTGTCGCGCACCCGCGCCAGGATTTTCCATTGCACCGTTTCATCGGGGCGATACGCCGGACGATCGGTGAACGCGTAGACGCGCCAGCGGCGATCGGTTCCTTCGATCGGAACCGCCTGCGTCCACGTCGTGTGATACGCCTGCCGCGCTCCTGCAGACGCGGTGATGAGCATCGAGCCATGGCTCGGCGACGCCAGCTCCGCAACCCCGTCTTTGTTCGTGGTCGCCGTGATCACCGACTGCTTTTCGTCGCCGAGGGACATGCGTACGGCCGCGCCTGCGATTGGCTCGCCCGTGATGACGTCCGACACGAGCACGTGATTGCGGCCGTTCATCGCGTGCAGGAGGATGTGCGCGTCCGTGATGAGGACAATCGTGCGCGCGAAGGCTTTGCCGCTGCGCGCGATGACGAGATACGCGCCCATCGGCAGGTGCGGCTGAAGACGGATCGACGCGTTGCCGGGACGATGCTCGCCGCGATCCTGCGTCTCGTGCGTCCATGTACGAACGACCGGCTTCCCTTCCGCCGAGATCGTGTTGTGCCAGCTCGTGCTGTCGCGCCATCGCGCGTCGCGCGTGAGATCGATCGAGTAGACCGTCAACTCGATCGCTTTCGTGTTGCGCCAGCCGAGGAGGAGCTCCTGTTCGGAATCGGGAAGGAAGGTGTTCGAGGCGCTGACGTCGACGGTCTCGCGCGTGATCTCCGCGATCGCGTTCTGCGCGTCGTCGTACCACTCGGACTCGGATTTCGTGTGCTCCGCGAGCAGGCGTTGGTAGAGCCCGAGCGCTTTCGGATAATCATTGAGGTACGCCGCCCACGTGTAGAGCGCGTCGTCGTACCACTCGGTTTTCTTGCCAAGGCGGACGATCTGGTCGAGGAGCTCGAAGGCGCGCTCCATGCTGGCGGGCGAGCGGTCATTCAGATACTGCTTCGCGAGAAGGTACTGCGCGTGCGCGCGATCCTGCGGCGTCTCCGCGATCTTCACCGCGTTGACCAGCACCTCGCGCGGTGCCACCGAGTAGCCCTCGGCCTCGGGTGCCAGGCGCCACACGATCGAGAGATAGCGACGCCGCGCGGTCGGCAGATCGCTGCTGCCCGCCCACCAGTCGAGCGCAGCCAGGTAGTACTGCTGCGCCTGATAGAGATAGCGCATTCGCGGATGGGTCGCGTGGAAATCGCCGATCGTTTCATTCGCTTCCGCGGCGCCGCGATCGCTGACCTTCGTCAGCTCCACGAGCGCGGCGCGTGCGGCGTCGCGTTGCGTGGAATCGTCGCTCGGACTGGCGATGTCGATGCGCAGCGTCGTGTCCGCGAGTCGGAACGCCACCCAGCGTTTCTCTTCGTCGGAAAGCTTCAGCTTCGACGCTTCCTCGTACAGCGCGTGTGCCCGCGCGAATGATTTTTCGGCGTAGTGCTTCTCCGCCTCGGCACGCACGGCGTCGTAGGCGCGTGCGCTCTCCTGCGGTGGAACCGCGGCGGAGGCAAACAGGACGATGAAGGCGACGAACAGAACGAGCGCAGTCTTCCGCAACATATCGGAACCATTAGACGGCGGATGCGCGCGAAAAAGAACCGGGGCATACTATTTCCCCATGCGCCAATCAGTTCATCTCGGCATGGCCCCGCGCCGCGTTCCCGTTTCGCTGCAGATCGCGAACTTCTTCAACGGCATCGCCCAGGTCGGCTGGGCGGTCTTCGGATTCGGGATGATCTTCTTCTGGGGGTTCGTGTTCAACGCGGATTTCTCGTTCGCGACCTTCCGCGGTCCGTACGCGACCGTGGACGGCAAAGTCACGAAGGTGGAGAGCACGAACGCATCGCAGAACAAGTCGCGCGTGCAGGCCAATCACTACGAATACTCGGTCGCGGGCGTCACGCACACGGGAGTCTCGTACAGCAACAGTCAGAGCGTCTCGCCCGGCGAATCCGTGACGATCGAATACGCAGAAGGCAGTCCCGGGAAATCACGCATCGCCGGCATGCGCCGCGCGATCTTCAGCCCCGCCGTCGCGTTCGTGATCATCTTCCCGTTGGTCGGCTTCCTGATCCTGTACTTCGCGACGCGCTCCGGCATCAAACGCAACCGCCTGCTGCGCGAAGGAGTCGTGGCGGAAGGCACGTTCAAATCGAAAGCGCCGACGAACGTGACGGTCAACGGACGCCGCGTGTATGCATTGACGTTCGACTTCGTCGCTCGCGACGGCCAGCACCACGAAGTCACGACGCGGACGTCGGACAGTTCGCGCCTTCAGGACGAAGACACCGAACCGCTGCTCTACGACCCGAACGACCCGACGTCCGCGTACCTCCTCGACGAAATGCCGGCGCGCCCCGAGATCGAGGCGAATGGCGATTTGAGCGGGAAGGTGGGAGGGGCGGTGCGGATGTTGATTCTGCCGGCGATCGTGATCGTGGGGCATGGGATGGTGTTGCTGGCGAAGTTGGGACTGCTGTAGGGATGCACCACTCCGTTCACCTCGGCATGGCCCCGCGCCGTGTGCCTGTCTCGCTGCAGATCGTGAACTTCTTCAACGCCTTCACCCAGATCGGCTGGGCGATCTTCGGATTCGGGATGGTCTTCTTCTGGGTCTTCACGCTCAACGCCGACTTCTCGTTCGTCACGTTTCGAGGACCGCATGAGACAGTGGAAGGCAAAGTCACGAACGTGGAGAGCACGAACGCGTCGCAGAACAGCTCGGTCGTGCAGGCCAATCACTACGAGTACTCGGTCGCGAATCTCACGCACACCGGCGTCTCGTACAGCAACGGGCAGCGCGTCACGCCCGGTGAATCCGTGACCATCGAGTACGCGGAAGGCAACCCGAAAAAATCACGCATCGCCGGCATGCGCCGCGCGACCTTCAGCCCCTTCGTGGCGTTCGTGAACATCTTCCCCTTCCTCGGCCTGGTGATGCTGATTGGCGGGACGCGCAGCGGCGTCAAACGCAACCGTCTGTTGCGCGACGGACTCATCGCGGAAGGTACGTTCCAATCGAAAGCGCCGACCAACGTCAGGGTCAACCGCCGCCGGGTCCATTCATTGAAGTTCGATTTCGTCGCCCGCGACGGCCGCCACTACGAAGCCACCGCGCTCACTTCGGATGACTCACGCCTCCAGGACGAAGCCACCGAACCGCTGCTCTACGATCCGAACGACCCGTCGTGCGCGTACCTGCTCGACGAAATGCCCGCGCGTCCGGAGATCGAGGCGAATGGCGAGTTGCGCGGAAGGGTGGGAGGAGCGGTGCGGGTGTTGATTCTGCCGACGATCGTGATCGTGGGGCATGGGATGGTGTTGTTGGGGAACATGGGCGGTTGGGGCTGATCAGTCCTGGTTGAACGACGAACAGCAACTTCACTCGTTCGCCACCAGCATCCGGTGCTCGCGCTCGGCCGCATAACTCAGGCACGCGAGAATGTCTTCGTGAGTAAGGTACGGAAAATCCGCGAGAATTTCCTGTTCGGTCATCCCGGACGCGAGATACGACAGGACGTCATAGACGGTCATGCGCATCCCGCGAATGCAAGGCTGGCCGCCACGCTTCCCGGGCTCGACCGTGATGATGCCTTCGTAGGACATGGCGTGATTCTACATGCGCAGTAGCATTGCCACGTCATGTGCGACTTCGTGATCGCGGCCTGTCGCTCGACGGACCTTCCCGCCGCGCGCGCTCTCCTGCGCTCGCCTTTCCACATGCAACCTATTGTGAATGCGTCGATCGCGGCGCTGCTGCCGGCCGATTGGGAAACGTTCACTCTCACGGACGGGACGTGCAGCTGCGAGATGTACTCCGATTCGGGCGCTGAGAATCCGCGTCCTTCGATCGAGGATCGCATCGCGACCTTTCGCGCGAAGCATGCGAAGCCGAAGTTCCGGAAGCAGGGCTGGTCGGACGCGAAGATCGAGCGGGCCGTCGAGCAGATGCGGCAAGACGTGACTCCTTCGTGGCATGCGGAGTTTGACGGCCTGCGGATCGACGTTCGCCGCGCCCTCGCGGAGCTCGCGCGAATGACGAAGTCCGTCGCGCTGCTCGTGCATCCGTTCTCGGGATCCGTCGATACGGAAACGATTCGCGCCCAACGACAGAACATCAGCGTTGCGAAACTCATCGACGACGAATCGCCCATCGCAACGGATGTGCTCTACCTCATCTCACCGCGATTCACCACTTCGTAACGTCGTCGACCGCGATCGGAATGTCCATGTGTTCGAGCACCAGCTCGAACCGCTGTTGTTCTTCGCGCTTGTACGTCTCCTGATCAGGAAACATTTGCTTCACCCACACTGCTTCGGACGGATCTTCGTGAGCGACGATGGCGTCCCGGTAGGTGACGGTGATCCGGAGGTCCCATCGGCTGTCTTCGCTCGCGTGGTTGATCGGATACTCCGCAGAAATCGAGAGAATCTCGCCGCGCTCCTGTTGCTTGCGGAGGATCGGGAAATGGTTCTTCTTGTAGAGCTTCAGAAACTCGCCCAGACGTCCCCATTTCACCTTGTAATAGAACTCGCAGGTGAAAGGCTTGCTTTCTGTTGCGGTGGCGGTCGCAGGCGGCGCAGTTGTTTGACTGTAGGCCGGCCGCGTAGCGCTGATCAGGCACGCAGCGGAGATCGCGACTGCGCAGAGGACCGCACGATTCATCGTTCTCATTCCAATCCCCTCTCTACCTCAGCGGGAACTCTCCGCGGTGAGCGCGACGATAATAGTGACGTGCGAGACGAGACGGTAGTCCTCTTTCGACCGGTCGGCCCCGCTGAGCTTGAGCTGCTCCGGGCCACCCAATGGCAGCGATGGCCACCGCGGCTGGCGGGACAGCCCATCTTCTACCCAGTCACCAATTTCCGGTATGCCGCGGAGATTGCGTCACGATGGAACGTAGACCAGTCAGGCTCCGGGTTCGTGACCAGATTCCGCGTTAGGACCACATTCATTCGACGGTTTCCAGTGCAAACGGTCGGCGCGGCATATCACACGGAGTGGTGGATTCCCGCGGACGACCTCCCGGAGCTCAACGCAAACATCATCGGCCAAATCGAGGTGATCGCTTCGTTTGGAGAGGCTTCGCTGACGCAAGATGACACGCCCGTGTCGCCCACCGTGGAAGCCGTCACCGGCGATCTCCTCGAGCAAGATGTCGACGCGATTGTGAACGCCTGGAATCGAAACTTCATCCCGTGGTGGTTGCTTCTGCCGCAGGGTGTCTCCGGAGCTATCAAGCGTGCGGCCGGCACCGAGCCATTTCGGGAGCTTCGCAAGTGCGGCACCCTGCGCGCGGGAGACGCTGTTGTCACGACCGCGGGCCGGCTTCCGCTTCGAGGCATCATCCATGTAGCCGGTCTGACCGCGCGCTGGAGCTCATCGGAACCAATCGTGCGGATGTGCGTTCGCAACGCACTTGTCGTCGCAAGCGAGCAGGGGTTCTCGTCAGTCGCATTCCCCCTGATCGGAGCCGGAACTGGCGGACTCGATCCTGATCTGGTGCGGGAGGCATTGCTTGATGAAATCTCTCGTTGTTCGTTCAATGGCCGGACAGTCGTAGTCACATGGCCGACCGCGAGCTAACGGTTCACCGCTCATCTAGAATACGTCTCGTGTTCGGACGAACGCTCTACAGCGGAAGCAGGTCCCTATTCTGGTCACTAACGCCATTCCTGCTCCTATTTGTGATCGTCATGGGCATGCTCGTGTCAGACTGGACAAGTCGCCGCGGCCTCATTTCCGCGCTGCTTGTCGCTGCTGCGATTCTCCTGCTCATAAAACTGTACGACCCGGCTCGGTTTTACTGGGCAGGCCGAGTGTTGGCGGGGATCATCGCCCTGGCTTACGTTTGGTATCTGTGTGCCGAACTCGCCGCCGAAGGTCTGGCCAGCCTTTCGCCAGGGGCGCGCGGTGCATCCGCATTCAAAGCTATTCTTGGCATACTGATCATCGGCATACCGTCCGCTCTGTACGCCATATGGGGACGCTGGTCGTTTAGAAAAGGCGAAGCTCCCGCGACGGAGTTCATTGCTCTGCAGCGCGACGTATGCCACGCGCATCTCACTGCTTACGCTCCCTGCGATCCGTCTGCGAAGGTCGGCATCTCGAGCAGCGCGCTACGTTGCGAGTTACCGCTGAATGGTCTTCGCCACCCACCTGCAGGCGATCGCTGCGGATGGTACATCTGGGGCGGTACGGAATTCAGTACGTCTCCTGAATTCTTCAAACCGATGCACGTTCATCATCTTGCCGAAGAGCGTCCTGAGGTTCTTCCGTATCTCGCTCTGCCACCCGGCTGGAGGTTCCGTATCACCCCCGAAAGCGAAGACATTTGGTTTGATCATTCGTTGCTTGAACCAGAACGCGACCTCACTTCTCGCTGAATCCGTCGAGCCGCCGCGTGTCGGTCCTGCGCTTCATCGCGAAGCGTGCTGCCCGAGCTCCTGAGCGAGCCCGATGAGAATTCCTTCCGGCCCTCGGATATAGCAAAGCCGATACGTGTCCTGGTACTGCGCCACGATGCCGACGAGCTCCCCGCCCCGCTTGCTCAGCCGGGCGACCGTATCGTCGATATCCTCGACGGCGAACATGACGCGCAGGTAACCGAGAGCGTTCACCGGAGCTCTTCGGTGATCGGCGACCACAGGCGGCGCGAGGAATCGGGATATCTCGAGCCGGCTGTGACCGTCCGGCGTGCGCATCATGGCAATCTCGACGCGCATGTCCCGCAATCCCGTGACGCTGCCTGCCCACTCTCCTTCGATGGGAGCGCGCCCCTCGAGCTCGAGGCCGAGCTCAGTGAAAAATTCGATGGCGGCATCGAGGTCTTCCACCACGATGCCGACGTTGTCCATGCGCTTGACCGTCATGATGCCTCCCCGGTTCAAAACTCAGTCCGCGACGCATGATGGCACAACCCGGGGAAGTGAAAGCAGCGCAGCTTGATCGCATCACAACGATATAAATATATTGACAAACGATAAGAAAGCATCGATATTGGCAAAGGTATGAACAAAGCGCCAACCATGAAACGAAGCTCGACGATCTTTCTTCAGGCAGTCATCGTGCTGACAGGCCTGGGAGTTCTTGCTCTCATGCTTTGGGAACCTCATCTCGAGGGCAGAAACGCGCACGCGACAGTTTTTGAGATTTACTTCAAGGATCCCTTTCTGGCGTATGTGTATCTCGCATCCCTTGCGTTTTTCGTAGCGCTCTTTCAGGCATTCCGGCTGCTCGGATACATCGGGCAGAACGAAGTGTTTTCCGTCAATTCAGTCAAAGCTTTACGGACGATCAAGCGTTGCGCCATGGCTCTTGTCGCGTTCATTGGAGGGGCTCTCGCTTACATCCTGATCGTTGTGCGCGGCAACGACGACAGTGCGGGCGGTGTGGTCATTGGCCTCGTCCTGATGTTCGTCACAATCGTAGTCGGCACTGCGGCTGCCGTGTTTGAACGGCTGTTCCAGTCTGCCGTGGACATCAAGTCCGAGAATGACCTGACCGTTTAGTCATGGCAATCATCATCAACATCGACGTCATGCTGGCGAAAAGGAAAATGAGCGTCACCGAGCTTGCCGAAAAAGTCGGCATCACGATGGCGAATATTTCCGTATTGAAAAACGGCCGGGCAAAGGCAATCCGCCTGTCGACGCTGGAAGCGATCTGCAGTGCGCTCGAATGTCAGCCTGGGGATATTCTGGAATATAGAGCTTAGGCGACGACGGCTGCACTGAGAGCATGATGCGATGTCGGAGGAGCTCTTGCATGTCGATCCAGGGCCGCATTTCGTCCGTCTGAGCTCGTCCCGGAAAAGCCAGGCGCGTTGCGCCGGCCGAAGCCGCACATCCTGCGGCTGACGATGCACAACCCGCAAGGTGCAGCAACCAACGCACCGGGCCGGGCCCGGCGGGCCCGGCGCCATGGCATCATGCGCGCCGATGCTGAGGCCTCTCGCCGCGTTGCTCGCTCTCCTCGCCCTCGCCTGCGGTCCCGGTGCCGAAGTCTCCAGTGGCCGCGAGATGTATCTCGCGTATGGCTGTGCCGCGTGTCATGGCGTGCGCGGTGATGGGCGGGGGCCGGCGGCGGGACTCTCGCACACGAAGCCGCGCGATCTGCGCGACCTCGCCTCCTATCGCGGATCGAAAACGGACGAAGGGATCGCGAGCACGATTGCATTCGGAATCGCGGATGGGCGCACAGGCATGCCCGCGTATCCCGACATTCCGAAGCAGGAGCGGATAGCGATCGCGCGCTACATCCTTGAACTTGCCAAGGAACCGCGTGGCGTCAGTGTCGACAACGCCTGGGCAGCGGCAACGAATCCTGCATCGATCGTCGGCGCCGCGTACCTTACGCTCACCAACGACGCCGCGAAACACATCGCACTCACCGGCGTCACCTCGTCCGCTGCGAACATCGTCGAGCTGCACGAGATGGTCTCGACGAACGACATGATGACGATGCGCAAAGTCGACCGCATCGATCTCGCACCGCGCGCAACCATCACGCTGGCGCCAGGCCAGTCGCACCTGATGCTGATCGGCCTCAAACGCCAGCTGCGCGACGGCGACACGATCGAGCTCACGCTGCAGTTCGATGACGGCTCGACCGAAGACGTGACCGCGCCCGTTCGCGGCGAAACGATCCAGGCAACAACGGTAGAAGCAACATCAACAGAGAACGCGAAAGTCGACTTCACCCTCATCGATCACGACGGCCGCCCGTTCCGCTCCTCCTCCCTCCGTGGAAAGCCCGCCCTCCTCTTCCTCGGATACACGCACTGCCCCGACGCCTGTCCGATGACGATGTCGAACCTCGCACGCGCGTATCGCGAAGCCGGCGCGGAAGCGCGCGACATCCCCACGCTCTTTGTCAGCGTCGATCCGCGCGACACGCCCGCGATCCTGAAGGAGTACCTCGCCTACTTCGGCGCCGTCCCGGCGAAGGGACTCACCGGTTCGAAAGCGCAGATCGACGAGGTCGTGCGACAGCTCGGCGCGAAGTACGAGATCCGCGATTCAGGATCTGCCGCGGGACCGCTCGTCGATCACACGCTCTCCATCTTCCTCATCGGCCCGGACGGCCGCCTGAAGAAGAAGTTCCATCCGACGACCGATCCGAGCATCATCGCGGGAGATATGCTTCAGCCATGATCGAACGCACCGACCACGAAGGCATCACCACGCTGCGCCTGGCGCACGGCAAAGCGAGCGCGCTCGACATCGAGCTCATCGAAGCAATCGCGCGCACGGCGAACGAGATCGCACTCGACGAAACCACGCGCGCCGTCATCCTCACCGGCACCGGCTCGATCTTCTCCGCCGGCGTCGATCTCTTCCGCCTCACCGACGGCGGCCGCGAATACGCGGACCGCTTCGTGCCCGCGCTGTCGCGCATGCTGCTCGAGCTCTTCGCGCTGCCGAAGCCGGTGATCGTCGCCGCGAACGGCCATGCCATCGCCGGCGGCTGCATCATGACGCTCGCCGCCGACTACCGCATCATGGCCTCCGGCAACGGCCGCATCGGAATGCCCGAGATGCTCGTCGGCGTCCCGTTCCCGCCGAGCGTGCTCGAAGCCGTGCGCTTCGCGGTGCCGCCGCAACATCTGCAGATGCTGATCTACACCGGCCGCACGGTCCTCTCCGACGAAGCCCTCCGCCTCGGCATGATCGACGAGGTCGTCGAAGCCAGCGCACTTGCGTCGCGCGCCGAAGAGATGGCGAAGCATTTCGCCGCGCTGCCGGCACAGTCATTCGCACTCGCGAAACGCCAGCTGCGCAGTCCCGCGATCCGTCGCGCGAAGCACTACGCGAACGAACTCGATGACGAAGTGCGTGAGCGGTGGGGCAATCCCGTCACCATCGAAAACGTACGGGCTTACCTCGCAAAGACGGTGAAGAAATGACGTTCCAGGCTCTCGTCGCGCACGAAGACCGCGTCGGATTCGAACAACTCACCGACGACGATCTGCCAAAGCACGGTGTCACGGTCGACGTCGCGTACTCCTCGCTCAACTACAAAGACGCACTCGCGGTCACGCGCCGCGGACGCATCGTCCGCCGCTTCCCGATGATCCTCGGCATCGACCTCGCCGGCACCGTCGTCGCGTCCGACGATCCCGAATTCGCAGTCGGAACGTCGATCGTCGGCAACGGCCAAGGTTTCGGCGAGACTGACTGGGGCGGCTACACGCAACGCGAGCGCGTGCGCGCCGACGCGATCGTGCAGCTGCCCGACGGCATGACGCTCGAACAGTCGATGCAGCTCGGCACCGCGGGGTTCACGGCGATGCTGTGCGTGCTCGCACTCGAGCGCAATGGCGTCATCCCCGACGATCGTGAGGTTGTCGTCACCGGCGCCGCAGGCGGCGTCGGCTCGATCGCCGTGATGTTGCTCGCGCAACGCGGCTATCGCGTCGCTGCATCCACCGGCCGTCCCGAGCTCGAACCCTTCCTCCGCGGCCTCGGCGCAACGTCGATCATCCCGCGCGAAGAGCTCGCGCAAAAAGGCGCCCCGATGCAGACCGAGCGCTGGGCCGGCGGCATCGACACCGTCGGCGGCACGACGCTCGTGAATGTCTTCGCGCAGACCGCATACGCCGGCGCCGTCGCCTCGTGTGGCATGGCCGGTGGGCACGAGCTCGTCACCACCGTCTGGCCGCTCATCCTCCGCAACGTTTCGCTTCTCGGCGTCAGCTCGATCCGCACGCCGAAAGCGGAGCGCATCGCAGCGTGGGCACGATTGGCCCAGGACGTCGATTTCGCGAAGCTCTCGGAGCTCTCGCGGACCGAACCCATCGAACAAATTTTCGCACTATCGAATGAGATCCTCGCGGGTCGCGTACGTGGTCGCATCGTGATCGATCCTCGCACGGCCTGACACAAAAGAGCACAGCCACCACTCCGGAGATAAAACTTGCAATCGTTACAGACTCATATCCGTGCCTTTCTTGCTCTGATGCTCTTGTCCGTCGGTCCGTACGCATTCGCGGAGTTCCAGTTTCAGAAAAGCGCGCCGGCGACTGCGACTTCGGGCGATGAGATCGAGTACACGATCTCGGTCCGCAACGTCGAGTCCGTTCCCACGGATGCGACGGTGACCGATCCCCTGCCCGCGGGGACGACCTTCGTCTCAGTCACAGCGCCGGGAACGTGGACCTGTACCGCGCCCGCCGTTGGTGCGAACGGCACGGTGGAATGCTCGACGCCCGCCCTCGGAGCCGAGACGACGGAGCTCATCTCGATCGTCGTCGACACGGACGGCATCGCGAACGGCACCATGGTCACAAACACGGCAACCGTGAACGGCGGCGGCGCAGAGCCGCGCGAGTCGTCGGCGACGACGACGTTCGGCCCGACCGATCTCGCCATCGAGAAGACCGCGGACGTCGGAGTCGCTCCCGGAGGCTCGATTCTCTACACGATTTTCGTCAGCAACAACGGACCGAGTGACACCGCGGCGGCGATGACCGACCACCTTCCGTCCGGCACGACGTTCATCTCGATCACGACCGTTGCGGGCTGGACCTGCACCACTCCCGCGGTCGGCTCGGGCGGCACCGTCCAGTGCACGACTCCGGTCCTTCCGCGCGGCGAAGGTGCACAGTTCGACATCGTCGTCGGAGTGCCGGCAGACACCCCGAACGGCACGTCGTTCACGAACACCGCCACGGTTTCCGGTCCACTCCCCGATCCGAATTCAGGCAACGATTCCTCGACCGCAATCACCGTGGTCAACGATCCTTCGGCGGTCGACCTCAGCGTGACGAAAAGCGGTCCGGCCACCGCGACCGCGGGCAGCACGATCACGTACGCGATCCTCGTGCAGAACTTCAGCGGCGATGACGCGCTGGATGTGACGCTGACCGACGTCGTCCCGACCAACACGACGTTCGTTTCATTCACCACCACCGCGCCGGGCTGGGTCTGCACAACCGGCGGCACGAACACCTGCACCAAGCCCACCTTCGGACCCGGCGAGTCCGCGCAGTTCACGCTCGTCGTGACCGTCGACGCCGTCCCGGCCGGCACCGTGATTTCGAACACGGCTTCCGTCACCACGGCGTCGTCGCAGACGAACACCGCGGACGACAGCAGCACGATCGAGACGACGATCGTGGAACCGACGGTCTCGTCACTCAACGTGACGATCACCGACTCGCCCGATCCCATCGCACAGGGCCAGGACCTCACCTACGTCATTCAGGTGAGCAACGAAGGCCCCGACCCCGCTTCGAACGTCACGCTCGCAGTCACGCCGCCGTCCTCGACGACGATTCAATCGGTCACACCGCCCGCGGGGTGGACGTGTACGAGCGGCAGCACGATCTTCTGCTCGACGGAGACGTTGGCTGTCGGCACCGCGGAGTTCACGGTCGTCGTGCGCGTTTCAGATACGCCGACGAATGGCGAGATCCTCGTTGCGATTGCCGAAGTGGGAGAGGAAAGCGCCACAACGACGACAACGGTGCAACTGGTACCGGATCTCGACGCCGACAAAACCGGTCCCGCGAACGTGAATGTCGGCGACGACATTTCGTGGACGATCACCGTGACGAACACCGCCATCGGTGACGCAGGAACGGTGCAGTTCACCGACACGCTGCCCGCGCAGACGACGTTCGTCTCGCTCGACGCGCCCGCGGGTTGGACGTGTACGACCGGGGCGACGATCCAGTGCAGCGCGCCGTCGCTCGCGGCTGGCGCGACCGCAACGTTCACGCTCGTCGCCGACGCAACGACAGCAGGCTCGATCACGAACACCGCGAACTTCGCGACAGCCGGTGATCCCGACACGTCGAACAACAGCGCCAGCGCGAATACGACGATCGCGCAGCCCGATGCCGCAGTCACCAAAGTCGGTCCCGCGAGCGTCGTGGTCGGCGACGACATCACCTGGACGATCACGGTCACGAACGACGGGACGGCCGACACAGGAACGGTCACGCTCAACGATGTGCTTCCGTCCGAGACGACGTTCGTCTCGCTCGATGCGCCCGCGGGCTGGACGTGCACGACCGGCAGCACGGTCAATTGCAGCGCGCCGTCGCTCGCAGCAGGTGCAAACGCGACGTTCACGCTCGTCGCCAACGCGATGACGGAAGGCGTCATCACGAACACAGCCACGGTCGCAGCCGTCGGCGACGTCAACACGGCGAACGACAGCGCGACTGCAACGACGACGATCGCGCCGACGCCGCCGGATCTCGACGTCGACAAGACCGGCCCCGCGGCCGCGACCGTCGGCGACAACATCACCTGGACGATCACGATCACGAACCTCGGCGGCGACGCAACCACGGTCACGCTCAACGACGTGCTTCCTGCGGGAACGACGTTCGTCTCACTCGCCGAGCCCGCCGGCTGGACGTGCACGACGGGCAGCACGATCGACTGCAGCACGCCGTCGTTTGCAGGCGGTGCGACTGCAACGTTCACGCTCGTCGCCAACGCTCCAACGGAGGCGTCGATCACGAACACCGCAACCGTTGCGACCACCGGCGACTCCGACGGCACGAACGACAGCGCGAGCGCAACCACGAACGTCGTTCCGCCCGGCACCGCCGATCTTGCAATCATGAAGACCGGCCCGCTGACCGCGCTCGAGGGAAGCACCGTCACGTACACGATCACCGCGACGAACAACGGCCCCGCCGACGCGACGAACGTCACGCTCACGGATGTGCTGGAAGCACCGCTCGTAGCGTTCACGCCTGCACCGGGTTGGACGTGTACAACCGGCACCACGATCTCGTGCACGATCGCGACGTTTGTTTCAGGTGCGACTGCCGTGTTCACGTTGTCCGTCACCGCGCCGGATGGACCGGCAACGTTGACGAATACCGCGACGATCGAGAGCGATGTGTCGACGGATGCGTCGTCAACCGCAACCACGGCGATCGCGGCTGCGATCCCCGCGCAGGTGCCGACGTTGTCGACGTGGATGCTGATGTTGATGGTTGGATTACTCGCGGCAGTAGCGTTGCGTCACGTGGGTTAAGAGCAACCCCTCATCCGCCTTCGGTGGATGAGGGGTTGTTGTGTTGTATGTTCCGCTGATGAGCGATCGATCCATCCTGCACGACCGCGTCCGCGAGTCTCTCGAAGCGAACGACCTTCACGAACAGGAAGTCCTCGCATGCCCGCCGGAGCTCGCCGATACCGCCGAGTTCTGTGCGCATTTCGGCATCACCGCCGAGGAAGCGTGCAACGCGATCATGGTCGTGTTGAAGACGACGCCGCGACGCTACGTCGCCTGCCTCGTGCGCGCCGACACCAAACTCGACGTGAATCGCAAAGTCAGCGAGCTCACGGGTGTGAAGCGGCTCTCGTTCGCATCGCACGAAGAAACGGCGGAGCTGACCGGCATGCTGATCGGTGGCGTCACCGCTCCTGGCTTGCCGGCCGATGTCGCGATCTACATCGATCAGCGGGTGATGGAACAACCGCGCGTCATCATCGGCGGCGGCAATCGATCGAGCAAACTCCGCATCGCGCCGACCGAACTGCTCAAACTTCCGAATGCGAGCGTCGCCGATGTTGCGGTGCCTCGATGAAGAGCGCGCGTGCGACGATCCTGCAGAAACTCGTTCACGTCCTCACCGCGCTCACGATCACGCTGAAGGCCGTCGCGAAGATGGAGCATGCCGAGGGATCGCAGGGCGTGATTCTCTTTTTCCTGGCGAGCGCGGTTTACATCATCGCGATCACACTGTTGCACGCGAAGCTGCACAAACACGAGCGCAGGTTGACGGCGAGCGTGTATGCGATCGAATGCGTCGTGACGGCGATCGTGACGTGGCTGTACGCAACGGAAGGAAAGCAGGGACTGCAGTTCGTGACCGGAATCGCGTCGGTCGGGTTCGCGATCGCATTCATGGTGCATTTGACGAAAGCGCGCAAATAGTTTGGAGTGCGGCAGCCGCAGCTGCCGCTTTTGTATGTTTAAGCACTGGCTGCGACATACAAAAGCGGTGGCTGCGGCCACCGCACTCCAAACTAAACCGCGACCGACTTCTGCTCCCGCGTGGTAAACAACTCCAGCGTATCCAGCTCCTCATCCGTCACCGGAGTCAGCGCGAGATCCATGTACTCATAGCGCCGCGCGTCCTTCTTGATCCGCGTGTAGATCCGGCGCAGTCCAAAATAGGTCGTGAGCCACCGCTTCATCTTCGACGCGCTCTCGATCACATACCTCGGATAGAACCGCCACCGCGGCTCGATCGCCATTCCCGCCCTGCGATCGCGGCGGAACTTGTAGCGGAAGAGTCCCGCCTCCAGCGGATGCACGTCCTCGATGTGAATCGAGCCCTTGAACCACGTCATCAGCAGAATGGCATTGCTCGCACTGGCCCGCTTCGCAACGAGCCGACGCAGCACCGCCTCGACGTGCTCCTTCGTGTAGTACGTGTCCCACGCCATCCGATACGTCCGCTCCCACTCCTCCGCGGACATGCGCGGATGCGCGGTCGTGACGTGATTCAGATCGTATTTGTTGAGATCGGGATCGACCGCAACGCCCGCGTGGACGAGCTTCTGATGATCTTCTGATCCCGGCAGCGGCGTCAGATAGAAGAACTCCAGCAGATCGACCGGCAACTCTCTCTTGATGATCTCGATGTCGCGCTGGATCGAGTCGTACGTGTCATTCGGAAATCCGAGGATGTAGCCGGCGTACGTGATGACACGAGCTTCCTTCCACGCCAGCAGCATCTTGCGATACTCGGTGATCTTGTTCTGCCGCTTCTTCGCGCCGACGAGACTGTCGGGATTGATGTTCTCGAGCCCGATGAACACGCGCCGCACACCTGCACGGCGGCACTTGTCGATGAAGTTCGGAATGCGATGGCAGAGCGTGTCCACCTGAATGATGAAGTGGATCCTGATCCCTTCGACCTCGCGCAGTTGAATGAGGCGATCGAGGATCCGCTCCCAATCCGAATTGCGCGCGAAGTTGTCATCGGTGATGAAGAAACTGTGCAGCCCCTGCGCGACGTTCACGCGCACGATCTGTTCGATGTCTTCCGGCGAGCGCCGCCGCGATTTCTTCCCCTGCACGTTGATGATCGTGCAGAACGAGCACTGGAACGGGCAGCCACGTCCCGCATCGAAGCTCGTCACGCTCCCCGCCGTGCGCCACGCGCGCAACGCCGTGATCAGCGGAATCGGCGCGCCTTCGATCCCGGGCAGGTCCCCCATGTAGTTGTAGAGCGGCTTCAGCTCGCCACCCATCGCATCGCGCAACACCTCGTCGAGCCGCCCCTCGGTCTCGCCTGCAAAGAGAGACACGCCCATCGCACGCGCACGATCGAGATCTCGATCGACGCCGTTCAACATGCTGATCGTGCCCGAGACATGAAAGCCACCGATCACCACCTGAATCCCGCGGTCGCGCAGCGGTTTCGCGAGATCGAGCGCGCGCGGAAATTGATTCGATTGCACGCCGACCATGAACACGACACCGCTGCCGGCCTTCTCGATCATGCGCGCCAGACGCTCGGGGCGAATGCGCGTGTTCGTTTCGTCGATCGGATGAATCTGCAGATCGACGTCATCGCCGAGGACGTTGCGGACGGCGCAATCTCTGGCGAGACCGTAGAGCGCGGCGAGAGAATTCGAAGGGATCGCCGAGCGGAACCACTGAATGACGTAGCCATCGTCGTCGTAATGCGACGGCTTCACGAGAATCAGACAAAACTCACGCGACGTCAAGTTGCCCATATGGTCTTGTTCCGAAGCGCAAATTGTAGCGGAAGCGTCTCGTATACTGCCGATCCAATGGCGAACAGCAGAGCTCGCGGTGCAACCGTCCTCATCCTGCTTGCGCCGCTCGCAGCGCTCCTCGGCGCGTACTTCACCGCACGCGATTCCACGGCCGCAAAGCTCCGTCTGGCCGTCTCGCGCGACGACGCCGTGCGCATCGCAAAAGCGCATGCCGCGACGTACGGCGTGAAGACGGACGATTGGCGCAACCTCGTCGATCTGCGGCCGAACAACAACCTCCGGCACTATCTCGAGACGACCGCCACCTCGGAAGAACGCGCCGCAATCGCGCGAATGGTCGCGCCGGTGCCCTTCCGCACGACGCTCGAAAATCCGAAACAGGCCGTCAACTCCGTCCGTACCTGGATCGGTCCCGACGGACGCGTGATGGGCTGGCGCGTGCCGCCGCTCGCGACTCCGCCGCCGATCTCGGAAGCCGATGCGCGCAACGCAGCGGAAGCCGAACTGCGGCGCACACTCGGAAACGACAGTGTCGGATTCACCTACGCCGGAACCGGCGTCGAACGGCACGAGCCAACGTCGTCCGACATCCGCCGCTTCACCTATCGCAAGCAATCCAGCAGCGACCTCGCGATCGAAGCCACGATCGAGACCTCCGGCACGCGCGTGATCGGCTTCCGCACCACGCCGCAGATCTCCGCCGCCTATCAGAAGCGATTCATCGAGCTCACCTCGTCGTTCAATACCGCGCGCGGCGTCCCGATCGTCCTGCTGTTCATCGGCGGGCTGGTGTTCGTCATCGCGCGCTTCGTGCGCCGCCTGCGCGAACAGGAGATCCCGATCAAACGCGCCGCGATCGTCGCAACGTGCGTGTTCTTCGCGTTCGCGTTCACGACGTTTCTGAACAGCGAAACGCAACGCATCGATCTGATTGAAGAGGGCGCCACGTTGCCGGTCGGCATCGACTTCATCATGGTCGTCGTCGTCGCGCTGACGATGGCCACGCTCCTCGGACTCACATGGGGCGCGTGCGAAGCCGACGTGCGCGAGGCGTATCCCGAGAAGCTCGTCTCGACCGACGCGTTGCTCGGCGGATACGGATCGTCACGTGCGCTGCGCAGGTCGCTCATCACCGGCCTCACGTGCGCCGCATACGCGATCCTGATCGTCGGTCTCGAAGGCGTCGTGCGCTCGCGGATGGGCGGCTGGATGAACATTCAGCCGGGCGAGCTGCTGCCGTATCAGAGCGCGTATCCCAGCCTGGCCGTCATCCTCTTCGGCATCACCGGTCTGCCGATTCTTCTCGGGCTGCTGATCGCGTCGATCTCCGTGACGCATCGGCGAGGAGTGTCGCGCAATGCGCAGATCGCGCTGGCTGTGCTGCTGCTGATCGTCATGATTCTGAGCACGATCGGCAATCACAGACCGATCGCGTGGAGCCTCTCGCAGGCCGCCATTTCCGCGGCGGTGCTGATCGGGCCGTTCTTCATCGGCGACCTGCTGGCAGTGATCGTGTCGCTCTCCGTCTCGTCGTGGGCGGCGGTATGCGCGACGTTGATTGCGCAGCCGGCCGCGGGCTATCGCTCCGCCGGCTGGACGATGCTCGCCGTGCTCGCCGTCGTCATCGGCGGTGCAGCGATTGCGACGTTCCGACGACGCGAAGACACCGCGGACGTCGAGACCGCACGCCCGGAATACGCGCGCAACATGGCCGCGCGAATGATGCTCCGCACCGAGATGGACACGGCGCGACAAGCGCAGATGCGCGTCATGCCACGTGTGGTCCCCGAGGTTGCAGGCGTGCTGCTGGCGACGAAACACTCGGAATCGTCGGAGATCGGCACGGACTACGCCGAGTTCTTTCCGTCGACGACGCACGTGAGCGTCGCCGTCGCCGATGCGCGCTTGCCGGGACTGTCGTCCGCGCTGTGCGTGTCGATGCTGAAGGGACTGCTGATGAACTACGCCGCGCGACTGACGAGCCCGCGCGACATTGCCGATCGTGTCTATCGACAGCTGTCAGCGATCTTCGGCGATGACCTGCCGCTGTCGTTTTTCTTCGGACGACTCGATCGCGCGACGGGCGAGTTCTTGTTCGCGTCGTTCGGCGACATGCCGCACGCGGTGTTGGTTTCGAGTGGGAACGTGACATCGCTCGAAGGCGAAGAGCTCGCGCGCCTCACCTCAGACACACTGATCATTTACACCGCCCCCCTCGCCCAACTCCGCGACCGCGACGGCGCCCCTCTCTCCGACGAAGCCCTGCACCGCGAGCTCACGACCGCCAACCCAAACCCGCGTCATCTGCTCGACACGCTCTCCGAGCTCGCTGCGCGACACGCACGCGGCGTCGAGACTCCGCAGAGCTGGACCGCGGTCGCGATCGGACTGGAGGCGCGCTCGTGAGCCGCACTCGCGCACTGCTCACGCTCGTCATCGGCATCCTCGGCTACTTCGTCTTCGCATCGCTCTTCCCGCGCTACAGCACCGGCGCGCTCTGGCATCTCACGCTCGGTGAAGAAGAAAGCCTTGCGCGCGCACGCGCCGTTGCTGCGGAGCGAGGTCTCGACATCGCGACGTGGCCAAGCGGCGCCGGAGTACGCGTCAATCGGCATCTCGACGACGCGCAGATCCTCGTCGGTTTCCGCAATCCCGCCAACGACGACGAGAAAGTCGGTGTGCGCCTCGATGCGAGTGGCCGTCCCACCGCCGTCATCATCGAGCGCGATCACAAGCCGAGCGATGACGTCAGCGTCGATGCCGCACGGCCGATCGCGGAGCGCGCGTTCCACGCATTCGTTCCGAACGCGAGCGCGTATAGCCGCGTCGAAGAAGAAGACCTCGGTGACCGCGGCGTGCAGTTCCGCTGGATGCGCAAAGACGACAAGCAGGACGTCGCGCACAGTGCGACCGTCATCGTCGCCGGCAATGCAGTTCGCGACATTCGCTACGACAAAGATCTGACTGAGAAAGAGGAGCGTCGCAAAGAACGTCCCGTCGACACGCTCGATACCGTCTCCGATCTCTCGGTCATCTTCGCGACACTGTTCGGACTCGTGCTCTACATCATCGGCCGCGGTCGCGGCATCGTTCCGCAGCGGCTGTCGCTCACGATCGCAGGAAGCGTCTGGCTCCTCCTTCTCATCGAGATGTTCGCGGAGCTCGATCCGCAGTTCGGCGCGATCTTCTATGAGTCCAACAACTCCGCGCGATGGACGCTGATCCTCGGCTCCGCGATCATCGCCCTCCCCACCGGCCTCGGAATGATGGGCGCCTACCCGTCTGCACAGCGGCGGTTCGCGCGCCAACTCGTGTCGCTCGAAGAGCTCGTCCTGCGCGGCCGCATCACCAGCCGCCGCGTCGGCGCGGCGATCCTCACCGGTCTCGCCGCAGGCGGCTGGATCGTCGCGGTTCCCCATCTCATCCGCGCCACGGGATTGTTCGGAACCTATCGCATCGAAGACGCGGTCTACGATCCGCTCTTCCGTTCCGGATTCCTGCCGATGTCGATCTTCGGGGTCGTCGTGGCGGTGATGATCGCGTTTGCGCTGCTCGCATCGCTCGCGCAGGACAAACTGCGCGGCCGCCTCGGCGTGATCGTCGCACTCACGCTCGCGACCGTCGTGCTCAGCGACGACACGGCACCATCGCTTGCGGCCACGCTGCTCGCGGCAATCATCGTCACGCTGATCTTCGACCAACTGTTTCGCCGCGGCGATCTGCTGACCTTGATCGTCGCGGCTGTGAGCTCATCGTGGGCCGTGGCCGCCGCGTCGCGACTCGTACAACCGGCGCAATCGATTCAAGCCGATGGCCGGAGCGCGGTGATCCTCGGAATCATCGTCGCGATCGCAGCGCTGGCGATTGCGTTGTGGGGCTCCGTCAAACCGTATCTCGCATGGGAACCGCGTCCCGCACGCGCCGAGCGTGAGCGCATCCAGACTGAGTTCGACGTCGCACGCGTCGCGCAGGAACGCATGCTGCCCAAAACCGCGCCGGAGTTGCCCGGCACGTCGATCGCGTCGTTCTGCCGACCCGCGAAAATGGTCGGCGGCGATCTCTACGACTTCGTCACGATGAGCGACGGAACGGTCGGGATCACGGTCGCGGACGTGAGCGGCAAAGGCGTCCCCGCGGCGCTCGTCATGACGATCACGAAAGGCCTCTTGCTCGCCGCGAGCGACGGCCGCTCCGATCCATTGCAAACACTCGCCGACGTCAACGCCGGCATTCACTCGCTCGGCCACCGCAGCGTCTTCGTGACGATGCTGTTCGGCGTCTTCGATCCCGCAAAACGCACGTTCGAGTTCGTGCGCGCGGGACACACACCGCTGCTCTGGCGCAAAGCGTCAGGCGACGTCGAAACACTCTCACCGAAAGGCATCGGCGTCGGCATGACGTCGTCGAAGATGTTCTCCGCGATCTGCGAACGCATGACCATCACGACCGCTCCCGGCGATTTTCTGTTCCTGTTTTCCGATGGTGTGACCGAAGCGATGAACGAGCGCAGCGAGGAGTTCGGCGATGATCGCCTGCTCGCGACCGTACGCGATCGCGTTCGCTCCGACATGAGCGCCGAAGAAGCGCGCGTCGTAATCGTGGCGGCCGTGGATGAGTTCCGCGGCACCGCCGCCGCGCATGACGACATGACGCTCGTCGTGATCAAGTGCTAACTCCTGTCATCCCGAGCGTGAGTCGAGGGACCTGGGCGGGCGGGGCGCCAAACACGTTCCTCGCGCCCCACCCGCCCAGGTCCCTCGCTACGCTCGGGATGACAGACGCATCAACACCATCATCGTGATGTCGTCGTACTGCGGCGCGGTCGCGGCGAACGCGTCGACGCTCTCATACGTCGCGCGCACGATCTCGTCCGCGCTGCGCTCACGCTGCTCGCGCAGAAACTCGATCAATCGCTCGATCGAGTACTCCTCCTCGTCCGGATCATTCGCCTCGGTCACCCCATCGCTGTAAAGGGCAACGAGATCGCCCGGCGCGAGCTGCCACTCCGTCTCCGCGTACGTGCGACCGGCCATCAGACCGACAGCGAGGCCGCCCGCTTTGAGACGATCCGCCGTTCCATCCGCGCGCAGAATCACACCGTCGTTGTGGCCGGCGTTCACGACACGCGCGTGTCCGGTCGCAGGATCGACATCCATGAAAATCGCGGTCACGAACTTGTTCGCCGCGGTCGATGCATGCATCAGATTGTTCATCCGCGTCACGATCTCGGCGAGCGGGATCCCGCTCGACAACAGCGCACGCAGCGACGCCTGAAAATTGCTCATGAGCAACGACGCCGCGATGCCCTTGCCCGAGACATCGGCAACGCAATAAACGATGCGGCCATCAGCGCGCGCGATCACATCGTAGTAATCGCCGCCGACGTGACGCGCGGGACGCGTATTCGCCGCAACGTCGTATCCCTCGACCGCGTGCAACGTCGCGGGAAGCAGGCGATTCTGAATATCCGCCGCGAGCGACAACTCCTGCTCGAGCTTCTTCTTCTCCACCGTCTCCCGAAAATGCCACGCATTCTCGAGCGCCACCGCCGCCTGATCGGCGAGGCCGCGCGTGTATTCGAGCTCGTCGAGCGAATACGCGGCGCCACCGGGACGCGCGCCGAGTAGCACGATCCCGATCGTTTGATCGGCGCTGCGCAATGGGATCAACGCGGCGATTTTCTGCGCGATCAGTTCATCGCGCATCGCGCCCTCATCGAGCGCGTCCGTCGTGCGTGCCTCGGACAAAGATGCCGCGAGCTCCGGCAACGCGTCGGTCATCGTCAGCTTCGCGCCCTTCGCACGTGCGATCGGCGGATGACCTTCCTTCCACGCGAAGATCGCGTAGCGCGCCAGCGTCCACTGTCCTGCCAGCGTCAGCGCGAGCAATCGCACGACTTCCTCGGGCTCGACGACCGAAGTGAACCCGCGGACGAGATCGAGGAGCGTACGCAGCTCCTGCAGTTTGCGATCGAGATTGAAATTCAGTCGACGCACATCGGCGGCGTAGCGCACGTTCTCGACCGCGCCCGCGGAGATGCCGACGAGCGCGGTGAGGAACTGCTCCTGATCGGATTGAATCGGCGCTGGTGTCGATCCGACGCCGATGCTCGCGCCGGTGCCGACGGGAAGAATCAGCTCGATGCCCGCGGCGCGCAACGCGTCCTCGTCATACGCATCACCGGCGCGTACGCCCGCGATGCCGCGTGCGTGCGTCACGACGCCTTCGCGCGCAACGACGCCGCGACGCGCGAGCACGTGCGCCATCGCCGAGCGCAGCAGATGCTGCAGCAGCTGATCGACGTCGTTCGCGCCCTGCAGCATGCGCGCGGATTCGACCAGCGCATCGAGGCGCGCGCTCTCGAACGTGAGACTCATTTGCGCAGCTTCTTGACCATGCGCAGCTCGTTCTTGCGCCCCGGCTCGATCTCGTACGTCACCTCGTCCATCAGCGTCTTGATGAGACGCATGCCGAGGCCGCCGGTTTTGCGTTTCGCGATCAGATCCTTGAGATCCTGCTGCGGGATCTGCGTCGGATCGAAGCCCTGGCCCGTGTCGATGACGTGAATGCGCAGCGTGTCCTCATCGAACACCGCGCGGATCATCACCTGCTTCGTCTTGTCATCGCCGTACGCGTGCTCGATGACATTCGCGCACGCTTCATCGACCGCGAGCTCGAGCTGTCCCACTTCCACCTCGTTGAGGCCAGCTTGTGCCGCGATGCGCGTCACGAAGTCGCGAATGATCGCGAGATTCGCCGTCGAAGAAGGAACGTCGAGCGTGAACGTATTTTCGATCGCCGTCATGCTCGTGCTCCTCACACCTCTTTGACTGGCGCGTCGGTGAACCGCTGCACCGCCGCGGGGACGTCGGGGACGATGTCGTACAGCGCGTGAAATCCGAGGATCTCGAAGACCTGGTCGACCTTCGGGGAGAGACCGCAGATCTTGATGTCGCCGCCGCGCTCGCGCAGCTCCTCGATGAAGCCCATGAACACGCCGAGACCGGCGGAGGAGATGTAGGTGAGCTTCGAGCAGTCGACGATCAACTGCAGATGATCCGCATCGATCTCATCCTGGATCGCTTTCTCGAACTCCGGCGCCGTGTGCGCGTCGAGAAAACCGTCGAGGGCCAGCACCGTCAGCGCTCCTTCGGTCGAGCGTGCGATGGAGAAGGGATTGGGCAATGTCGGTCGTTCCTTCCAGAAGTGATTCGCGGCGATGGATCGTAGCAGATGTGCTTGATGTTGCTGGTTGCTGGTTCGAGGTACCGCATCGCAAGATCGAGCCGCTCTCGCGCAAAGGCACCTTGAACCAGCAACCAGCAACCAGCAACATTGATGCAGTCCCGTCTGCTACCGTATTCTCCGTGAGTTCCCAACCAACAACGCTCGCGCGCCGCTTGGGCGCGTTCGACGCGACGATGCTCGTCATGGGCGGCATCATCGGCTCCGGCATCTTCATCAACCCGTATGTCGTCGCGCGGCACGTGCATACGACGCCGCTCATTCTCGGCGTGTGGGCCGCGGGCGGCTTGATCGCGCTGATGGGCGCGTTCGTGTACGCGGAGCTCGCGGCGTTGCGGCCGGACGTCGGCGGACAGTACGCGTACCTGCGCGATGCGTGGCATCCGTCGGTTGCGTTCTTGTACGGATGGGCGCTGTTGCTCGTGATTCAAAGTGGCGGGATGGCGGCAGTGGCCGTGACGTTCGCGCGCTACATGGTGGAACTGACCGGCATGGGCATGCCCGACTGGGCGCTCGCGATCGGCACGCTCGCAATCCTGACGTTCATCAACTGCCTCGGCGTCCGCAGCGGCACGAACACGCAGACCGCGCTGATGCTGCTCAAACTCGCGGCGATCGCGATGTTGATCGTGGCGGGGATGATGGTGACGCGCGCCGCGTCGCCTGCGGCTCCCGCGACTGCGTCATCGGGCTCGCTGCTCTTCGCCATCGCTGCCGCGATGACGCCGGTGATGTTCGCGTACCGCGGATGGCAGACCGCGAGCTTCATGTCCGGCGAGTTGCTGCGACCGCGACGTGATCTCGCGATCGGACTCCTCGCCGGCGTCGGCGGCGTGATCGTCGTCTACCTCGGCGTCAACGCGATCTGCCTTCGCGCGCTCGGCCCCGACGGCCTCGCTGCAACGACAACTCCCGCAACCACAGTCATGCGACTCGCGCTCGGCGATCGCGGCGCACAACTCATCGCCGCCGGCATCGCCATCTCGACGTTGGGCTTCCTGAGTCAGGGCATGCTCACCGCGCCGCGCGTCTACTACGCGATGGCCGAGGACGGCGTGTTCTTTCGCGCCGTCGCGCGCGTGCATCCCAAGACGCGCGTCCCGATTCTTGCCATCGCACTCCAGGGCATCGTCGCCATCGTG
This sequence comes from Thermoanaerobaculia bacterium, assembly GCA_036009605.1. GTDB lineage: Bacteria > Acidobacteriota > Thermoanaerobaculia > Gp7-AA8 > Gp7-AA8 > QHVT01. The sequence goes on along the minus strand of DASYLL010000084.1, from coordinate 6,429 downwards.
ATCGCGTTGTCCGGAACCTACGAGCAAATCCTGAGCTACGTCGTCGCCGTCGACTTCATCTTCTTCGGCCTGACTGGCCTCGCGTTGTTCGTCTTCCGCCGCCGCTTCGCGTCGGCGTCCTTCCGCACGCCCGGCCACCCGATCACGACCGCAATCTTCACGATCACGTGCTGGCTGGTCGTCGTCGGCACGTTCATCCGATTCCCCATCAACAGCGCAATCGGCCTCGGCATCCTCCTCGCGGGATTGCCCGCATACGCGTTCTGGCGCCGCCGCGGGAATGCGCCCCCCACCCCCCGAGTTAACGGCGCTTGACACGGTGAGATGAGGTCGTTACTCTCCGCGTCCCTCGCCTACCCGGCGCATTCGTCTAGGGGTCCAGGACGCCGCCCTCTCACGGCGGTAACACGGGTTCGAATCCCGTATGCGCTACCAATAGAATCAACAACTTACGGATGATCAGCGCGCAGCGCTATCATCGCGCTATCACGAATTCGCGTAAGTCTTTGATTCGACAAGATGACACCATGCACGCAGCCCTCCCACGGCGGTAACACGGGTTCGAATCCGTATGCGCTGCAAAACCTAACTCCAACTTAATCAGTTATTTACTCCGGCCTCGAGTAAGTCCGAGCTCGGAATACTCACAATACGCTCCCAGAGACTCGAGTCCACTTGACAGTGTCGACGACATCACTCGGAATGAGGAGTTCCTGCCCGGTATCCGCAAACCGAAGTGCCCCCTCCCCCGATAACAAAGCTGGACCGCGAATTCGACTATCATGAATTACATCTTCGGCCGTTTAACGAAGGTTGCCGAAGGAGAGCCCCCCGTGGTGCACGTTGAGACGGTTGATCTGTCGGTTCGCAACGTTCGACTCCCGCCTGACCGCGTCGGGATGGTGATCGCCCAACCCAACACGACACTCACGGTCGCTGAGCCCTATCAGTGCACCGCAGCATCGAAGCCACAGCAACTCGCCATGGTGGCAGAGACGCTGGCCGTTTCTCGCGCCGTGCGCCACGGAGCACCTAAGACGCATTTCACAGTCTTTCCGGAATACAGCCTTCCGGGTCTCGAAGGGGTTCAGTTAATCGACGACGCGCTTCGCGCCGACGATTGGCCCGCCGGCACGATTGTCATTGGTGGTACCGACGCACTGAGTGAAACCCACTACAGAGAGTTACTTCAGTGTGATGCGACCCATGTGGACGTTGCAAGGAACGGTATCGACAACGTCGGCCATGGCCGTTGGGTCAACTGCGCGATAACCTGGGTTAAGGGCGCCGACGGCACCGTGGAGCGCTGGATTCAGCCCAAGCTGCATCCTGCCTGGCCAGAGATGAACATTTCTCACCAGCACATGTTTTGCGGAACGTCCGTCTACATGTTTAAGGGGCGCCTAGAGAACGACGTTCCCTTCCGGTTCTGCACGCTCGTCTGTTTCGACTGGATCGCCATGATCGGAGCGCGGACCCCGTTGCAATGGATACTCTCCGATCTCCACCAGCAAGCCGACGGGAACCAACTCCCGCTGTCGTGGCTGTTCATCATTCAGCACAACCCGAAGCCGTCGCATCACACGTTCCTAACCGGCGTTGGTACTTTCTTCAATCAAACCGAATTCCCGAACGCGCTGCGCGACCGGGCATGCCTCGTGTTCGCGAATTCGGCCGGCAAGGCAGCACCAGGTCGAACTAGCGAATTCGGTGGTAGCAGCGTCGTCCTATCACCACAGTCGCTCTTCACGCAGCCAGACTGTGCGCCGACCTTCTCGAGTGGAGGCCCGCAGTTTCGCGATGGCAGCAACCTCTTGGCGACGTTCAAGGATGTCGTCTTCCGCGAGCGCGGAGCCTGCATCCATTCGTTCGCGCAGGTCAATCCGGGCTCACTGGTTGCAGGAGCTGCTGGCCGCTCGTTTGCGGTTGAAGATGCGACGGTGAGCCCTGTGTCGGGCGTCCTCGAGCCGCGCGCGCCGGCCGCTGAAGTTCCAGCGCCAATCAAGTGGCTGAACGACGAGCTAGACGACCTCCCGCAGTTGTCGCTTGTGCACCACGCGGCACCCTTAGGGGCGCAGGTTGATGCCGCGCACGTCACGAATACTGCCGCTCTCCGTCGCGTATCGTCGCAGTTCACCTCACACGCCATAGCACTCGCCGCGCAGGAATCGAGCGCGGAGCACGCGGATCGATGGTCGTCCACCGAGTCGGCGGCACTGCGGCATCTCCTGCACACCTTAGACATTATTGGCGTTGCCTTCGCGCCGCCGACCGTTGGCGGAACGACGGCGCACGCGACGTTCCCGATCGACACTCAGCTTATCGACCTCGTCGCCGTCCGTGGAGCTTCCCATGAGGCGTGCATTGAGCACTCGAAGACCGTCTTGCCGAATCCCCAACGACAACTCCTACTCGTATCACGAGATCACGACAACACCCGCTGGCAGCGAAGGTTCGGAAGCTTCCTGCAGCCAGCAGCACCGCAGCCTGGAGCGGAGCGCAGGATCACTGACCCCTCAAGCGGCACAATGCATCTCGGATATCAGAACCTGCTGGAAGTCTTCCTGCGGTCAGCCACACCTGAAGCGCTTCTAGGGGGCGTCAATGCCGAACTCGTCGCATGAACCCTCTGCGAGTTCTGCAAACGTACGAGCGTATCTGGAGCATGCCCTTCCGGACTCGCAGCTCAACCATGCGGCCATCGATGGGCCCTATCAACCGTTGCTCCTGTTGGAGACGGCTCACGTTGTGGCCGCCTTCGCTTTTTCGAATGGAGACATGCGCAAGAGCTACGACGCGCTTTACGGCAGCTTCAAGAAGTACTATGCCGAACGACGCGGCGTCTGGGACGCGCTCGAGCTAGCGTTCGTGTTTTGCGTACCGCCCGATGCCCCCAATCTCGATCGCTTCTGTTCGCACATCGAGACGGATGTCTACTTCTGCCGGAAATTTGTGGTGCCGCTCGCCGCGCCGCTGCCTGATTCGCTGGCGAGGTTGCCGTTTCTTCCGCTTACGCCGCTGCACGGTCAATCTCTCCGACCGCCGTCGGCGCAAACGTTTCTGCAGCAGTGCGGCGTACCTGCGGTACTCGCCAAGTATCTCGTGGTACCGCGCGAGCGCAGCGCCGAGCGTATTCTAGAGGATTGCACGAGCGGAGTCTTCGGGGAACCCCGCCAGCTCCGTCCGGCACTCAGCACGCCCATCCCCCGCGTCGAGCATACGCCAGCGCCCGTCCGGTTCGATGCGGTGACGATCAAAGACTTTCGAGCGTATCGCAGGCCACAGACGTTCCGTCTGGGCGCCGACGTGACGGTGCTCTACGGGCCGAACGGCTTTGGCAAGACCTCGTTCTTCGACGCGATTGACTTCGCGGTAACGGGTGAGATTGGCAGACTTCATTCCTCGGGAGAATCGCACTTTAAGAACGCGGCGAAGCATCTCGACGCCACTGCCGAGGAGAGCAGCGTCTCGCTTTCCTTCAGCTCGAATGGCGCTGTCCGCAGGATCACCCGGAAAGTGAGCGATCCGAAGCAGGCGCTGCTAGATGGTCGCGTCACTGACCGCAAGAGGATCCTCGCCGAACTCACGGGTGGCGAGATTCCCGCTGCCGACCGCGTGGAAAACTTCGTGAGTCTCTTCCGTGCTACGCACCTGTTCAGTCAGGAGCATCAAGAGCTCGCGAGAGATTTTCGTAACGACTGTGAGCTGTCTGGCGCGATCGTGTCGCGCCTGCTGGCATTTGAAGACTATGCGAGCGCTGCGAACAAGGCGTCCAGAGTGCGGCAACTCGTGCATGCGACGATCGTGCATGCCGACAAGGAGATACGAGAGCTGTCGGAGCAGATCGCGGACGATAGGGAGCAGATTGATCGCCTCGGCCAGCCTGCGCACGCACATTCCAGCGCAGACGCACTCGATGCGGCGATCGAGGCAATGCGGCTCAGAGTTTCTGAGGTCGGCATCGCAGTCGACGCCGACACTAGCGACATGGATGCTGTTCGAAGCTGGCGCGTCTCCTTAACAGCGCGACATGCTGAGAGTCAGCACCGAATCGCCCGGCTATCCGACCTCGCCAAGGACGCGGGGCGTTTGACCGAGTTGCGCGCCGCCCTAGATGGCGTACGCGAGGCGATTGCGGTGAAGGAGCGAATGCTATCCGGTACCGACCAAAGGAAGACGGCTGCGGAGCGCGACTTACAAGTCGCGGAGCAACGTCTCGCGGATGCTCTCGCGAAGCGCACGGAGGCGCAGGCGCATGCCGTGCGGCTAGCGTGGATTCGCGCAACGAGACCGGCCTATGCCCAGCTGCTCAAGAGACAGCGCGACGTTGCTCGCGAACTAACCCGCGCGACGAGCGCGCTAGCGGAGCAACGCGAGAGTTCGGCGAGCGCAGCGAGCGAACTCCGCCTCAAAGAGGAGCAGGCGGAGCACGTGTCTGCCGCGCTCGACACCTTGCGCGCAAACCTCGACGCAGTCCGAGCGCTCAACGATGCATTGCCAGTCTGGTACGCCAACCACGATCGGCTTGCCGCTGTCAGTGAAGCGGAGGCGCGCGGATTAGACGCTTTGGACGTGCTACATACGGACGCCGGCACGCTTTCATCCCAGCTAGCCGCGCTGACTGAGAACGAGAACCGCCTCGTCCGACACGTCGCTGAGGTGGACCGGGGGCAGTCCACTTTGAGGAACCTGCTCTCACAGTTGCAAGACCATGTGCAGAGCGGTACCTGCCCGCTATGCGGAGAAGACCACGGTTCGAAGGACGCGTTGCTGCGGCGCATTCGCGAGCATGTCGCATCGGACGCGGCGTCCGGCGCCAGAGTCGAACTTGCGGAATTGCGCGCGGCGATCAGCCAACTGTCGAAGCGTGTAGCGAACAATGCGCAGGCGCGCAGAACGGCCGATTCGGACCTGTCACAGCTCGCGAGTGAACGAGCTCGGCTCGTCGCTGATACTCACACATTCGAGCGAGCCGTGGTGTCACTTGGAATCCCGATCGATCGACACGGCACGACCACTCGGGAGCAACTGCAGGAACGACACGAACGCCTCCGAAGCGACGTGGCGGAGCTGGACCAGCAGTCACAGGCATGCGTCGAGTCGCTGCAGACCGCCCGCGCTACGCAGGAACGCGGAAGAGCGTCGCTCGAGGCTCTTGCAGGAGAGATCACCGCTAAGGAAACAGAATTAGCGGATACTCAGAGTAACATCAATCGCCTGCGCGAAAACCCGTTCGTCACAAGCGTTTCGCTAGACACCAAGGCCGCTCAATTGGCAGATCTTGAGCGCCTCAACGGCGCTGAACTCGCCGCCCTCGATGCCGCTATCGCAGATGCGGAAGGCGATACCGAGCGGATCAGGCCACAGATCAGCATGCTAATACAAGAGCGGGAGTCGCTTGAAGCTGAACTACAAAGCCTCCGTGATCAGCGCACGACTCTGCAGAATGTTTCAACCGGCATCATGGCGCGGTTGGAGAGCGCGAAACTCTCGGCCGCTTCCACTGAGGACGCCGTGTTGGCGTTGATCGCGAGCATATCGCGTTCGCAGTCCCAGCTCGAGGAATTGCGGGATGCCGCTACCAGTCTCGAATTGGCGGTCGATACGGCGACGACCGCAGCCGCACTAGCGAGCTTGAGCGGAAACGTTGCCAGCAAGGAGCGGGCGGTAACGGCAGCCAACGACACTCGGGCAAGGCACGAGCCGTGGCTGAAGTATTTCGATTCGCTCTCGAGCCTTGTCACGTCGCAGCAAAACAACGCTATTGATCAATTCACTCGGGAGTATGGCCCCAGGACGTCCGTAATTCAGCGGCGTCTGCGTTCCGTATACGGCTTCGACGAAGTCGAGATTCACAGCCATGAATCAACTATCCGCGTCAGAGTTAGACGTCATGGCGAGGAGCTGAGGCCGACGGACTATTTTAGCCAATCTCAACTGCAGACCTTGTTGCTGGGCCTATTCCTCACGGCCTGTTTATCTCAAACATGGTCTTCGTTGTCCCCGATATTCCTGGACGATCCCGTCACTCATTTTGACGATCTCAATACGTACGCGTTCCTCGATTTGCTTGTCGGGCTGCTCGAATCAGAATCCGGACGACGTCAGTTTATAATTTCTACCTGCGACGAGAAACTATTACAGCTCGCGCGGCAAAAATTTCGTCACCTCGGCGAGCGCGCGAAGTTCTACGCCTTCTCGGCCATTGGTGCAGAGGGGCCCGACGTAGAGGAGATCACCTCCGAGATGGCCCAATAGCACTCCATGCCGATTCGCTAACGCGTTTCATGTTCGTGCTTGACGACAACCGCGCGCACCTCCGGGGCCCCGCCTCCTCGTCCTTTTCCTTCGAAGGCGATGCAATTGGCGCTCTGGAGTCCGAATACGCGATCGCTGTCGCACGGACTCGCGCGTCGGTAGTACGGTCTG
>DASYLL010000083.1:0-19445 GCA_036009605.1 Thermoanaerobaculia bacterium | reverse complement strand
GAGTGCGTCGGGTCCGAAGACCACAACCGCTCTCGCATGCTCGGGTACCGTGTCCAACCGCGCCGCGTCGATCGTCGACGCCACACGGAAGACCGGCCGCGTACAGCCATCAGGCCGACTCTCCAGCAATCCGTCCAAGCGTTACTCCCGCTGTGCTTCGCTATCTATTGTTGTAACTACACAACTATAGGACGGACGCCTTAAGAATGAGGTTACGGACAGAGGAACAAAGCGCAAACATGGAGAGACTGCATTCCGTCACAACTGTTGCGCGAGGCGTTTACTGCGCGACATGGCTAAACTTCGCACATGACGATCATTGCCGCCGCCGATGCAGCCCGACTCGCCGAGAGCAAGGGCGTCGACATTCCGGGCCTCATGACGCTGCTGTTGCCGGAAGCCGCGAAGTTCGCGCGACCGCCGGTGTCGAACTTCCACGTCGGCGCCGTGTCCCGCGGCTTCAGCGGCAACCTCTATTTCGGCGCGAACGTGGAGTTCGCGGGAGAAGCGCTCAGCTTCACGGTACACGCGGAACAATCGAGCGTCGGCAACGCGTGGATGAATGGCGAGGACGGCATCGACCTCATCGCCGTCACCGCGGCTCCGTGCGGTTACTGCCGGCAGTTCCTCAACGAGCTCGTGACCGCGGACCGACTGGTCATCGCCATCCCGAACGAGACCCGATCCCTCCGCGATCTCCTCCCCAGCGCCTTCGGCCCCCGCGACCTCGGCATCGACGGCGGTTTGATGCAGCGCGAGGATCACGCACTCACGATCGACGCGGATGACGAGTTCGCACTCGCCGCACTCGCCGCCGCGCGTCGCAGTTACGCGCCGTATTCGAAGTCGTATGCGGGCGTTGCCGTGCGTACCTCCGACGGCAGGATCGCATCTGGCGCGTACGCGGAAAACGCAGCATTCAATCCGAGCATGTCGCCGCTCGAGGTCGCGCTCTCGCAGCTCAATCTGATGGGCGGCGCATTCGACGCGATCACGGAAGCGGTGCTGGTTCACGTCGACTCGCTGCACACGAATGCGACAAGAACGGTGCTGAGCGCGGTGAGCAGCGCCTCGCTGCGGACTCATCCGGCGTCCTGAGAGCGGAATTCACGTCCATCGCGGCGCCGTTGACGACTCCGCTATGGACAACCATGAACAGCAGCAGACCATCCGCATCGTCCTCGATGAGGCCGTGGCGCAGGGCGAGTACGTCAATTTCGCCAACATCATTCACTCCCAAAGCGAGTTCGTGATCGACCTCGGCCGCGTCGTGCCCGGCCGCAACGACGTGAAGATCTACAGCCGCGTCATCGTCACGCCGCTGCACGCCAAGCAACTGCTCGAAGCGCTCGGCCACAACATCGCGCTCTACGAACAGAAATACGGCGAAGTCCGCGGTGACGCCAGCGCGCCGTTCTCGCAGAACGAGCCGTCCAACTAGCTTGTCCCACATCAAGATCATCGGCGCCGGCCTGGCCGGCAGTGAGTGCGCGTACGGGCTCGCGCGGCGCGGTCACACCGTCGACCTGCACGAGATGCGACCCGTGAAGTCGACGCCCGCGCACGCGACGTCGAACCTCGCGGAGCTGGTCTGCTCGAATTCGTTCCGCTCGTCTTCGCCGACCAACGCCGTCGGTCTGCTGAAGAAAGAGCTCGCGTTGATGGACTCGCTCGTGTTGCGCTGCGGCGAGGAAGCGCGCGTGCCCGCGGGCGATGCGTTTGCGGTCGATCGCGATCGATTCGCCGCGGCGATCACGAGAGAGATCGGAAGCATTCCGAACATCACATTGCATCGCGACGAGGTGACGTCGCTCGATCGCGGCGACCATGACTTTCTCGTCGTCGCGACGGGACCGCTCACGAGCGATCCGCTGTTTCACGCGATCAACGATTTTCTCGGACGCGATGGCCTCTATTTCTACGACGCCATCGCGCCGATCGTGGCCGCCGATTCGCTCGATTTCTCGAAGCTCTACTGGAAATCGCGTTACGGCAAAGGCACCGCGACCGACTATCTCAACGCGGCGATGAATCAGGAGCAGTACGAAACGTTCGTCGCGGCGCTGCTCTCCGCGGAGTTGTTCGCTGCGCACGATTTCGAGACCGCGGTGCATTTCGAAGGCTGCCTGCCCGTCGAAGAGATTGCCAGCCGCGGCATCGAGACGCTGCGATTCGGGCCGATGAAGCCGGTCGGCCTCGAGCATCCGGAGACGAACGAGCGTCCGCACGCCGTGATTCAGCTGCGCAAGGAAGATCTCTCGGACGAGTTCTTCAACCTCGTCGGCTTCCAGACGAAGATGCGCATCCCGGAGCAGCAGCGCGTGATCCGCATGGTCCCGGGCCTCGAGAATGTGACGTTCGCGCGCTACGGCTCGATGCATCGCAACACGTTCATCAACGGACCGAAGCACCTCACGCCGACGTTCCGCACGAAGCGCGACGAGCGCATCTTCTTTGCGGGACAGATCACCGGCGTCGAAGGCTACGTCGAGTCGTCCGCCGTGGGTTTGCTGGTAGGGCGCTACATCGATGAGCTCTCGCGCACCGGGAGTGCGACCGCGCTTCCGTATCACACGGCGCTGGGTGCGTTGGGACGTCACGTCGCCGAGTCTTCGCCCGATCGGTACCAGCCGTCGAACGTGACCTGGGCGCTGATCGAGGACGTGATCGGGCGCGTGAAGAAGGTCGAGAAGCGCGAGAAGCAGGCGGCGAAGGCGATCGAGACGATCGCGGCCATCGCCTGATCATTTCAAATCGGCGAACACGAAGCCGTCGCGCTCCACAATCTCTCCGGTCTCGATCGATATGGGCCGCGTGAACATCGGACCGTCGTACGCGAACGTATGAAACTCGCCGCGCTCGCCGCACGGGTCGACGTTCGCGGGAAGGTCAGCGAGTAACGCACGATCGAATTCGCGGCCCGCGAACTCGCGCGGCAGTGCACGTGGATCGACGCACGTGATGCGCGCGCGCAGACCGCCGTCGATCATCTCGGCAGCCAACGTTTTCGTGTCCGATCCCCACAACGGAAACACGGGACGCAGCCGCGTCGCCGTGAGCTTCGCTTCGCGATACGCCCGAATGTCTTCGAGAAAGAGATCACCGAACACCATGCACTCAACGCCATCTGCTTCAGCAGCGCGCACCGCATCGGCCATCGCGGCCTCGTACTCGTCGTTCGAGCACGGCGACGGAATCAGAATCCTGCGCAACGGCAATCCCGCGGCCTCGGCCTGTCGTTCGAGCAACTCGACGCGCACCGCGTGCATCGCAACGCGGTCGTACACGCGATTGATCGTCGTCAGCAGACCGACGACTTCATACCGCTCATCCACGCGCAATCGATGCAGCGTCCACGCGGAGTCCTTGCCGCTGCTCCACGAGAGAAGCGTCTTCAATCGCGCCATCGTTTCCAGCCCTGACCCTCGAACCCGAAGTGAAAGCGATCCGGATGAACGATCTCGGCGAGAATCTGCAGCGATTCGACGAGGCGCGGACCGGGACGGTTGAAGTACTGATTGCCGTCGGCGAGAAAGACGTCGCCGCGCTCGACGGCGCGAAGCGTCGGCCACGCGGGATGCTCCGTCAGCAGATGCAGGTCGCACTCGATCTCGGGGATGCCGAACCCGCACGGCAGGATCACGATCACGTCGGGATCGGCGTCGACGAGCGCGTCCCATTCGATCCATGGCGAGTGCTTGCCGGCTTCGCCGAGGAGGTTGATGCCGCCGGCCAGGGCGACGAGCTCGGGTGCCCAGTTGCCGGCGGTCATGAGCGGTGCGAGCCATTCGATCATCGCCACGCGCGGTTTGTCATCAGCCTCCGAAGCAACCGCAGCGATCGACGCCATCTCGCGGCGCATGTGTTCGACGAGCGCCGCGCCACGTTCTGCATCGTGCAACGCGGCAGCGGTGCGCGCGACATCTGCGAAGACATCGTCGAGCGAGCCCGGATTGAGCGGCACGATCTTCGGCGCCGTCATGCCGCTCCAATCCGCGATCGCGGCTTCGACATCGCGGAGGCTCACCGCGCAGACGTCGCACTGCACCTGCGTGACGATGTGTGTCGGTGCGAGGTCGCGCAGCAGATCGGCGTCGACGCGATAGACGCTGACGTCGTGCTCGAGCACCGATCCGATGCGCGCGTGAATCTCGTGCGTCGTCCGCGCGCCGTGGATCTTCGACTCCGTGAGCACGGGCAGCCGTTCGATGCCCGCCGGAAAATCGCATTCGTGCGAACGTCCGACGAGCATCGACTCATAGCCGAGCGCACAGACGATCTCCGTGGCGCTCGGCAACAACGAAACGATGCGCATCAACGCACCGCGGGTGCGAACGTCCGCTCGGCAATCGTGTAGATGCCGAAGAAGATCGCGGAGAACAACAGGTCCGAGGTGAGCGTACGCTCGAAGAACGGAATCGCGGCGACGTAACAGGCGACGAGTCCTTCGAACGTCTTCGGATAGATCGTGCTCATCGGCCACACCGCAAAGTTCGAGATCACGAAGAAGATCGTCGCGCCCGTGATCGCGGCACCTGCGATGTGCAGCGGCGAGTTGCGGCGCTCACGCAGCAACATGCCGAGGACGGCGATCAGCGCGTACGTTGCGTAGAGCACCGGCATCAGCGAGTGATAGCCGTGACCGGTGAGCAGTTCGAGCAGCGTGTCACCGATGAACATCGCGATGAGCGGCACGAGGATCGCCGCGCGGCGATTCGCGAACGTCGCGCCGGCGAAGAGCGCAATGGCTCCCACCGGCGCGAAGTTCCACGGATGCGGCGTGACGCGACAGACCACGCCGAGGACGACGAGGAGCAGCGGCAGCATGAATCGCATCGCGTGACTCCTCAGCGAATCTGATAGCGCAGACCGACGATCGCCCGGCGTCGTCCGCTCGGATAGCCGAAGACCTCCTCGTAGCTTTTGTCGGTGAGGTTCTCCAGCTTCACGTACGGACTGAACGCGCCGACGCGGTAATGCACCGTGACGTCCGCGGTCGTGTAGGCATCGTTGCTGACGGTCCCAAACGGAAAGAGATCGGTCACGTCATCGCGACGTCCTTTGTGGATGACCACGAACTGCGCCGAATAGCTGCCGGCGTGATAGCCGAGCGCGATCGATCCCGAATGACGCGGACGGCGCAGGAGCTCTTCCTCCGTCTGCTCATCCCGGGTATCGAGCCACATGTAGCTGAAGTCGACCTGCATCGCACCGAAGCGCTTCTGCGCACCGAGCTCCAGTCCGCGCGAGCTCGCGGAGTCGATGTTCTCGAACTGGAACGTCGGGCCGAAGTTGATCAGGGTCTTGTAGTCGGCATCGAAGAGCGACGCGGAGAAGCTGCCGTTTTGCGTGAAGCGTTCGTAGCCGACTTCGACGTTGCGGCTGCTCTCTGCGCGCAGGTTCACGTTGCCGCCGAGGGGGAAGTACAGCTCACCGATGGCGGGGGCGCGGAAGCCTTCGCCGTACGACGCGCGGAGCTTGTGACCGTTGCGCACCCACGCGGCGGCGATACGCGGCGACGTCTCGCTGCCGAAGTCGCCGAAATCGTCATAGCGTGCGCCCGCGGCGATCTCGATCGACGACGCGGCACCGGTGCTCATCGAGAAGCGGTCTTCGACGAACAGCGATTTGTTCGTGCGCGTGCGCGCGTCGATGCCGCCGAAGCCGCTGGTCGAATCGACTTCCGCACGCTCGTATTCGCCGCCGACGGTGATTGCACCGAACGACGTGCTCGTGCGCGCGGTTCCGCGTGCGCCGCGCAGGCTCGCATCGACTGTGCTGTGCTCGGGACCGAACGCGCCTTCGGGATCGGTGAACGTGTCGTCGCGCCGGCTGTCCGAAAGCCGCAGCTCGAACACCGAGCCCGCTGTCTGATAGATCACCGGAATGGCGACCTGCATCTGCGAGCCTTCCTCGCGGCGATGCGGCGAAGGGACGAATGCGTCGCTGCTCGCGTTCGGAGTGCGCGGGACGCCGAGATCGTACGAGCTGTAGTGCGCCTGTGCGCCGATCGAGAAGTTTGCAGTCGGTGTGGCGGTTGCGCCACCGACGAGCGAGGTCGCGGCGAAGTCGTCGTTGTCCGCGAATCCGTCGTCCTGTCGACGCTCGACCGCGCCGTTCAGCACCCAGAGCTCGCTGACGCTCGCGCCGGAGACCGCGCCATTGAAGAGTCCGTGCTCGCCGCCTTCGACATCGAGAGAAGCTCCGCTCGACGACGGCTTTGTGAGCACGTTGATCACGCCGCTCACTGCTTCCGATCCGTAGAGCGCGGAGAATGGACCGCGCACGATTTCGACGCGCTCGACGCCGGCCACGGAGAGCTGGCCGAAGTCGTAGCCGGAGAAGTAGGCGTTGTTCATCTCGACGCCATTCCAAAGAACGAGTGCTTGTTTGGAGCTGCCGCCGCGCAGGAAGAGCGTCGTGTTCTTGCCGGGTGAGCCGGTGCGCGAGATCGTCAGACCCGGAACCTCGCGAAGCACATCGGCAACGTCGCGGGCTTCGCGGCGCTCGATGTCTTCGCGCGTGATCACCGTCGCGGCGACCGGCGTTTCATCGAGCTCTTCGGGCAGAGCTGACGCCGTGACGACGATCTGGTCCGAGACGGCTGGTTGTTGTTGGGCGAACGCGGGAATCGCGAACAGGAAAAGGGTGAAGAGAACTGCCAGGACATGTTTCATGCGACCTTCCCTCCGAAGGCATGCTTCATCACAGCCGGCAAGCGCCAGCTGCGGGTGTTGTCGACGGTGGCCGGTCTCCTGGCTTCCGGGTCATCCTTCTCACATCCCCTTCCCGCTAAATGCAGTGGGGGTCAACTAAGACCAAGACGTGAGTTGTCTCCGGTTACAGTGGCGGGGGCCGCGCCGGTATCACACCGGCTTCCCGTTCACCACGTCGAACGCAAATTGAGAAAGAACAGGGACGCCGAATGTATCACGGCGTGTGGCTGCGTCGGGTCACGCGCCGTCGTTGCACGTCAACGTCGTATTCGCCAACGTGGACGATGCCGAATTCCGAGCTCACGTCCGGAACTTCGAACGTGCCGGTCACTCTCTCCACACCATCGCCATCCCGACTCCACGTCGATTTGCTTGCGCGAAATCGGCGTCCTCTGGAGGTCATCGTCAGCTCATGATTGTTCTTCAGACGAAATCCGTGAGGCATCGCGAACTCGACCGTGAGTGTGTAGCGCGTGGGCTTATTGGAGTCACTGTGGGAGGTGCTCAGCAACCTAACGTCTCTGACTTTGCCGACGTTCTTGTCGCCGAAACATCCGGCGAGCAACACCAGCGCGACGATCGCAGCAGCGCGTTTCATCGTGGTCATAGAATACGCGCATCGGAGGAGTGATTCATGAAGTCAGTCTCTAAAGTTTTCGCGCTGCTGCTGCTCGTCGCGGTTCCCGCATTCGCAGGTGATGCGGCTGCCGACAAAGAGAAACTCGTGCAGGAGCTGGAGCGCACGCGCGCGAAGTTTCTGAAATCGGTCGAAGGATTGTCCGAGGCGCAGTGGAACTACAAGGCCGCTCCGGAGAGATGGTCGATCGCGCAGTGCGCGGAGCACATCGCCGCGGCCGAGTCGTTCATCCGCGGATACGTCGGCCAGGCGCTCACGACGCCGCTCGCCGCCGATCAGTCGAAGGCGGAGCTCGTGAAAGACGAGCTCGTGCAGAAGATGATCGTCGACCGTTCGAAGAAGTTCAGCGCGCCGGAGCCGCTCGTGCCGACCAGCCGGTTCGCGTCACCCGCGGAGACCGTGGCGACGTTCGAGAAAGAGCGTGCCGAGACCATCAAGCTCGCGCAGAGCGACGCCGATTTTCGTGCGCACGCGGCGCAGCATCCGGGCTTCGGAATGCTCGACACGTATGGCTGGCTGTTGTTCCTTTCGGGACACAGCGAACGGCACACGTTGCAGATCGAGGAAGTGAAAGCGAGCGCCGATTTTCCGAAGTGATTCTTGCGAGCCGCGTTGTTATTAGGCATAATCGCGCGGCTTTAGCGATCGTCCTCGAGGAAAATCATGCGAACTTTTTTTGCCGCCCTTGCGGGTGTGCTCTGTGCGATGTCTGCGCAGGCTCAGGCGCCGTATCTGGTTACGGACCTGAACACGACCGCCACGCCCTCGACGGCGTCATCCGCCCCCCACTCATTCGCCGCGATTGGACCGTTCGTCTACTTCTCGGCGACGACAATGACTACTGGCGCGGAGCTCTTCAGGACGAACGGTACGACCGTGCAACTCGTCAAAGACCTCACACCGGGAACCAGCGGAAGCACTCCCTATGGTTTCGTCGACCTCGGAAACGGCACGTTCGTCTTCTCGGCGACCAGTGAGACGTACGGACGCGAGCTCTGGCTCAGCGACGGCACTGCAGCAGGAACGAGCATGGTGCTGGACCTCCGTTCCGGGCCAGACGGCAGCACGAACGGGCCGATGGTCGCCCTTGGCGGAAAGGCTTTTTTTCTCGCAGAGATGCCGGCAAATCGGGATCTCTGGGTGACCGATGGCACGGCAGCCGGAACTCAGCAACTCCTGCCGTCGGTCACGTCGACGACCCAATTGCGCGCACGCTTCATGCGCAGATGCTGCCCGATCGCGTCTTCAACTCTGTCAGCTTCCGCGGTTTCGGAGGCTTCGTGAATAACGCGCGATGAATGTCTTCCGACGAAAAGCGCCCGGCCTCAGGGACGGAGATCTGGCCGGGAGCGGTAACGTTCGACTGCCGTCGGGACATGGATAAGTATTATCACGCCCCACCCTTCGTCTAAGCTTCCCCCGCCATGAAGAACGAACTGAACGGCGAGCTCGACGCGATCATCAACGATCGCGGTCTTCTCACCGGCCCGCGTCCCTCCGTCGATCGCGCGCAGCTCCAGCATCACCTCACGGAAGTCCTGAGCCTCCTGCACGTCGACCTGAACGATGAGAACCTCGTCGACACGCCGCGGCGGTGGGCGGAATCGCTCGTCACCATGACGAGTGGCTACGACTTCACGGACGTGAAAAAGCTGACCACGCTCTTTCGCAAGGCATGTTCGACGGCCGATGAAAAGTGCCAGAATCTCGTCGTCATCGGCGGCACGTTCAAGACCCTTTGCGCGCATCACATCCTGCCGTTTTTCGGGCAGTTCATCATCGGCTACATCCCGGACAAGATGATCATCGGCGCGTCGAAGATCCCACGCATCGTGGAAGTGCACATGCGCCGGCTGCAGTCGCAGGAGCATCTCGCGCATGACGTGGCGGACACGATCGATTCGATTCTCGAGCCCAACGGCATCGCCGTCTGGATGGGCGGCGTTCACCTCTGCATGGTCATGCGCGGCGTCGAGCAGGAGTCGTCGTTCATGGAGACCAACGTCCTCCGCGGCGCCTTCCTCGAAGACGAGCGGACGCGGCAGGAATTCATGTCCATCGTCAACCGCCGCGGGCAGCGCGAGTAACCTGGGGCGGCGCTTCTCGTAAGCTACGAGAGTCGATGTCCACATCCAACCCACGACAGCCGCGCCTCATCATCGGTGCATCGCTCGCGATCATCATCGCGGCGCTCGGCTACACGACGGGGCGGATCATCAAATGGCACGAGCAGGGATGGGCGGGGGTCTACTACTTCCCGGACGTGCCGGCGCAGAAGAAGACACAGCACTTCCAGACGATGCCGGGAGAAGTCGTCCTGGTCTACGGCGGCACGTCGGCGGATGGCCGCATCCTGCCAAACGATCGCGTCGTCGCCGTCAACAACATCCCCATCCGCGACCTCGCCGCGCTGCAAAAGCTCGAGGATCAGGTCACGTCCGGCAGTGAGATCCGCTATCGCGTGCTGCGCGACGGCGAGCTCGTCGACGTCCCACTGCGTCTCGCATCACCGCTGCATTCACCGTTCATCATCGTCAAGACCGTCGTCTCGATCGTCGTCTCGCTGATCTTCGTCGGCGTCGCCGTCTTTGTCTTTCTGCGAAGTCCGGACGATCACCGCGCGCTCGTCTTCTACGCCTTCGCGTGCGTATCCGCGATCGCCCTTCTCGGCGGCGCGGCGACGATTTACGAGAGCGCGGGCGGCCGAGGGATTTCTCCGACTTTTGCGTTTGGCGGGGCGCGGCCGTTGTTGTTTGTGATCTTCACGATCGCGTACGCGCCGCTGATCCTTCACCTCGCGCTGATCTTTCCGCGCGAACGCCCGATCGTTGCGAAGCATCCGTTCCTGCTCCGTTGGATCTACGCGGATGGACTGCTCGTCGCGCTGCTCGTCCTCGTCCTCGGGTTGCTGATCGTCTTCTTCTTCCAGGACGCGACGACCGCGCCGAAAGCGATCGAGCGAAGCGGGTACGTCATCGGACGAAGTAGCACCGCCATCGCTGCGTTCGGACTCATTCTCGCGCTGCACATCATCTATGCCGGTCGACGGGAAGGCGTCGCGCTCGCGTTCGCGCGCCGTCCGTTCCGCGCCGTGTTCGCGATCTTTGCGATGTGCATCGCGACGACCGCGATCATGGGACGCTACGTCAATCAGGGCCTCGCGGCGATCACCGGCATGGCCAGCATCGGATTGCCGCTGCTCATCATCGTGAGCTATCCGTTCTTCGCGACGGCGGCGCTCGTGCGCAGCTATCGTGCCGCGGGCGTCGAAGAAAAGCGTCAGGTGAAATGGCCGCTGTGGGGCCTCGTCATCGCACTGACCGCGAAGATCATCGGCAACACGCTCGCGTTCGGGCTGGCGATCCTGATGAAGTTCGCGCACGTTTCGACGATCGAGTACCGCGCGTTGTTCGAAGTGCTCGACGTCGTGCCGACGATCGTCTCGGTCGTCGTACCGATCTCGTTCGCCGTCGCCATCCTCAAATACAGGTTGATGAACATCGACGTTCTGATCCGCAAGACGGTGGTCTACGCCATCCTGAGCGGCGCAATCGTCGTGGTCTACCTCGGCATCGTCGGCGGTCTCGGCACGCTGCTCGTCTACATGTTCGGACTCGAAGATCAGTCGGGGATGGTCATCGCGTCGACGCTCGTCGTGGCGCTGCTGTTCGTGCCGGTGCGCAACAAGCTGCAGACGCTCGTCGACCGCAATCTCTTCCGCCACAAGTACGACTATCCCGAAGCGCTGCGGGCGATCGTCATGGAGACGCGCATGGCGCGCGACGCGGGCGAGTTCCTCGCGTCCGCAGCGGAAAAGTTGCAGCAGGCGTTGCAGAGTCGCGCGCTCGTGATCTTCGCCGAGCGGCAGGAGGAGTACGTCGCCACCGCGAAGATCGGCGTCTCCGACGCGGTCATCGGGAAACTGCGCGTCGGTCGCGCGTTCGCGGAGATGCTCGATCGTCCATTCGATCCGCGACGCCGCACGCTTCCCGAAGATGCCGCGCGCTCGCTGTCGCGCATCGAAGCGGTACTCGTCGCGCCGATCGGCTCGCGCGGATTCATCACGCTCGCGCCGAAGCTCTCCGGCGGCGAGTTCGACGTCGAAGACATCGACTTCCTCCGCTCCGCCGCGGACCAGATCGGCATCGGCGTCGATCGCATCCGCATGCAGGCCGAGGAACAGGACTATGCACAGGCGCGCGCGATCCAGCAGACGCTCCTTCCGCGCGAGATGCCGCGCGTCGAGCGGCTCGAGCTGAGCGGCGTGTGGCAGCCGGCGCGCACAATGGGCGGCGACTACTACGACCTGCTCAAGCTCGGTGAGCACGAGCTCGCGGTCTGCATCGGCGACGTTGCAGGCAAAGGGATGCCGGCCGCGTTGTTGATGTCCGGCCTGCAGGCCGCGGTGCGCGCGTCCGCGAGCAACTCACCGCGCGATCTCTGTGAGCGCGTGCGGCGCGTCGTCGTTTCCAGCCTTTCCGGCGGGCGCTTTGTCACGTTCTTCTACGCGACGGTCGATACGGCCGCGATGCGTCTGCGCTGGTGCAATGCCGGCCACAACGCGCCGATCCTCGCGCGCGCCGACGGCACGGTTGTCCGCCTCAGCGAAGGAGGTCCGGCGTTCAACCGGCTTTTCAGCGACTCAGGATACGAAGAACGCGAGATCGAACTGATGCCCGGCGATCGACTCGTGCTGTTTACCGACGGCGTGTCGGAAGCGACGGATGCGAATGGCGATCTCTTCGGCGAGGAGCGTATCGAAGAGCTCGTTGCCGACAGCCGCGATCTCGACGCGCACGAGTTGCAGCAGACGATCGTCGATGCCGCCTCGTCCTTCAGCGGTGACGAGCTCGAGGATGACCTGACGCTGGTCGTCGTCCGTGTAACGATCTGACGTGTAGTTGCAACGTTCTGGTCGCAATGGACGTAGAAGGGTTATGGGGAACGCCATGCTATCCTTCCCGACCAACACTCGGAGACTCACCATGCGGAAAACCTTCTCCTTCGCCCTGCTGCTTGCCGCGCTGTCACCCGTCGCCGTCGCCACGACGACGACTTACTCCGGCGAAGCAGTCGTCCGCAGCATCGCTCCCACGCGCGTGGCGGTGTTCTTCGACAGCAACGGCGACCACATCGTCGACAACGGCTTCCTGCTCACGACCGACGTCCCGATGCACGACGGCATCGCCGTACATCTTCCGTCCGCAAAGATCGTCTTCACCGACGGCTACGTCCGCGTCACGTCCGACAAGCTGATCTACGACCTGCAGGTGGCCGGCTACCCCGATCCACCCGAGGCGCCGAAGGACAGCAAAGTGGTGACGCTGATTGGGTCCGCGCTGATGCACAGCGAGGGTGACAGCGATTGCGACATCCAGCGCGCCCATGAGAAGGACGCCGGCGCGTGTTACGCGTACGGGAAAAAATAGTCGCAGAGTCTCAAAGTCTCAGAGTCTCAAAGATGGCGTGAACACGCTTGCGTGAGTTGATTACGCTACTGGTGTGAACCTGCCCGCTGCCGTCTGGCGCAAGCGCGCAATGTCTTCGCGGCGGGACACGGACAACGGCACCGTCGAACCGATTGCTTCCAGTACCGCGTCGGTCGCCAAAGCCTGCTTCGCGTGCAATGCGCGATAGAGCGCCGCGATCACTGCCTGTTCGATCTCCGCTCCGCTGAATCCTTCCGTTGCCTCAGCAATCGCGGTCACGTCGAACTTCGCGGGATCCTGTTTTCGCAGACGCAGATGAATGGCGATGATCTGCTCGCGTTCTTCGCGCGTGGGCAGATCGACGAAGAAGATCTCGTCGAATCGTCCTTTGCGCAGCAGCTCAGGCGGCATGCGCGAGATGTCATTCGCGGCTCCGACGACGAACACGCCTTCCTTCTTCTCCTGCAGCCAGGTCAGGAACGATGCGAAGAGACGTTGCGAGAGGCCGCCGTCTGCATCCGCTGACGTTCCCGACGCGAACGCTTTCTCGATCTCATCGATCCACAACACCACGGGCGCCATCGCCTCGGCCACGGCCGTCGCGCGACGGAAGTTCTTCTCCGACTCGCCCACGTACTTTTCGTACAGCCGTCCTGCGTCGAGCTTCAGCAGCGGCATCTGCCACTGCCGCGCGATGAACTTCGCGGCGAGCGATTTGCCGCAGCCCTGCACGCCGACGAACAACACGCCCTTCGGCGCCGTCAGATTCACCGCCTTCGCCTCGGGTGTGAAGCCGATGCGCGCGTGATCGAGCCATTTCTTCAGTCGCGCGAAGCCGCCCAGTTCGTGCGCGTTCTCGGCGGGCGGGAAGAACTCCAGGATGCCGCCGCGCTCGAGGATCTCGCCCTTCCACTGCACGACGCGATCGATGTCGAGCGGCGAGAGCTGTCCGTCGTCGAGGATCGCCTGCGCGATCACGCGCCGGGTCTGATGCAATGTCAGTCCCGCCAGCGCCTGCACGAGACGGACGACGTCCTCGCGCGAGAGGTCGACGAGTACCGGCTGCCGCGCCTTCATCGCATCGACCACGCCGCGGATCGCGTTGCGCCGCTCCGCTTCGTCCGGCAGCTGCAGCTCGAAACGCACCGTCATCGCATCGATGTCGCGCGGAAGCTCGATCGGATCGCCGGTGAGGATGATCGCCGACTGCGAGCGCGTCATCTTTTCCGCGAGCTCGCGCAGCGCGCGGCAGGTCTCGGGCTTCGACAGGTGTGGACCGAGATCCTTGAGCAGATAGATCGCGTCGGTCTTGAGGTCATCGATGTGCCGGAGCATGTCCAGCGCCTCGAACGTGTTGCCGATCGTCAGGCCGTGACCGCGGCGGAAACCGGTGATCACCGACCATTCGAAGAGCGAGACGTTCAGCTCCGTGGCCACCTCGCGGACGATCTCGCGGACGCGCTCCTCTTCCACCGTCTCGATGGCGATGAGGGAGTGGAAGGAGCGAATGAGGCTCCGCAGGTCGTGCACGGACTGTCTGTGAGACATGCGGGAGCAATCTAACGCATGTCATCCCGAGCGTGAGTGAGGGACCCGGGCGGGTGGGGCGACAGAGCTCATGCATCGAGCCCCGCCCGCACAGGTCCCTCGCTACGAGCGGGATGACAGCGCGGACCCATTGCCAAATATCGCAACCGGCAATATATTGCAAATTGCAATGAAGGTCGGACAGAAGTTGATTCACCTCCGGACGATCGAAGGCCACGCGCGCGGCCTGGGTCGCGAAATGACACAGGCCGAAGTCGCGAAAGCGGTCCGCGAAGAGCAGAAGGGACAACTCAGCCAGTCCTATCTCTCGCAGCTCGAAAGCGGATCGCGCGCGCACATGACCGGCAACACGCGCCTCCTCCTGGCGCGCCTGTTCAAAGTCCATCCCGGCCATCTCGTCGACGATCCGGAAGACATGCAGATCCCGCGCGTCCGGCCGCGGCGCGAGATCTACGACAAGCTCGATCTATGGCTCATCGAAGGCTCCGAGGAGTTTGCGGATGACCGACAGCTCAGTGACGCGCTGCTGAAGATCGCCAAACACGAGCACTCCAAAGAGTGCCTGATGTTCCTTGGCTCGATCGTGCAGAACCGCCACCTGATCGACCGGCTCCTCGAGGCATTCGTCCCGCCGCCGCAACCGGCGCGGAAGAAGCGGCGCGCCTGAAAGCACATTCATGACTACACCATTCATCGTCTGCTTCATTGCAGGCGTGGGACTCAGCGTGGTTTCGTTCGTCTCCGGCCTGCAGAGCGTGACGCTCTTCGACAACATCTTTCACGGCCATCGCGCGCTGCATCTGCCGAAGAGCAAAGCCGGATCGATGGTCAACGCCGCCGCGATCACGATGTTCCTCACCTGGTTCGGCGGCGGTGGATTGCTCCTCGAGCGGCTCACGCCGTGGTCGTTGTCGATCGTAGTCGGCGGCGCCGTGATCGCCGGACTGATCGGCGCAGCGCTCATCAACAGTGTCATCAACGCCCTTGCGCGGCGCGAATCGACGGCGGAGTCGCTGTCGATGATCGGAGTCATCGGGAAGACGGTCGTACCGATCCGCGCCGGCGATGGAACGGGAGAGATCGTCTTCACGCATGCCGGCACCAGGCGCGTAGCCGGCGCGCGCAGTGAAAACGGGCGCGCCATTGTGAAAGGCACCGAGGTCGTCGTCACGCGATACGAGAAAGGGATCGCGTACGTCGTGACGTGGAACGACCTCGAAAAGGGATAGGCATGTTCTCCATCTCCACCTGGGTGATTGCCGGCGGCATCGTTGCCGCCACATTGATGCTTCTCGGTTTCGTGGCTCAGATGTATCGGAAAGTCGGGCCGAACGAAGCTTTCATCGTCTACGGCGCCGGCGGCACGCGCGTGATCAAAGGCGGCGGCACCGTCATCTTTCCGATGATCCACAGCTACAAGACGCTTCCGCTCGAGCTGATGTCGTTCGACGTCGCGCCGAAGCAGGACCTCTACACGAAACAGGGCGTCGCCGTGACCGTCGAAGCGGTCGCGCAGATCAAAGTAAAGAGCGATCACGAATCGATCCTCACCGCAGCCGAACAGTTCCTCTCCAAAACGCCCGCCCAGCGCGAAGGACTGATCCGCCTCGTCATGGAAGGCCACCTGCGCGGCATCATCGGCCAGCTGACCGTCGAAGAGATCGTGAAGCAGCCCGAGATGGTCGCCGACCGCATGCGCGCCACCTGCGCCGATGACATGGACAAGATGGGCCTCGAGGTCGTCTCGTTCACGATCAAAGAAGTGAAAGACGGCAACGACTACATCACCAACATGGGCCGCCCCGACATCGCGCGCATCAAGATGATGGCCGACATCGCCGCCGCGGAAGCGGAGCGCGACACCGCGATCAAACGCGCCGAGGCGTTGCGCGAGTCGGCGATCAAGAAAGCGGAGGCCGATCAGCAGCGCGTGCTCGCCGAAACCGTGTCGCTCGCCGCGCAGGCGGCCGCGCAGAATGACCTCGATGTGAAACGCGCCATGCTCATGGAAACGACGAGACGCCAGCAGGCGCAGGCCGACAAGGCCTACGAGATCCAGACGAAAGTCATGGAACAGCAGGTCGTCGTCGAATCAGTGAAGGTGCAGCACGTCGAGAAGCTGGAACAGATCAAGGTGCAGGAAGCCGAGATCGTGCGTCACGAGAAAGAGCTCATCGCCACAGTGCTGAAATCCGCCGAGATCGAGCGTGCGCGCATCGAGACGCTCGCGGCCGCCGAGCGTCAGCGCCTCATCATCGAAGCCGAAGGCCGCGCGAGCGCGCATCGCGCAGAAGGTGAGGCCGAGGCCGAGATCATCTTCAGGAAGGGTGAGGCTGAGGCGCGGGCAATGAATGTGAAGGCCGTGGCGTATCTGGAGTGGAACCAGGCGGCGGTGGTCGACAAGCTCATCATGCAGATGCCGGAGATGATCCGCGCGCTGGCCGCGCCGCTGGCGAACGTCGACAAGATCACGATCGTCTCGACCGGCGACGGCAATGCCGCCGGCGCCTACAAAATCACGGGCGATCTCACCGCGATTGCCGCGCAGGTGCCTGCGCTGTTCGAGTCGCTCTCGGGCATGCAGATGTCCGAGCTGCTCTCGAAAGTGCGGCACATCGGAGCGGAGGACAAGGTCGCGTAAACCACCTGCGGGGGACGGGCGAGAAGCCCGTCCCTCCAGCGGAGTTCGTCACAGAATGGTATTTGGACTACATTTCCGTCGCGAAACGTTCATCCGCCTGAGCCGTAATCGGAGAGGCCATGGCAATCGACAAGAAAAAGGTCCTGAACGAGATCCGAATTTTCCTTCTGATGATCCTGATCGTCAGCTCGCTTCGCTCGGCGCTCGCCGACTGGAACGACGTGCCGACCGGATCGATGAAGCCGACGATTCAGGAAGGCGACCGCGTCGTCGTCAACAAGCTCGCCTACGACCTCAAGATCCCGTTCACCACCATCAAGATCTTTGGCTGGGACGATCCGAAACGTGGCGACATCGTCGTCCTCTTCTCGCCCGTCGATGGCGTTCGCCTCGTGAAGCGTGTCGTCGCGCTCCCGGGCGATCAGGTCGAGATGCGCGAGAATCAGCTCTACATCAACGGCCAGGTGGCGAAGCAGTCTCCGATCGCCACGACCGAGCTCGCCGACTACGGCCGCGCCTACGTCTTCGCGGAAAACCTGCAGGGACACACCCACAAGATGATGGTCACGCCCGAGATCCCCGCGGTCCGTTCCTTCGGCCCCGTCGTCATCCCGGAAGGCAACTACTTCGTCCTCGGCGACAACCGCGACAACAGCAACGACAGCCGGTTCATCGGCTTCATCGAGCGCCGCCGCATCGTTGGTGAAGCGGTCGCGGTCGCCTTCTCCCTCGATCGCGCCAACTGGTTCGCCCCGCGCTTCGATCGCTTCTTCGAGGGACTGGAGTAGGAATGGTTGTCGGTTCTCGGTTGTCGGTTGTCTGTGACTTTCGGGATGCCGCACAGACAACCGACAACTGACAGCCGACAACAAGCCCCGCAACGCATTGGAAGAATTGCGAGAGGCCATCGCGTTCCCTCACGCGACTACCGACGGAGGAACCTCAACGATGCGGAAATCGATCGTCATTGCACTCACGCTCACTCTCACCGCCGCTCTCGCGAGCGCGCAGATGAAGCAGGCGCCGAAAGGCACCGCCAACCCGTCGCCGATCGTCGTCAGCGGCGCGAATCGCGCCCAGCCGGGGTCGTTTCCGCGCATCAGCCAGGCCGATGCGTACAAGCTCTACAAAGAAGGCAAGGCCGTCTTCATCGACGTGCGTTCCAACGCGCAGTACCAGGAGAGTCACATCAAAGACTCGCTGAGCATCCCCGGCAGCCAGATCGTCGCGCGCTTCCGCGAAGTGACGCCCGGCAAGACCGTCATCGCCTACTGCGCGTGCAGCGCGGAACAGTCCAGCGGCCACGCCGCCACCAACCTCGTGAACCACGGCGTCAAGAACGTCTGGGCGCTCAAGGGTGGCATCCAGGACTGGAAGTCGAACGGATACCCGACCGCGTCTGGCAGTAAGTGACGCGCGCCAGCGCGTCATCCTGAGCGCCAGCTCGGGATCTGGTCGGGGGCGGACATGACGCGCTGGATATAATCCCGCGCGTCATGTTCAAAATCGCTGAAATCTTCGGGCGCGAGATCCTCGACTCGCGCGGCAACCCCACCGTCGAAGTCGACTGTCTCCTCGCCAACGGCGCGCTCGGCCGCGCGGCGGTTCCCTCCGGCGCCTCCACCGGCTCGCGCGAAGCGCTCGAGCTCCGCGATGGGGACAAGAACCGCTACCTCGGCAAGGGCGTGCGCAACGCCGTCGATAACATCGACATCATCGCCAAAGAGATCGAAGGCATGGACGCGCGCGAGCAGGCCATGATCGATCTGGTGATGAAGCAGATCGACGGCACCGACAACAAAGCGAACCTCGGCGCCAACGCGATTCTCGGCGTGTCACTCGCTGTCTCGCGCGCCGCTGCCGAAGCGGCCGGCGTGCCGCTCTTCCTCTACCTCGGCGGCGTCGGCGCGCGCACGCTCCCCGTGCCGATGATGAACGTGATCAACGGCGGCGCACACGCGGACAACAACCTCGACGTCCAGGAGTTCATGATCATCCCCGCGGGCTTCGACACGTTCTCGGACGCGTTGCGTGCCGGCGTCGAGACCTTCCATCACCTCAAGAAAATCCTGCACGACAAGAAGCTCACGACCGCGGTCGGCGATGAAGGCGGGTTCGCGCCCGATCTGAAATCGAATGCCGAGGCGCTCGATCTGATTCTCACGGCGATCGAGAAGGCGGGCTACAAACCGGCCGAGCAGATCTACCTCGGACTCGACGTCGCGGCCTCCGAGTTCTTCGACAAAAAGAAGGGCTACATCTTCGAAGGCGCGCCACTCACGAGCGATGAGATGGTCGAGTACTACGTCGGCCTGCGGCAGAAGTACCCGATCGTGTCGATCGAAGACGGGATGTCCGAGGGCGATTGGGATGGCTGGACGGCTCTCACGAAGGCGATGGGCGCAAACACGCAGCTCGTCGGCGACGACGTCTTCGTCACGAATCCCGCGATTCTGGCCAAAGGAATCGAGCAG
>DASYLL010000082.1:0-22558 GCA_036009605.1 Thermoanaerobaculia bacterium | reverse complement strand
CTCCATGTACAGACGAGATTCCTCATCCATCGGCGTCAGAATGATCTCGAGCAGCGTTGTTTCAAGCGCCATCGCTGCCCGAGCGTGCCTGCCTCCCTTGTACCGCCTTATGTGGCGCATCTCACCGAAGCAAGCCGCGGCGGCGGCGCGAAAGAAGGAGGCGGCAATGGTGCCCAGCCAGCAGCTCCATCGAGGATCGCTCTTGAGGTGGATGAAGTTGTGGAAGAGCGGGATGCCTGAGAACAACAGCTGCATGTAGTCCGCGCGACCGCGAAGAGACGTGAGCCCGCGCGAGAACTCGGCGCTGTCGAACTCCCATGGCTTCCTCTCCGACGAGTCGGCCGCACTGATTGCTTCGCCGATCTCGGGCCGAGCAGCGCGAGTGAGGAACGGAATGTTGTTGCTTGCGCAATGAATCGCCGCGTGACAGGCAAGCGACCCACCAGGTCTCCAGGCGACGAGCCCTGGCTGATTCGCGTGGTTCGAGGTGAGCTCGCGCCATGCGATCAGGTCATCTGTCGGCGTGATGACTTCGGATACGACGACCGGGGCCGGGATGAACTCTGTGGCACCGCCCTCGATTGGCGTACCGGGTCGACACTGGACGGCGTGGCCGGCATAGATCGGAGGGGTACTTCCGCTCGGGTTGTCATAAACGATTTCGATGTAAGCGTGGTCTTCGAGACGCCGGATGCGGGCTGCCTGGCGAAGCGTCTTGCGATCAACCGGTTCCGAGAGGAGCGTGATGGAGTCCCTGCCCGCCGTGGCACCATCGTGGGCCGGTCCGATCACGAGCACGCCCGATTCGAGAACCAGCACGGCGCTGTATGCGGCCTCGATCGGTTCCATTGAAATCACTTCAGCGTATGGATCGAGGATTCTCGCCTGCTCCAGCGTGCTGTTGAGCGCCGCAGAACACTCAGCCCGCACGGTCTGGTGAGAGTGCTGATCGTCACGCCGGAAGTCGTAGAGTTTCGACTCCTGAAATCCATGCCATGGCTGGGAGGGGGCAGGTCGGATGAAAGCTCGGCACGCGTCTGGTGCGAGCCCGCATTCGCGCAGTTCCGCACTGACCGGTCGGGACGCGATGAAGGTGGAGTACAGGTTGGGCGCGGCCAAGCCTGGAAGAGGATGCTTTCTGAGCGCATGGAGACCGCGAGCCTTCTGCGTGATGGCGTGATCGCCGATGTTGACGATGTTGCTCGTCGGCATCGGCTGCATCGTGATTTCCAGACTGCGCGCAGATTGGTCGCTAGCCGTCTTGAGTTGACTGACACAGGTCGCACACGCGCACAGGATGCGTCGGACCAGTTCATTGCGCACTTCTGGGCTCAGGCCCTCGAGCTCGAGGAGCTTCTTGTAGGGCGAGGCGGTTCGCCGCCCCGGCACGATCCGCTCTTTATGGGCGAGCATGGTGACACCTTTCCCCGACAGGCTTCACGCCCATTCGGAATCGTTTGCTCTCACTTCGCCACGGAGGGGCTGAGGCGCGCATAGCGCGCCCCAGCGCTTCGGAAGGGGCCGCAGGAGGGAACTGCAGGGGGGCTGGCGGCGAAGCCTGAATGAAACCTGGGAAGCTAGGCGGACTTCTTGTCGAGGAACTTGATGCCGTCGGCGATCAGCTCCATGCGGGAACGCTTCTCACCCGAGGCTTTGTCGTTCCACTCGTTGAGGCGCATGCTGCCTTGGACGAGCACATGCGAGCCCTTGTCGAGGTATTGCGCCGCGCTGGTGCCGGTGCCGTCGAAGGCAACGACCGGGAACCATGTCGTGCGCTCGCGTTTCTCACCCGAGCCATGATCCGTCCAGGTCTCGGTAACGGCGACCGAGAGGTTCGTGACGGACGTGCCGGCAGCCGTGCTGCGAGTCTCGGGCTTTCCGCCCAGATGACCGGTGATGATGATTGCGTTGATTCCTGATGACATGGTGTAGCTCCTTTCCTCGTATGAACGAGAAGCTCTTCTTGAGCCCACCGCCTGCCACGTAGTCTTGGGACTCCGCAGGGCCATCTCCTTTCAAGAGAGTGGCTGTGGTGGTGTGGCGATTGGTGGGCTCGAGAAGAGAGGCGAAGCCGGTGCCTCGTCTCTCTCTTGTTGTGACCAGCGTGGAGTCGAACCACGTCCTCTTACCGGTGGCGGGTTTTAGGAATTAGCTCTTGACCCTTCGCAGCGCGATGAAAGCCTGGTACTGAGTGCCTGGCATGACCGTAATAGCCGTGAGTCCACTGGTGCGCATCTCTAGCCAGATGCTTTCCGATCATCACGTGACGTGCGATTGCGTTTGTTTGTTGCTGGTCCTAGCTTCTTAGACTCGGGCCATCGCGCGGCATCATTCCTCCGGAGGGGGTTAGTGTTTTCTGTGATCGGGTTAACGGCGGGGATCGGAATCGAACCGACCTCATTCCCGAGATGTTTGGGAATCTGGGTCCTGTACTTGGTGCGTACAGAAAGCCATCTTCTAGGGCGCATCTCCGATTGATGCTTCCCCGCCTGACGAGAGTATTGCTGGTGGAAGTGATTACGCGGTGCGTAATAAATCAAGGCGAGCAGATTCGAGTGACTTCATCCGGTTGCTGTCTTGTTTCTTTCTTGCTGAGCTTCGCTCAGCCTCGTTCCCCTGGAGCCTCTAAGAAGTGAAACGCTACGCGGCTTGCGCCTGAGGCGGCACGTTCACCACCGCGGCTTGAAGCTCGCGAAGCAGTGCATCCTGCCGTGCGTCATCTGCGTCTCGGTCCCACGAGAGGTTGCCTTCGTGGTCGAATGACGTGACGAGCGCCTTGTCGCCTAAGCGGCTCTCTTCGCCGGTCCTGTGATCGTATGTGCTGGTCGTGAACCGCCGGCCTTTCCGCGCGTTGCCGAATCCGCTCGTGGCGTCGCGTTGCTCGGCCAGGTACTTGTCCTCGCCTTCGAAAGCGTCGAAGCTCACGCGGATCTGCACCGGCACTTCGCACGCGGGACAGATGGCGAAGGAGAGTTCATCTACTGAGCGGTAGTTCGACTCGGAGAAGGTGAAGTCCGACGCGAGCTTGCGGTTGTCGCGGATGAACTGCGTCCCGTTGGCAAGGCGCAGCAGCTGCTTCTCCGCGAACTGCTCGCCGCAGTCTTCACAGGTGTGCAGGTAGTCGTCCTCGTACAGCTCGAGGCCGTCGCGCGAGTTGAGCGTGGTGTCGATCTTCTCCCCGGCTTCGAGGGAGGCGAGACCCTCTGCGGTCTTCACCCAGCGGTAGCCGACGACGAATCCATGGTCCGCGGCCTGTAGCTGCGTCCCGCCCGTGCGATCGTTCGCTTTCGTCTCGAGCTTCGTGCTCGTGATCTCGTTGTTGATCGCCG
The DNA here is from genome assembly GCA_036009605.1 of Thermoanaerobaculia bacterium. GTDB lineage: Bacteria > Acidobacteriota > Thermoanaerobaculia > Gp7-AA8 > Gp7-AA8 > QHVT01. Next base: position 19,229 of record DASYLL010000082.1, on the reverse strand, counting down.
GCAGCGTCGCGGCGAAGAGTTCCTTCCACTGTTCCGGTGACCGCCGGATCTGCGTGGCCTGCGGACGGAGAGGGTCCGTCGGGGTTTCGAGTTCCTTGAGCGCCTCTTCGGCGGTGATCTTGCCGGCGAGAAACTGAATCCCGAGCTGGAGCTCGTGCTGAGCGGAGGGGCGAGAGAGGGTCACTGGCCGTGCGAGGAGGGTCTTGGCAGCCTCACGGTCTTCTGACCGAGGGGCGCAGACCGCTTGGCGCTTCAGATAGGAGAGCAGGGAAATCAGTGCGTGACCGTGGCAGGAGGTCAGGTAACCCCCCGAGCAGGTGCAACCGAGGGTCTTGCCGTCCAGATTGAGGACTGACTGGCGGAAGAAGTAGTCCTCGCGGAACCTCTTCCAGAGTGCAGCCTTGTACTTCTTCATCGCGTCGGCCTGGCTGAAGAACGGATTTTCGAAGACGCTGCGCTTGCCGATGAACACGTGGTACGGAGAAGCCTTGGCGCTGACGATGTGGGTGGTGGTGAATGCGGCGCTCTGCTTGACTGAGGACTGTGTCTGCTCTACGGTCGTCATGGCGGAAATCCCTTTTCCGTTGCTGTTGGCCTGGTCGGGGTTGGCGCCTCGATCCAGGTCTTTTCTGTTTTGATTCTCTTCTTCCTCTGAACCGCCTGTGTGTTTGCTAGCTTGGGGAAGCTTCAGCTTCCCTTGGTTCCCCTAGAGCCTTGCGCCTCTTGTTTCGGCTGCGCTTATCGCGATGGGCTGCACATTGAGGTGCTCGTGATCGCCGCACAAACCTCGCTTGCGCTCGGAGCGCGCCAGCGGCTCCACGCATACGAAGCAAGCGTCGATGTCGCGACGTTCGTTGTAATCCGCGGAGCTGAGGACGTAGGTGAAGTTCGTAGCCATCTTTTGAATCTCCTTCTCGCGCGAGGGCGTCTGCTCTCGCTGTCTTCACAGGGAAACGGGAGCCGGAAAGACCGGAGCACCGGAAGGACAGAGATGGAGTGGTACGAAGCTGGAAACACTCCGACGTCTATCAAGCCGCGAAGCGGCGAGGCCTTGCCTGGGGACGGAGTGGTGCTAGTCAGGAGAGGCTTGAGTGTTTGCAGCAGCGCAGCGAAGCGAAGCGGTTCGTAGCACGGAGTCTCTGGCCTGGAGAGTGCGTAGCCGCCGAAGGCGGGGCGGCCCGCAGGCCGCAGTCTTGGAGTCTCCCGTTACGCTGAGAAGACAGAGAGAGAGACAGGGGTAAGGCGACTAGCGAGCGGCAGTGAGCTTGGCGAGCGCAGCGAGCTGCGGCCCAAGCGCAGCGAGGCCTGATAGGCGAGACGCAGAGCGGCGAGTAGTGGTGTGGTTGGCTAGTGGGGATGAGCAAATCAATCGCTATCGCAGCGGGCAGATCGGTTCGCGCGCCGTAACGATAGAATGTCTGCTACCAATGGTCGCCATAGGCCGATGCGCGCTTTGTCTTCGCGATGAAGAACTGCAGATGAGCCATCTGATTCCGCGTGCTCTCTACCTCGACCTCCGGACGCCTGAGTTACCCAACCCAAATCCCATCTATGGCCTGCCCGAGGAGCAAGGGCCGCGTCAAGAACAGTTTGTCGCGCGGCTTCTCTGCCGAGACTGTGAACATAGATTCAGCGTAAACGGCGAGAAGTGGGTTCTAGAGAATGGGTATCGACTCAGAGGGCCGTCAACGATCTACGAGGCGCTGGCGGCGGCAACCGCCGTCCCGGATTACCCCGGCGGCACGGTGTACGCAGGCGCAGAAATCGATGCGCTCGATATGGACAGGCTGGCGTATTTTGGCGCAAGCGTATTCTGGCGAGCGTCAGTCGGCTCCTGGACGTTGGCTGGTAAGCGCCGGCATATGATCCAGCTCGGCGCGAAGTATGAAGAATCGTTGCGAGCATACCTTCTCGGGGAGGCCGCTTTCCCTGACTCGATGGTTCTCTGGTCCGCGGTTTGTCGCACCCCAGAGCCTCCGCCAGTAATCACATACCCGGCAGGCGAACGGGTGTCGGAGGGTTACGAGAGTTTCTACCGACACAAATTCGATATTCCAGGCCTCTCGTACATGTTGCATGTCGGCAATCGAGTTCCGCCGCACATCCGCGACACGTGCGTCATCGCATCGCCAAGTCGTTACATCTACTTCTCGCCAATCGAAAGATTGATCGATAGGAACACGGCGCGCGCATTCGCGAAGTCTGCACCGAGCCAGTCGCTCCGCAAGCTCCACCGCAAGGTCTCGGGCGAAGAGCTGTAATGCGTCCGGAGCGCGCCAGCGGCGCCTAACTTCGGTGTGAAGCTGGCGCGGCCCGGCAGCCGAGCTGCCTACTTCATCGCCGCGTCACGTCGCTTGCAGATCGCCAGTTGGCTACGCGGAACCAGCCGCGCAACTACACCGTCGGTTATGTCCATGTTTTTCGCATGGAAACACATTTGGCTTGCCGTCGCCGTCCGTGGCAGGCGATCTGAAGATGTTGCGTTCCACTGCCCCATCCCTACTGTATGCTCTCAACACCGTTAGCTCCAGTTGGATTCAGGAAGGTCGTGAGGTCTCAGCGACGGACCTTCAGAAGTTCATGGGCCTCTAAGCTTTCTATCTGGATGGCGTACAATCGTAAAGGAGGGTGCGATCGTGGTAATGGAAGCGGTGCTGCAGAAAACGGACTTTAGAAACGTAACACGGTTACTCTTAGCAGATGGCTGGCATGAGGTGACGGGCCTGCGATGGGTCGAACCCTATCGCGAAGGTACGCGGCCTGACGAAGGTATCGCATCCGACTGGGTATATTGGTGGGAAAAGATCGACCGCGAGACGCATACCGTTTTCGCGCCGACGTTAAGTATTCTGGCATACGCCTTCGGCTCCGATGATAAACCCGCAGGGCGCGTCATATAACAGGCGTGGTTATGTGCGTCCGACGGGGCGGCTTTGGCGCATGGCAGCCTAACCTCGTGAAGCCGTCGCGTCGCTCGTTGTTCGCCCCGCGGCAGGCCTCCTTTGGCCGAACGCGACTCGCGCGGTCGCTGCGAGCGCTTTCTCAACGGATAGCTCAAGGATGAACAACGTCAGCTTTCCAGTTACTTCGATCACTGGTCTTCCTCGCACATCTCACAGCCATCCGGAATGCAATCGTCGGTCAGGTGTCGATAGGCATCGCTAATCGCGCTCTGCGTGGACTCGTCGCACTTCAGCTCTATTGCACGGTTGAGCGCATTGAAAAGTCCCTCGTAGCCTTCATCGCCTGCTTCGGTGAATCTGCCGCGGCGGTTGTCGTCTTCTTCGTCGTTGCGCATTCGCGTTGTTCCCATCCTTAGCTGAGCTGCGCTCAGCCTGGCTACTTCTAGCAACCTCAACCATTCGGCGGGCAAGCAGACTCATTCCCTTGCACCTTTGGAAGCCTGAGCGGGGTTTGTCCCCATGTAGATTCTTCGAGTGCTCGGCTCGTAGTGGACTCGCCTCGCCTAGTGCAACTCCCTCGACTCTCGCGTGAGCTCGAGCTGGTTGGGCCAAGCAAGGGAAACTCGGGGGTGACACAACTAGCGTGCAGCGAGAGCTTGGCGAGCGCAGCGAGCTGCGGCCTATGCGGAGCAAGGCCCTATAGGCGAGACGCGGAGCCGCGAGTAGTGGTGTGGTTGGCTAGTTACTAACTAATTTGCCGGACGCGATCGAACGATGGCCTGCCGGCTCGCGGATCATGTGTACACTTTTTCGCAATTTTGCGGATGCGTAGGAACGTTTTGCCACCGTGCGGACACTGACTGAAAGATTCCTCGGCTTCTGCGGAACGTTTCCGGGCGCCGAGAGTGTCGATGCTCTACCTCTATTGCCTTCACAGAAAGCGCTACATCTTCAAAAGGCGGATTTCCTGTTTGAGCAGCGATCCGTCATTTGCGAGATCAAAACTCTCGCCGCCGACCCCACCGAGAAGCTCCTGAAGGTGATGGCGGAACATGGCATCCATCCGTCGACGCTTACCCCTGGCCGTCACATTGTGGAGGAAGTCTTCTCGAAGTTACCCAAGGGGCGAAACCTATATCGTCAAGCGGTCAAAAGAATAACGAGATCAATCGACAAGGGTCTGGACGACGCAACACGCCAGATTCGCGATACGAAGGAGCTTCTTGGTATCGGGAGCGCCGACGGTCTCGCAATCTTTCTGAATGAGCGCGTCACGCTGCTCGGTCATGTGTTCTTCGAAGAAAGGCTTCGGCTAGCGCTTGAGAAGACTATCTCTGGCGGGGCCCCGTATCACGATCACATTACGTGCATCCTCTACGTCAGTGAGGCGGCACTCATCGGCGATGACGCAGGAAAGGCATGGAGCGTGAACACGTACTTCGACAACCCAGCCGTGCCCGAGAGGCATGAGGTGAGTCGATTAATCCATCGCTTGGCGGAAGCGTGGGCGAGGCATAACGGCATGGCGTTTCGCACGGGCGAGGGCGACGAGCGCCTGCGCGAACTTATGCGAACGTCGAAGCTTGCAGTGGACGTAACGTCTACGAAGCACGGCGCCGGCTAACTTGAACCTGAAGCAGTCGGCGAGCTGGTAGGTCCAGAGGTTTCCGGTTACTTCGATCATCACGTTGTCCCCATCCTTGCTGAGCTACGCTCAGCTTGGGAACTCTTAGCAAACTCAACCATTCGGTGGACAAGAGCTTTCATCCTTTTGCACCTTTGGAAACCGGAGCGGGGTTTGTCCCCATGTAGATTCTTCGAGTGCTCGGCTCGTAGTGGACTCGCCTCGCCTAGTGCGACTCCCTCGGCTCTCGCATGAGCTCGAGCTGGTGGGCACAACTAGGAGAACTATGGGTAATCCCCCCTTCGCTCGCCTTAGTGTCAACGGCAAAGCGTAAGTGCGCTTAGTGCTAGGGCTAGGTGCGGACTAGGTCTAGGCCTGGAGGGCTGAGGGCTGAGGGCTAGCGCTGAGGGCTAGACCATGCCACGCCTAGTGCTAGGCGTGGAGAAGCTAGAGCTAGGCGGAGCCTAGCCCTAGCCCGTGCCCATAGCCCTTGGAGGCGTGGTGGCGTGGGTGGGGAGGATGCCCCCTCGCAAAGTTGAAAAAGAAAAAGCGCGCCTAAGAACCAAGCGAAGGAAGCGTCTTGGCTTCTTCGTTCCGGACACAACCGGACACCTTTTCCTGGTTGTCCGGCGGGTTGGCCGCCGAATGCTAAACGACTGAAAACAAGCCAGTTAACGTCGGACACCATCTTAGCAGAAATGCTGCCCCTGCAGGCGTCCAATTGTCCGGCGCGTTTGGCGGCCTTTCGGCAACCTTTGGAGGCGTGCCTCAAAACCACGGAGTGACCACGGCGTTTGCCATGGAGGCGTTGGTAGACGGAATCTCCCGCTTTCGTCGGAGTCGCGCCTTCTACGATGCTAGGCCTTTTCTCTCGCGGCACGATTTGGAAATGCGGCCGAGTCGTCGGCGGCATCAATCTCGAGGATATCGCGGCGCCCGAATGCTTCGAGATCGACGAGCGGCTCAAAGCCGCGATGAAGATCCCGGTCTTCCACGATGACCAGCACGGCACCGCGATCGTCTCCGCGCCCGCGCTCGTGAACGCACTCGAAGTCGCGAACAAGAATGCTTTCTTCGAAGCAGGCGTCGGTTGTCGAGTCATGGGCCGTCGACCTTCCTTCGAGGATCTTGGGAGCTTGGGAGGATCGGAGAGTGGTTCGAACGTCCCACCTGGACGAGGACTGTGAGGTTGTCGCCGGCAGTGTGGTGATGAACTCTCCATCCGTTCCTGGGGATAAAGCCTAGGCTTCCCAAAGGTGCAAAGAGGAGTCTTCTTGCTACTAGTACTAGTAGATTCTTAGATTCTTCTTAGATTCTTTTAAAGACTAGAAGAAACCCTTGCTTCTTAGCCTTGTTCTAAAGAATCCCCTGATGCGCGAACGCTTAGCATATCAGGTTTATGTTATTTTGTCAATGCCATAATCGGCAGTTCGTCAGTCATGGCCCCCACAGCAGCCAGACTCTTGCCTCTCCAGCATTGCTTTCCAGCACTGTCATTTCGCTTCGATCTTTCACTACCAACATGTACAGTAGTCAATGGGGCGGATGACGGGAACACCGAGGCCGAGTTAGCGCGACGGCGCAAACTCCCATGGAAAACGCAGTTCTGATCTGAGCACCCACGAGGACCGACACTCTCAGAGATTGGTCCCCTGATGCCAGTAGATTCATCGTCGAGGATGTGAGAGAGCGGGAATCGTAGGCGATACGACAATCCCTTCTACATCCTTCACCAGAAACCCAACGAGGATGCCCCAGCGGCTGAACCTCTAACCAACGAATTCAGCGAGCCCGTTGAGGTCTCTGCTCCTCAACCATCGCTGGAGGGATCAGAGGTAACCGCGGCCCGAAATTCCTATCAACCCAAAAGACACCTGAGGGCGTGCACGCCTGCCAGGATGACCAAACAGCGGCTGTATTTACCGAGTGCCACCATGAGCTACCCCGAGAGGCTTTTCGACACCGGAAATGTGACCCTGACCGCGGAAGGGTGGTGGGTGCTCAATCCCAAAAGCACGTTTCCACTGCATGTCTATGGGCTCGATGAGCCAAAAGTACGGAAGTTGAAGCGCGGTCTGGAGCAGGGATATGCGCTGGACAGGGACGCGGAAGAGGCCATCTACTCGCTCATCTCGCGTTCGAAAACTTTTCACTGGCACGAGCTCGAACTATACAAGCGCGATTTCGTCGAGCCGTTTGCTGCGGCCCTCAAACAGATGCAGCAGGCGTCGGCGGAATGGCGCGATCTCCCGGCAACAGATGAAGACGATGATGAACCGCGAGACCGTCTGAACAACGCCTTCGCATCCGCTCTGATCCGAGATTGGGGCGAGGCGTTCCGGTTTGCCCATGGTATCGGTTCCGCTGATCGGCGCCAGCAAGTCGACGCAACGGTTCAGCTTCTGGTAAAGACCTACGTTGCCGGTGGAACAGCGAGGGACGATCGCGATAGAGATCTGCACCCCGAAATTCTCCCGTGGGTCATAGGCTGGGAGTTGAGACGACCGCCGCACGGCTGCTGCCACATCTGCCGCGCCCTGCCAGACGTCTCGCCGAAGCATCAGGTCGTGACCACGCCCGTCCACGCCGGATGTTCATGTGTGGCGAGTGGACGTATGAAGTGAACAGCGCCTTGAACGACAGAACACGCCGCAGCTTATCGCTGCGGTTCGACGCAGCCCCTCATATCGAGACCCCAACCTTAAGCTGACTGTGCTGATCGCGACTCAAGGCAGAACCACCGGCGCAACTCCAGATGCTTCAGCTTCACCCAATATCACGCGCACCGCGGCGAGCTGGCTGGCGTCGTCGTCCGCATAGGTCAGCAAAGTCACCGAGCGTTCTCCTTGCAGGATCCGATGGGGTGAGCCCAAGTTCACGAAGACGAGCGGCGTATTCGGCGAACGCTTGTGCGCGTCTCGGATGACTTCAAACTGTTCCTGCGTAGCCGCCGCAGCGATACACAGCGATGCGTTTTTCATGGACGCAGCAATCAATGCAACCCGAGATACGTCAGTCCTGTCAGGACGTGCGGGCATCAAATGTACGCTCGCCGTCCCGAGCCGGCGGTGGATCGTGCCATCAGGTCCGACATAGAGCAGACGAGAGTGCAAGTCCGGAATCGCCTGAAGCTGCCGGATGGAACCGACCCGCGTGACCGCGCGACGCGCAATCTCCTCGACAACTCCGTCCGATCCGGGCGCGGAGAATGGCTTGGCAGCCAGTGTCATCTTCACGCGAAGAATGCGGCGCAATGCCTGGTGGACACGCGCCTTCGGCAGCCGTCCGTGGCGATACGCCGCTCGAAGAGCGACGAGTACCTCGTCACGTTGCGCATCGCCGCCGAGCATAAGCACCATGTCTGACCCGGCGTAGAGCGCTTCGATCGCGAGGGCTGCAGCGCCACGCTTTCGGGCCAGCGCGTCCATCTGCAGAGCATCCGTAATCGCAATGCCGTCGAACCGTAACTCCTGCCGTAGCAACGTTGTCGTTGCCCGCTTGGAAAGCGTGACTGGAAGGTCGGCGTGCTCTGCGAGACGCGGGAGCGCGATGTGTCCGATCATCACGGCTTCGAGACCGATGTCCGCGGCTCGTCGAAACGGCAAAAGCTCGCGACGACGCAGTTCGTCCAGCGACGCATCAAGGCGAGGAAGCGTCTTGTGCGTGTCTTCCGCCACGCCGCCGATCCCGGGGAAATGCTTGCCGACAGCGATAACTCCTGCGGACTGTTGCCCCTCGATGAACGCCGCTCCGAGGTCCGCGACGAGCTTCGCGTCGCTGCCAAACGCCCGCGTGCCGATCGAAGAGTTCGACTGAACAGTAAGCACGTCGAGCACCGGCGCGAAGTTCATCGTGAAGCCCAATTCGCGCAGCGCAGAACCGACCGCCGCGCCGGCGCGTCGCGCCAACTCGGGCGAGCGCGTGGCTCCGATGGCCATCGCACTTGGAATCACCGGCACGCCAAGACGAAACCGTCGGACGATTCCACCTTCCTGATCGATCGCGATGAATGGGGCTGCTTTGCGACCGCCGTATCGCTTGATCGCATCGGCGAGGATCTTCACCTGCTCCGGAGACTCGATGTTCTTTGCGTAGAAGACGATGCCGCCCACATGTCGGTCGCTGACCAACTGCCGCAGTTCGGACGAATCAACCACTCCCGAGAACCCGACGAAGAGCAACTGACCGATCTTTTCGTCGTCCGACATCGCATTGATTGCTCGCTCGATGTCAGCGCTGCGCGCGGGTTCGCCTCCGAAGCATGGTGCCGAAAGGATGAGCACGAGTAAGCCCGCGGTGAGCCCACTTGCCTGGCTCATCGCGTCGGATCGACCGCGTACACTCTGCGTCGCTCTGCCCATCACATCGGATGGATCGCACCTTGTCTAAATGCGCTCACCGCGGAATCGATGATTCTGCAAACGTTTTCGCTGCCGATCTGGTCGGGTTCCACCGCTTCCGTCAGCTGGCGGAAACTGATCGTCGACCTATACAGTTCGCCATAGTCGTACATCCAAATGTCGTGGATCTCCCATCGTACGATCCCGGTGTCCACGAACGATGGCTCAAGACTGATGCGCAGGGAGTACGTCTTCAACCAACGCCTTCCCTGCAGCATGCGCCCGGGCCATCCCTTACCCGCGTGCGAATGCAGGCTCATATGGTTGTGCCGAGCGACGTTCCGCAAGTAGTCGTCCATTCGCCCTAACGAGGCCTCGAACTGCGCTTCCTCTTCAGGCGCAAACTGGAACGCGGGTCGCGTTCTCTTCATCATGATGGCCAACGAAAACCCCGAGCGTATTCAATCCCGTTCCCGCCGCCCCACTGAGGATTGCCTGTAACAGGGCGAGGACCACGCACGGGCTCCCACCATCGAACGTTCACCCTCTGCACTGCGTTCGGAGTATTCGGCAGCTGTAGCGCGTCCTTTGCCTGACTATAGTTCGTGCCGTACGGCGGCGATGATCCACGTGTCATCCACGGACTGTTTGGTCGTGATCTCGGTCCAACATATCGCCAGTATGGATTTCTTGCGGCGCCGATTTCCGTTGCCGCGCCGGCGCGCGTCGCCATGCCACTCGCACCGTATGCTGACGTCAAGGTCAGCAACGTCTTATCGCTTGTGCATGGCGTCCAGAGTGCCGCGAACGTACCGCCAACGGCGGCACCAGCCTGCTCATACCAAGTCGATTCGGGATCCGTCAGTATCTCGGCATATTGCTCGACCGCCGCCTGGCCATAGCCTTCCCCGGCATCGATCGCGCCGTTCAACAAAAGACCAGTCGGATCGATGAGGTTCACGGGGTCCTGTCGCACATACGAATAGAGATTGGAATCGCGCCCATCGAACAGAAGAGGATCCTTCGCGGTCCACCGGCCCGTTCTTGCATCGTAATCTCTCGCGCCGAAGCGCACGAGCTTCGTTTCGACATCATAGAGGCCACCGGAGAAACCGAATGGCTGGAAACCGGGGTTGGTATCGGAAGTCACGATGCCGAACTCGTCGTAGTCGATGCGTTGTGCCACGGTTCCGCTATCGACATCCACGACTAACCGTGGCGATCCGAGATGATCACTGACGATACGGTATGTAATGTCGGCTTTTACAATGTAGTCAGGAACGTTTGATCGCGTGCCGTAGACGAACCGTGAAACGATGGCACCTGCGCCGTCGAGTTCCGCCACAATCCGAAGTTGGTCGCCGTAGAGCCACTGTTGCGTTGTGGCTCCATCGAGTTTTCTGCCGATCCTACGGTTCTGACCGTCGACGACGTATTCCACCAGCCTGCCATCCGGCAGGCGCACTTGAATGAGGTTGCCGATCTCGTCGTAGGCGTAGGTGGCAGTCCCGGAAGCATCAGTGGTGGACTCAAGCTCGCCGGTAGCGATGTAGCTATAGGTTATGCCGCCGTATGACGTGATGCGGTCCTGACCGTCGCACGAGGCATACGTCGTCTCGGAAGGCGTCACCTTAGCCACACGATTGCTGTTCAAGTCGTACTCGTAGTGAGTAGCCAGGGCACCGTCCCTACGGACATCCACGAGCCGGCCTGACGTGTCGAAGTCGTACCTCCACTCCGTTACATCGTTTCCCACGGCGACGCGCTTTCCGACGATCCTTCCCGTCCTGTCGCGCGTGTAGGTTTCTGCAAATACCACCTCTTCGGCAAGTACACTGGCGTAGCCTTCGATTTCTCCATACTCATTGCGGCTCCACGACTCGTCGAAGCCTCCATGAATCACGCGAGCTAGTAATCCATCCGCGTCGCGCGACATTGCCAAATTGCCGGCCCTCCGAAGCAGATTGTCGGCGTCGTAGTCGAACGACACCGTCTGACAGATGTCAAACCGGTCGCAAACGGTCTCCTCGGTCATTGCGAGATCATCGTTGTGTTGCCACATCACGCGCCCGCTGACATCGCCACTATACGAAACAGAATTGAGCAGCCAGCCGTCATATCCGAACGCGAGCGATTGCGCTGTTGGTGTGCTGATGAAAGCTAAGTCGCCTGTCGTGCCGTCATACTCAATCAGGCGCGAGCCGCTCCCGGTCGTTAGCGTCGTGAGTCGGCCCGCGGCGTCGTAGTCCAACGAAATGGACGATCCGTCTGGCCGTGACACGGTAGAGAGCTTGCAATCGCGGTCATAGACGTATTCAGTCTCGCCGCTGCCGGCTATGGCCGGCGGGGTATACCGCTCTTCGAGGTTCACCGGTGTCGCCGCAAACAGGTGAGGTTGACGGCCAGCAGGTTTCACCGATTCCAGATTCCCGCTCTCGTCGTAGGTGCTGGAGACTTCGCGGCCGGCGAGCGTCTGTTTGATCACTCGGTCGGCGTTGTCGTATTCGAACTGAAGCGTCCGCTGGAGCGGATCGGTAATTGACGTGAGTCGGTACCGCAAGTCATATCCGAAGTTGGTCTCTCGCTCGCCCTGTGCCACGCGTTCGAGTAGCCCGCGTGAATCATAGAAATACTCGACTGGTGCAGTAGTTGCCGTCTCAGTCTTGATCAGCCGCCCTGCGCCGTCGATCGTGTTCACGACCGTCCGGCCCTCTGGCGATGTGTGCGTGATCGTCTGATTGGCCGCTTCATACATGCTGGTGAAAGTGCGCCCGTTGATCATCAGGGAGCGCGTACTGTTCAGCACTGGGCCGAATGGATTGTCAACGTCAAGGAGAGTTGCCGAGCGGGACTCCGTTATGCCGATCTGCCTTCCTGACGGCGCTACCACGCTCGAGCTCATGACCGGCGCGAAGAAACCGAATCTGGGGTCGGCGCTCCGCAGTGCCGTGATGGAACCGCGCGGAGTGTCGCTGAGAGACGCCGCATTGACATCAGTGGAGAAGGCGTGACGCACGCCATCAAATCCCGTAATGACTGCCCGTCTCGCACCGCCCTGCTGTTCGTTTACTGAGTGTGTCGCCGTGCGCCCCTCCGCGGTCGTACGCGTGACCGTGAAGTTGTCGGCATCGTCGTCGCGCACTAGCGATGTACTGCCCGACGCCGGATCCTGATCGGCCGTCAAGCGCCCTTCGCTGTCATAGTCGAACGCATAGACTTCGGAGCGCGGGTCAGTCATCGCTCGAAGAAGACCGCCGTCGTCGTAGTTGAATCGGTAGGCTTCGCCTGCCGGATTTCTAATCTCATCGATGTAGCCATTCTCATCGAGCTGGAAAGTTGTTCGTTGTCCACCCGGCGCTACGACCGCCACGGGACGACCGTTCGTACCGCGCTCAATCCGCGTTACATTGCCGTTGTAATCAATAGCCGTTTCGAGAAAGCCGTTAACGTCGTATGCAAATGTAGCGAGCGCGACGCCGGTCATCGTATCAATCGTGCCTAGATGCTTTCCGTCTTTATCGAAGACGTAGAATTCAGTGCCATCCACTGACGGGATCTTCATTGCATCGTTGGACATCGGCGGCATCAGACCTTCGATGAAGCGTGTCCGGTCGTTCGCGGTATCGGCGACGTAAAGACGATCCTGGAAGACCGCGACGTCTGCCGGCGCCGCGAGTTGTGCCTCCGCCGCCGGGCCGTCGTCCCCCGCGTATCCGCCGTCGTCGGTTCCTGCAACGACGTCATCGGTGCTGCTGAGAATCAGGCGACGAACATGGTGTCGAGAAGGATGCGCGTGATAGATCGTCGTGCCTACGACGGACAGGCCGCCAGCGCGTGCCGGTTGACCTTGCCCGTAGGGGTCCATCCCTGATGCATAAGGATCTGTCAGCCGGGAGAACACGCCGTTAGCGTCGATTCGGTAGATCGCATTCCCTTCCATGCTGAAGAAGATGCGTCCCTCGTTGTCCACAGCTATATAGGCGGGGCGAGAGAGTTGTACCTCGACCGCCAGACCGCCCGTCGGCGCGGAAGTGCTTAGCGGGTTGGTGTACGTTCCAGTACCGGCAATGGTGTAGATTCTGCCGTCACACATTACGCGTCGAATCCTGTTCGCAACCCGGTCAGCGATGTATGCGATGCAGTCGCCGACAGCCGCCACGCCGTGAGGTGCAATCGGCTGATCTATTGCTGATCCGCCATCCACGGCCGTACCTGATCCGCCATTGCCGGCCACAAGGGTGAATTTGCCATTGCGAATCCGGAACAGGCGTCCGTTCGTCTCGTCTGCGATCAGCAGTGAGCCATCGCCCGCGACTGCAATGTCGGTGGGATTGAACGCTGCCTGGTGCGGTGAGACGTTGTTTGCGCCGTTATATGTGGTGGAGCCGTTTCCTGCGAATGTCGTGATGTCGCCGCTCTTGCGGTCGATTCTCCGGATTCTTCCGGGCTCACCGATATAGACGCTGCCGTCCGGACCGATGGCGACCGTTCGTGGGTCGAGTAGCGACGCCTTGTTGGCTGGACCACCATCACCGAGCGAGCCCGTGAATCCGGTCCCGGCAGCGAGGCGCATGATGGGCGTGGTCGAACCGATGTCGCGGCGGTTCCCGTTTCCTTGCTGCAGCGTGCGTGCGCTGTGGTCGTAGGTGTGGTGGTTCGTGAGTGTCCATCCGCCGAGGCCAGCCCCCCGAGCATCCCACGAGCCGACACGTCTCTTGATGTCGAGGCTTTGCGTTCTCGCGACATCCACACGTGTCTGCCGCACGATGGTCCGGTCGAGTGGCGCGCCGAACGATCGCCAGAACAAACCAAACTCGCCACCGTCGATGCTCAGCGCCTGACGGGTTTCTCTCGTTACGGTATACGTTCCACTGTAGACATAGCGGATTTCTGCGTCCACGGGGACCTGTCCCTGCACGGGACGCCCGTAGGCGTCGTTTCCGTCCCATGTGAACTGATACGAGAGATTCGCCTGCGGCGGAAACGACAACACTGTCTCGCGTCCCGCACAACTGACTGCCAGTTCGATCCGTTTGAGTGATCTCGGAACGCTTTCGGCAGACAGCGGAATCGTGATGCTGCGATCCGTCTGGCGGCCCGGGACACGCGATGTTCGGAAGGCCATTGAGTTCGTGCCAACGAGCCCTATTTCTTCGCCGAGGACCTGCGTCGTGCATTCGATGATACTGCCGGGCACCTCGTTGTTTGGTGTGGAGCAACTATCCGGAGTGGGGTTTTTGTTCGACGCCGCCATCTTCGGTGAACCACCGTCTTCGACGTCGAGGTTCTCGAACTCGTTGTCCCATGACACGATTTCACAGATCCCCGTGCAGAATTCCGGGTTGTCGGCCAATGTAGACAGCCACATGGCAAAGTTCTGATCGCCGGGGGAAAAATGGTTCAACGGCGATCGCCAGAGCGTTGCGCCGACGTTGTAGATCGTGGCGAGCGTCTCTCGCTCAGAGATAGTGGTTCCGATCTCCGCATCCGAGTCGTCGCCGATGCCATCGCCGTCCACGTCCAGGTAGGCACGTCCCTCCACGATCGCCACGATCATGACGACCCTGCCATTCTTTGACGGCACCCAACAGGCATCCACGCGATCGTAGGTGCCAACGGGTATTACCGCGCCAGCTCCGAACTCCAGGAAGTCTTCGATATACATAGAGACAGGCTGAGAGAAGTTGACCTGGGTTGCCCCCGCTGCGATCGCCTCGTCCGTCGATAGTTCCGCGCAGTAGGTGTACGCGCTGTGCGGCGGCAAGGTCGCAGGCATGGCTCGCGGGCCATCATCACCGACGGTGTATTCCGTCGCACGAACGCTGAGGGTCGTGAGAGGTTGTTCCGATCCGTCCGGCAACGTCATGGTGGCCGTTGTCCCCGGCGCGAAGAGCAGCGTTGCTGTCCGCATCCCGTCGGCGTCGCTGGCTGTCGTGGCGCGATGAACTTTCACGCCAGGTGCGGCAAGATCGACGACGGTCATCGCAGCGTCATACGGGATCATGACCACGTCTTCGACCATTGACCAGTCGTTCCATCGCGTGACTGCCGTGCGGTCCAGGTCGATAAGGCCATTCCTGCGATATTGCACGGTGAACTCGCCACCGCCATTGACAGCAAGGTCGAAGCGTCCATCGGCTCGCGTCAAGGTCTGGCCGTATTCAGGGTGATCCAGAATAGTGATCTTCACACCCGGCAACGGCGTGCCGCCGCGTCGCAGAACGCGCCCACGAATGACCGCGGCGCGCAGTCGCTCGATCGTTTCGGGCTCGACCCCCGTTTGGATTCTCGGCGTGCCTTCGTAGAGGAAGCGCGTGCTCTCGTAGACGGTCGTGATTTTCGTCGGATCGATCGGAGGTGCAATCGTCGCCGGATCGGGCGGCAGCGGCTCCTCGGAAGCTGCTTCGACCGTGACCGTAGCGCTTCCGGAGATCGTCTCCACCGAGGCAGTGATGCTCGTAACACCGCCCGCGACTCCCGTGACAAGACCGGCCGCACTCACTGAGGCAACAGCGGTAAGGCTGCTCGACCAAATCGCGGTCGAGGTGACGTCTGCCGTATTGCCATCGGAGTAGGTCACCGTGGCGGTGAGCGGGGCGCTTTGCTCAGGTTCGAGCGTAAGCGCGGATGGTGCGACCGTAAGCGTGGTCGCAACGCCGCTGACGGTCACAAGCGATGAATCGGCGAGATTGTCGAGTGTCGCCGTCACTGTGGCGTTCCCCGTTGCCTCGCCGCGGACCGTACCCGCAGAAACAGACGCGATCCCGGGCGCGCTGCTGGACCACGTGGCGGAGCTCGTGACATCAGAAGTAACGCCGTCCGAATAGGTTGCAGTCGCCGTGAGCTGCTCCGTGGTGTTGTGAGCAACGGTGAGCGCGGATGGCATAACTTCGAGAGAAGTCAGGTATCGGTCCACCGAGAGTTGCGCCGTGGCCGTGTGGGCCTCAAACGCAGCAGTGACGGTTACGCTGCCCGTTCCGATACCTCTTGCAGTCCCGGTCTGATCGATTGTTGCAACAGTCGCGTTGCTCGAACTCCACGTTGCAGTACTGGTCACATCGCGGCTCGTGCCGTCGCTGTAGCTCGCAGTAGCGTTGAACGCCTGCGTTTCTCCCTGGCGGATGGAGACTGCGGCCGGCGTGATGGTAAGCCCCGTGAAAGCGGGCAGAATCGTCAGTTGGGCGGTGCTGATTGCGCTGCCGATCGAAGCGCTGACAGCGACAGTGCCGGCGTTGACCGCAGTTGCGACGCCAGTTCCGCTCACGGTAGCCAGCGCGGCGTTGCTCGTTGACCATGTGGCATTTGCGCTGAGGTCCGCAGTGGTCCCATCGGAATAGTGGCCGGTCGCCGTGAACGCCTGTGTGGCGCCCTGATTGACTGTGGCGGATGGAGGGGTAACCACGATCGACGTCAACGCGCGCACGACGAAGTCGGTCGCGCTCTGCGCGTTGCCGCCAACGGTTGCCACCGCGATACGGCCTGAGGTTGCTTCTTGAGGAACGACAAAGGTCAATTGCGTCGGAGTCACAGACGTTGGAGCGAGTAGTTGCGCTCCGAGAAGAACCTGAGTGCCACCTACGATGAAGTTCGCACCGGTTACGTTGACCATCGCGCCCGGAGGACCGCTGGCCGGCGCGAAACCGGCAATCACTGGCGGAGCAATGTACGTGAATCCAAGCGGCAGCGTGGCCGTGCCCACGGGTGTGGTCACGACGAGACTCGAAACACCGACAGTGCCGGGGGGCGTGATTGCAGTAAGGATGCTGCTGGATGCAACTGCCACTTGCGAAATGGGTGTACCGCCAATCGCGATGGTCGTGTTGCCTGCGACGAAATTCATGCCTGTGATCGTGATCGTCGTCCCTCCCGCAGTGGGTCCAATGGCGGGCTGGATTGACGTCACGGTCGGGGGTGCGAGGTAGACATACCGTGCAGCGAGGGTCGACGTCCCGCTGCCTGTCGTGACAGAGACGTCCGCTGTGCCTATGCCTGCGGGTGTGGTCGCGAGAAGCTCTGTTGCTGCTGCAACTGTGACATTCGTGGCTGCAGCAGAGCCAAACTTCACCTGAGTCGCCCCGGCGACAAAGCCGGTCCCAAACACGCGGACCAGCGTGCCGCCTGCTGCAGGTCCTTCTCGCGGATAGATGTCCGTGAGCGCAGGTGTTCCTTTTACTAGCCGGACAGCGTTGTTGCCCGAGTCGGCGACGTAGATCGCGCCGGCCACAATCGCAAGGCCGGTCGGTGTCTTGAACTTCGTAGCCATCAAAGAGCCGTCGGCATAGCCGATAGTCGTCCCTGCAAAGATCTCGGTGATAGCTGGCGATGCGTCGAGACGCACGCGCACGAGTTTGTGGGCGAGCGCATCCGTGATGTACAACTTGGTGTTCTCAATATCCAGTCCGACAGGTGCGAGGAGCTGAGGCGCGTTGCGGACGACTGTCGAGACCGCGCCACCGGCGATCTTCCGCACCGCTCGATTCAAGGAATCAGCGATGTAGAGTGAACCGTCATCTCCGGCAGCGATCCCGATCGGGAAGCTAAACCTAGCCTGGAGCGCAGCGCTATCCGCGAAGCCGGCCACGCCGCTTCCGGCAAGGGTCGTGACGACGCCCGCTGGCGTGATCTTGCGAATGCGCTGGTTCAACGTGTCACTCACATAGACGTTTCCGTCGCGGTCTAGTGCGAGGCCAGTTGGCAGCGAGAACCGAGCAGCCGTTCCGGTTCCGTTCGCATAGCCGGGTGTACCCGATCCCGCCAGAGTCGAGACAGCTCCATTCGCAGCAATCTTGCGGATCTTGTGGCTGCCACTGTCCGCGACATAGAGAAGGAGCCGGCTTGCGTCGTATGCGACAGCGCTCGGATTTCGAAAACGAGCGGTCGTAGCCGAGCCGTCGATCGAACCGGGTTGGCCGCTGCCGGCAAAGATGCTGGTGGTCCCGGTGGCCGTGACCGCATGAATACGATGACGCAGAGGATCGGCGAGATAGACGGTGCCTGTCGACAAAGCGACGGCAATGCCCGAAGGCCAGCCGAAGGTACCGAATCCTGGACCGATCCCTGCGCTTCCGGACTGCGATAGCTGTGCGAGTGTCGACACCCGACTGTAGACGGGATCAGGTGCGAGAGTGAAGGGCAACGTGGCCAGCGTCTCCGTGCCTCGCACGAGACGGACGTTGCCTGTCATTGCGCTGGCAGGCACTGTCGCTTCGAGGAGGCTACCTGTTCGGGATCCAATCGTCGCAAGCGTAGTCCCTGTACTCGCAGGAAAGGAAAGAGATACGCCGGGCGCATCGAGACCGGAACCTGCAATGATCACGCGCGCGCCGCGCGGCGCAACCGCTGGAACGAGTTCGTACGGAGGCGCAGCGCGGACGATGTCCGCGGCTATGAATGAGAACAAAAGCCAGTGAACGATGATCGTTCCTGACACAGAACGCCGGACGTGCGTAGCGCGCATAGCTCACCTCATCGGCGCGATGAATGGTCGCGCCGCTGTTCTAACTCAATGGTTGGACGTTGGACCGACGAGAATCGAAACCGTTGCGCATGATGTCGACACAGTGATTTTTTGAACGGCTGAAGCAGTGGAAACCATGTTCGGTCGCTGCTTCTGTGTGTGACTAGCGCTCATCAGAACGACAGCCTTTGGAGGATGGCATCCGTGTGGTTGAAAGCGCTTTCGATCTCTTCCTCTATCCACGACAGGGAGCGGTCGCCTTCGATGCGAAGCTCGTCACGTATGGCATCGAGGAGGATCACGACTTCTGACAGCCGATGCGCGACCCGTACTGCTACCGGCAGCGCAAACCACTGAGCGATGGGGAGTGCTTCATCCATCGCCTCGGTTGGGAGGGGCGGTGGCTCGATGATCGCGATAGAACTTCTCATTTCCTGACCTCCCGAAACTTGCCTGGCGGCATTCCATGCGCCGCTTTGAAGCACCGATAGAAGGTCGACGTGGTGCCAAAGCCGGCATGGAGCGCGATCTCGTGCATCGGTAGCGGCGTCGTTGTAATGAGCCGTTCCGCCTCCTCGATCTGCCTCTTGCGCAGATACTCGCGGAGCGTCATGCCGACGATCGAGCCCGTGGTTCTCGTGAGGTACTCCGGGCTGCGCTCCAGAAAGGCCGCAAATTCGGACACGCGGGCAGCGGTTCGCGTCGCGTAACACTCATCGAGATAGTGCGATATCGCGCGGTCGAGGCGCTGGCGGTGGGCGTGGGTGAAGATGCGTGGTTTCCGGCTTCTGCGTTTGGTCATCATCGCGGCGCGTGGAGACGCGACGACGGCCCGTGGAACCGGCCGGCGTGAGAGATCGCCGATATGTCTGCGCGTTGCTACGGGTTGGGCCATCGCCACGTCC
>DASYLL010000081.1:0-12095 GCA_036009605.1 Thermoanaerobaculia bacterium | reverse complement strand
ACACATGGATCACGACGTCGTGTGAGACCTGGAATTGCGCCGCTGCCGCGTTCGTGCTCGCCGGAGACTCCTCCACCTTCGTGCTGCCGTCGGGGAACGAGAAACGTCCCTGGCTCGTCGTGCGTCGCGTCGAGGAAGGCTCGATCTTCATCCCCGAGGATGAGCCGTTCCGCTGCGAAGTCTTCGACGACATGAGCGGAGCGATGTCGAGCTATCAGGATCTCGATCCGTGTCACGGACCGACGCTCATGAACGTGTCCGACGGACGGGCCGTCGTGCTGGCGCTGCGCGAATGCGAGTCCGACGCTCGCCGTCGCTCAGTCGGGCATTGAGCGACGCTCAGTCGGCGTAACGGCGGGACCGCAGCACGAAGTTGTAGCTGCTCAGCCAGTCCTTGTTGCGGTAATGGCGCACGACCTCGAATTGCGGCGTGAAGCGGCGGATGACGTCTTTGACGTGAAACCCGCGCATCCCGATTTCCCAGAAGTGACTTTCCGCCGCATAGCGCGCAGTGATGCCATCCGGCTTGTGCAGGTAGTTGAAGACGTCGACGTTGAGCGCGAGGTCGAGATCGCGGAAGCCGGGCGCGACGCGAAGTTGCACGTGGCGTCCGTAGACCGGGAGATAGACGAGTGCGTATCGCGCGACGCGGGCCAACTCGCCAATGGCGCCGTCGAGATACGGAAGCGCGAGATGTTCCAGCACATGCGACGCGGTGACGACATCGAACTGCCGGTCGGTGAACATCGGCATCTCATGAACGCTGGCGATGACGTCGGGCTCGAACGTATCGTCGATGTCGAGCGTCGTGACGTCATAGCCGGCCCAGCGCAGAACGGCTGTGTCGAGACCCTGCCCCGGACCGACGACGAGGATCGTGCGCACGTCTCCGCAGCTGCGGATGTCGGTGTACTGGCGCCAGGTGTTGATGAAGTTGGAGCGATGGATCTGGGCGCGCCACGCAACACGGTCGCCGGGCATGACCGTCGGCTCGGGAACGGGTCGCTCTTTCTTTGCCAAGGGCGCGCGATTGTATCGCGCGGGAGAGACGCGTCAGTTGTCAGTTGTCAGTTGTCGGTTTTCGGTTGTCTGCGGCCTCTCCCGTTGCGCACGGGAGCACGTACCGCCAGCGCGACCGTACGTGCCCGAGCGAAGCAGTCAGCGCTGCCGGCAATGCCGGCTAGCGGGGTCCGACTACGATCCAGGCAGTGTTCACGCTTGCGAGGGTGCGGCCGCCGGCGGTGTTCCCGAAGTTGTCGATGAACCAGACCGCGGTCTGTCCCGTCGACGTGTTGTGCCAGAAGATGTCGGGTTTCCCGTCTGCGTTGTAGTCGCCGACTGCCGACGCTTTCCACGCCGTGGCCAGCGATGAGATGTAAATGCCGCTGACTTGCGTGGTTCGGTTCATCCGCCAGAAGACGTTCTCGCCGGTGGAGCTGTTCCGCCAGAGGATGTCGGTGTGCCCATCGCCGTTGAAGTCTGCTGCGAGCGTGGGATGCCAGTTCAGATTGACCGTCCCCAGTTCGGCGTAGCCCGTCATCGTCGTCCCGTTCATGATCCAGACGGTGGCGTTGCCCGTAACGTGGTTGTGCCAGAGGAGATCGAAGCGCCCATCGCCGGTAAAATCGCCGACACCCTCGAGCGACCAGTTCGAGCCGGTCATCGAAGGCAACGCTGCCGAACCGGTCTGCGCGACGCCGTTCATGAACCAGACGACGTTCTGCCCGGTCGCGGTGTTGCGCCAGAGGATGTCGGTGCGATTGTCCGCGTTGAAATCAGCGGCGCCGACGAGCTTCCAGTTCTGATCCGCGAGCGTCGAGAGATAGCCGGATCCGATCTGCGACATGTTGTTCATAAACCAGACGACGTTCTGGCCATTGCTCGTGTTCCGCAGGAGGACGTCGACGAGACCGTCGCCGTTGAAATCCCCGCGAACGTTTCCGCCCCCACCGCCGCCGCACGTGCCTCCCGGATAAATGGACTGTGCGGCGTTGATGTCCCACGGCTGCAGGTTGAAGCCAAACGAACCGCTGACCGACGAGTTCATGATCGCGGCGGATGTGCATTCTTCGACCGCGGAGTTGCACGCGCCGCCGGTCTGGTGGTTTTGATTGGAGTGACGCCAGCCGATGCCGTGTCCGAGCTCGTGCGTCATCGCCGGTGCAAATGCGCCCTGCGTGGCGGTGTAGCCGTTCTGAAAGACGACGTCGGCGTCCGAGATGCTGTTGTACGAGACTCCGTTGAACGTATGACTTCCGGAGAACGACGTGAACGTCACGGCGACCGTGCCCGAGCCCGTCCATGAGCCGGAGATTCTGTTCTGCGGGTCGTTGTACTCGACGACGCGCACGCTGTCGAAATTCGTCGATGGCGTGGTGGTCGTCCCGCCGTAGATCAAATTGATCAGCGAGCCGCATTCGTTGTTCCACGCTGCGAGGCCGCTTTGAATGGCGCTAACTCCACCATCAGATGCGCCGGGGATGTTCTGGCTGGCCACTTTGCGCCACGTGACGCCGGAGCTCATGTTCGGCCAGCGCACCGGCTTGCCTCCGACCCACGACGTGTACGTCGCGGGCGGATAGTTGGTCGCGTTCGCACCGATCGCGAATCGATTCCGCACTTCATCCCGCGGCGGCAGAGTGACTTCGGATGGATCGACTTCGTAGTCCGGCACGACCGCGCGGCCTTTGACCGTTTCTTCGATGAAGCGCAGGAAGCCATCTTCGCGACGCACTTTCTCGCGATACACGTTTCCGTTGCGATCCCAGGCTTCCACGTCATCGGTTTCGCGGACGAGCATCCGGTCGCCGGTCGTGGACGTCGCGAAGCGGAACCTGCCGAGCGTCATGTCCAGCGTTGTCCATCGATCGTTCTCGCGATCGAGAAAGACGAGCACGCGCTCGCCCTGTCCGTAATGAGCTGCACCGGGGACGATCACGCCGCGGTCACCGATGACACCTCCGGGCGACACCACGCGGACGAGTCCGACGGTTGTGAATGCGCTTCTTTTGAGTGTGCGATCGAGGCGGATCTCGTAGACGGTCTCGATCGTCCCTCCTCGTTCCTGCACAAACGACTCTTCCACCGTACCGACAACAATCGCCTCGGCTTTCGCAACGAGCTCGCGATCGGTCGGTACGACAAACGACGTCCCGAATGCGTTCCCAGCTACCAGGAACAGCGCACACGCGACAGGGAACTTGAGTTTCATGGGGCCTCCGGAGGAGGACAATGGAAAAGCCACGCCAAATAACTCCCGACAGCAGCGAGCTCGGGCGTGTTGCGCTGTCAGCGTTTACTCGCGCATTCCGGCCCGGATCAACGCAACGGCCTCGTGCATTCGGGTGCGCAGGCGGTGGCGCTGCATCACGGCACGATGGCCTGCCGCGGCAATGCTCACTCGTTCGTCTTCGTGATCGAGATAGTACGCAACCTTCTTCACGAGCTCGTCCGCGTCGTCGTAGCCCACAATCTCTTGGCCGACGTCGAACCAGCTCGACAGGTACGCCCCACCATCGGAGATCTGCATCACGCCATTTCCGGGAAGCTCGAACAGACGAAAGCTGCCGACGGTGTACGCGCCGCGATTGTGGACGTTGATCCCGATGCGCGAGCGCTGATAGAGCGGAACGTACTCCTCGAACTCGATCGGCCGCACCCAGCCCGGCATTCCGTACTTCGCGTTGAAGTAGAGATTGCGCTTCCAGCTCGTCAGACCGTGCAGATGCACGCGTTTGCCAAACGCTTTCTTCACGCGCGCGAGCAGCGGCATTTTGTTCGGGAACAGCGCGCCGACGAACACGATGTCGACGTCGCGCTTTTGCGACATCAGCGCCTGTTCGTCTTTCTCCGGCTCGAACATCTGATCGAAGAGCGCCAGCGGCCAGAAGTCGGTGCGGCGCGCGCCGACATAGCGGAGCTTCTCTTCCATCCCCAGATCGCGGCTGTAGGCGGGGCTGTGATAGAGCACGTGATCGTACGCGTGTACGTACGCAAAATCGCGGTCGTACGCCACGAGCGGACCATCGGTCGTGCGCAGGACTTTGTAGACGCGCAGCGTGCGCAGGAACTCGGGGTGATACGGAAAGGCGTTGTCGACAATCAGCGCGTCGACGCGGTGCCTCTCGACCAGCGCCTGCATGTCGTCGTACATGCGCAACAGACCGGGATCGCGGTCATACCAGAGAGCGTCGAGAAGCTGCGCGCGCGCGTAGCGCGACGTCGGAACGTAGGGATCGTGATTGAACGGAATGAACGTAACGCCATCGCCCGACGCGGCGGCGATCTCCCGCTGCCAGTAGTGGGCCTCGAATCCTTTCTTGTTGAAGGAGTAGAGGATGTTCATGACGGCGCGGCTTCCGCGATGATGTTGAGCGAGACCGTCAATCCGGTATCGTTCCGCGGCAGGCGATCGCGCATCGCTGCGATGCTCGTGGCCTTGCCCGTGCGAACATCGCGGAACGAATAGCCGTGGCGCTCGAGGATGTGCAGCGGATTGCGCGCTTCATCATCGAGATGCGGCCCGACGACCTCCATCAACACCACCGGATGCGAGTTGCGGAGAATGTCTTCCGCGCCGGCGAGCACGCCGTACTCGTTGCCATCGACGTCGAGCTTGATCAGATCGACGCGTCCCGGCGCATTGCGATTCCACCAGCCGTCGAGCCGTTCGAACGCGACTATGCTCGGACCATCGCGGCGGGGACCGAACGTCGGCCAGCTCGAACGGAAGTTCACCGTCTGCGCGGGTCCCGCTTCTTCTGCAAGCGCCGTGTGTACCGTCGTAACGTTGAACGACGGATTGAGCGCGACGTTGCGCTCGAGCTTGCGGAACGCATACTCGGTCGGCTCGAACGCGACCACCCGCCCGTTCGGCGCCACGAGACGCGCGAAGAGCAACGCATGCGCGCCAACATTCGCACCAATGTCGATGACGGTCATGCCGGGCTTGCAGTGTTCGGCGATCGCGGCGCGTACGTCTTTCTCGAACTCTCCGAGAAAGAGGGTCAGGTCGATCGTTTCGCCGAGGTCGAGATCGAGTGTGGCGCCGTCGACCTGCCGCTGCACGACGCGGTGGCGGACCAGCCACGAAAACGCGCGGTAATACATGAGGCGCACAGCCTGAATCGGCGTCGCGCGATAGAAAACGCGCGCTGTGCGAAACAGCATCGACGACAGAGACATCAACTCTCTCCCCCGAAGAAGATCTCTGGAGGAACGTCACCCTCCGCCGCCGCCGCAAGCGGAGCGACCGGCCGGACGCTGCGCCACACGAGCGCTCCCTGCACGAGCACGAGCGCCGCGAACGCGGCCACGTAGCTCGTGGCGAGACCGAGCGACGTGCGTGGACCGATCAGCAGGAAACATGCGATCAACGTCACGCCCCATACCTGACTCATCGACACCTGCACCCACGCGCGACCGAGCGCCAGCAGTGCCGCCCGCAACACCACGGTGACCGCACCAAATGCCTGCGCGGCAACCACGACGGCGAGCGCTGCGGCACCGGCACGGAACGACGGGCCGTACAGCGTCATGATCCACGGCGCGCATAACGCGGCGAGCAGCGCCGCGATCCCCGCGATTCCGAACGCCACCGCGGATAGTTCCACGACCGACTTGCGAAATCCGCGCACGTCGCCCGATGCGAGCACCGTCGTGAGAATCGGCATCGCCGGCCCCGCGACCTGCGTCGGGATGAAGAGCACGATGTGTGCGAATCCGATGGCCGCGGTGAATACGCCCACTTCCGCGAGACCGCCGGGTCCGCGCGCGAGAAGGATTCGCGCCGCCCATTCCGCCGGCTGCGTTCCGAAGCCGAGCAGGACTGCCGGAAGCACGAACGCCGTCATCAGCCGCCATTCGGAAAAAACATTGTCGATGCGGCGGGGAATGGCTGCACGAACGCATTCGGACACCATCAGACGATGACGCAGCACGAACGCCACCAGCAGGCCGGCGACATATCCGACGATTGCGCCCGTCACGCCTCCGCGCCACGCACCCAGCACCATCAGCGCGCCAGACGCCATCCCCTCCAGCGCCACATTGATCGCGATCGCGCGGAATGCCTCGCATCCGCTGATGATCCCGATCTGCACGGCGCCGACGGTCGAAAGGACGATCGCCAGCGAGCTGATCGCGAGCGGAAAGGCGAGATGCTCGGCGTGAATCAACCGCGCCGCGAGCGGTTTCGCCAGCACGACACACACCACGGCTGCGAACAGACTGAAACTCCACGCGAGCGTGAACAGGAAACGAATCACGCGCGCCGTCCGCTCCGGATCCGACACGCGCAGCTCGGCCACGTATCGCGTCGTCGCCACGCCCAGTCCTGCGCCTGCGAACATCGCGAACATCAGCGTCGTGCTGCGGATGAGCGCAAACTCGCCGAATGCCGCCTTCCCGAGAATGCGCGCGGCAACGATCGAAGCCACCATCGCGGATGCCTGCTGCAACCCGCTGCCCGCGAGCATCAACCCCGTCGCGCGTGCCAGACGTGCACGAAGCGACGTGCTCCCGCTGAATCGCGCGAGGAGGAGCGACAATCGGCTCATCGCTCTCCGTGCACGATCATCGCGCCGGAACCTCGCTTCGCAGCGTCGTGCGATACCACTCGATGGTCCTCCCCAGTCCTTCGTCGAGCGAAGTCAGCGCGCGGAATCCGAAACGCTCCGCTGCACGCGTCACGTCGAGCATCCGCCGCGGTTGTCCGTTCGGTTGCGACGTGTCCCATGTGATCGTGCCGCGATAGCCGGTGTGCCGCGCGATGATCTCTGCAAGCTCGCGGATCGGAACTTCTTCGCCGCGGCCGAGATTTACCGGCTCCGCGTCGTTGTAGTGCTCCGTGGCCGCCACGATTCCGTTCGCCGCATCTTCGACGTAGAGAAACTCGCGCGTCGGCGAGCCATCGCCCCACAGCACGACCTCGGACTCTCCGCGCTCTTCCGCGTCGACGAACTTCCGGATCATCGCCGGAATCACGTGACTGGTCTGCAGATCGAAGTTGTCGCGCGGTCCGTAGAGGTTCACCGGCAGCAGGAAAACACCGTTGAACCCGTACTCCTGCCGATACGACTGCAGCTGCACGAGTAACGCTTTCTTCGCCACGCCATAAGGAGCATTCGTCTCTTCGGGATATCCGTTCCAGAGATCATCCTCGTGAAACGGAATCGGAGCGAATTTCGGATACGCGCAGACCGTGCCGAGGCAGACGAACTTCTCGACGCCTGCGAGCCGCGCCTCTTCGATCAGGTGAATGCCCATGACCGCGTTCTCGTAGAAGAAGCGGCCGGGATGCATCCGATTCGCGCCGATGCCGCCGACGACCGCCGCGGCATGAATGACGAGATTCGGCTGGTTCGCGGCGAGCCATGTCTTCACCGCAATCGGATCGAGCAGATCGAGCTCACTCGCGCGCGGCGCAAACAATGCGGCCGGCTGCTCGCGCTCGATGCGCGCGCGCAGAAATCCGCCGAGGAATCCGCCGCCGCCCGTCAGCAGAACGCGCCGATCGCGCCAGAAGCTCATGCATCCCTCACAGTACGGGCTTCGATGGCCGCAAGCCGCAGATCGGCATCGGTCATGAGCTCCACGAGTTGCGTGAACGTCGTCTGCGGCGTCCATCCAAGCGCATTTCGCGCCTTCGTCGCGTCGCCGAGGAGCAGTTCGACTTCCGTTGGCCGGAAGTAGCGCGCGTCGACTTCGACGAGCACGCGTCCCGTCGCGACCTCGATCCCTTTTTCGTCCACACCCTCGCCTCGCCATTGGAGCGGCATGCCCACGCGTGCGAACGCGAGATCGCACAGCTCGCGCACGGTATGTGTCTCCCCTGTCGCGATCACGTAATCCTCGGCATGCTCCTGTTGCAGCATGCGCCACATCGCATCGACGTAGTCGGCCGCAAATCCCCAGTCGCGTCGCGCGTCGAGATTGCCGAGGTAGAGCCGGTCCTGCAGACCATGACGGATACGGCCGACGGCACGCGTGATCTTGCGCGAGACGAACGTCTCGCCGCGGCGCGGCGACTCGTGATTGAAGAGGATTCCGTTGACCGCGAAAAGGCCGTACGCCTCGCGATAGTTCACGGTGATCCAGTACGCGTACAGCTTGGCGACGCCGTACGGACTGCGCGGATAGAACGGCGTGGTCTCGCGCTGCGGAGTTTCGGCGACGCGGCCGAACATCTCCGATGACGACGCCTGATAGATCTTCGGCCGCATGTCCAGCTCGCGAATCGCCTCGAGCAGGCGCGTCGCGCCGAGGCCGGTCACTTCTCCTGTGTACTCGGGCGTGTCGAACGAGACCTTCACGTGGCTCTGCGCGCCCAGGTTGTAGATTTCCGTGGGTGCGACGAGACGCAGAATGCGATTGAGCGAAGAAGCGTCGTTGAGATCGCCGTAATGAAGAATCAGCCGCCGGTTCCTGGCGTGCGGATCCTGATAGATGTCGTCGAGACGCTGCGTGTTGAACGACGACGAGCGGCGGATGATCCCGTGGACCTCGTAGCCCTTGTCGAGAAGCAACTCGGCGAGATACGAGCCGTCCTGACCCGTAATGCCGGTGATCAATGCTCTTTTGCTCGTCATATCAGTTGAATGTAGCCGAGACTCTTCAATTTCGCATCGCCCGGCACGCGAGGAGCGCCGACCGGCGCAGATTCATCGCGTACGGCGAAAGGTCATACGCCGTAGAACTCCCGATACCAGGCGACGAATCGCGAGATGCCATCGCGGAGCGGCGTGCGCGGGCGGAAGCCGACGGCGTTCTCGAGCTCGGAGACGTCGGCCATCGTCGATGTCACATCGCCCGGCTGGATGGGCAGGAAGTTCATCTGCGCTTTTTTCTCGAGGCATTCCTCGAGCATGGCGATGCAGTCCAGGAGCAGGACCGGCATGTTGTTGCCGATGTTGTACACGCGATACGGCGCGGAGCTCGTGGCCGGATCGGGATCGTCGCCATTCCAGTTCGGATCCGCCTGTGCGGGCGTGTCGAGGACGCGCACGACGCCTTCGACGATGTCGTCGACATACGTGAAGTCGCGGATCATCTGCCCGGCGTTGAAGACCGGAATCGGCTCTCCGGCGAGGATGCCTTTCGTGAAACGGAACAGCGCCATGTCCGGGCGACCCCACGGACCGTACACCGTGAAAAAGCGGAGCCCGGTGACGCGCAGGCCGAACAGATGCGCGTACGTGTGCGCCATCAGCTCGTTCGCTTTCTTCGTGGCGGCGTAGAGCGACACGGGATGATCGACGTTCTGGTGTTCGGAGAACGGCTGCTTCGTGTTCGCGCCATACACTGAGCTCGTCGAGGCGAAGACGAGATGCTTCACGCCGTTGTGCCGGCAACCTTCGAGGACGTTCAGGAATCCGGTGACGTTGCTGTTGGTGTACGCGTGCGGGTTCTCGAGCGAGTACCGCACGCCTGCCTGCGCCGCGAGATTGATCACCGCGTCGGGACGCACGCGCCCGAAGAGCGACGCCATGGCGTCGCGATCGGAGATATCGAGTTGCTCGAACGAGAAATTCTCGAACGCGCGCAGCCGCTCCAGCCGCGCTTCCTTGAGCGACACGTCGTAGTAATCGTTGAGGTTATCGACCCCGACGACACGATCACCGCGCTCGAGCAGACGCCGCGCCGTGTGATAGCCAATAAATCCGGCCGCGCCGGTGAGAAGGATCATCGTTTCGGTCGCGCATTAGACATGAATCGCGCGAACGTCGCAACGCGCCGCGGAGCGCGCACGCTTGACGTACTCATGCCGCGTTGACATGCTGTCCGCCAGATCATCCAAAGGTGAACCACCCGAACATGCCTGAGCCGCGTCAAGACTTCAACCACGAACGTCCCGAGCCGTCGGTCGCCCTGAGTCACCTGGTCCATACCCTGCGCAAGTACACGCCGGCGATCATCCTGGGCCTGGCGGCGGTGAGCGTTGGCTACATCATCCTGGCCACCGCGTTATACCTCTTCGCCCCGTCGCAGCGCGTGACCACGCAGTCGTTCCGTCTCGACTTCAAGGGCGCCGAGCGCGGCGAATACCCGAACGGGATGAAGTTCGCCACCACGGAGATCGTCTCGGCACCGATCCTCCTCAAAGTCTTCAACCAGAACGACCTCGTCCGCTTCGTGCAGTTTCCTGATTTCGCGCGGTCGCTGGTCGTGCTCGAATCCAACCTCGCGGTCGAGGCGCTGACCCGCGACTTTCAGGCGCGTCTCCTCGATCCCAAACTGATGCCGCTGGACCGGGAGCGCATCCAGCGCGAGTACGAAAGCAGGCTCGCCGCCATCAACAAAGGGCAGTACGCCATCCACTACATGCGCAAATCGCGCGGCGCCGACGTTCCCGACGTTCTCGTCCGCAAGGTTCTGACCGAAGTCCTGACCGAGTGGGCGAACTTCGTCGCCAATGAACAGCACGTCCTCGAGTACCGCATCGCGGTCATCTCCCCCGAGGTGCTTTCCGCGTCGAGCGTCGAAGGGACGAACCCGGTCATCAACATCGACATGCTGCGCGCCAAAGTGCTCCGCGTGCTCGCCAACCTCGAGCAGATCCGCGAGCTGCCCGCCGCCGAGCTGGCACGGACGAAGAAAGACTCGCTGTCGCTGACGGACATCAGCACGCGGCTCGATGAGATCGTGCGCTTCCGGCTGGAGCCGCTGATCCATCGCGCGGCGGCCGCCGGTCTCGACGACCGGAACGAGACGCTGCACTATCTGGAATCGCAGCTTTCCTACGATCAGCGCACGCTCGACGGACAGCAGCGCATGACCGAGACGATGCACAGGACGCTCTCGCTCTACCTGAACCGCCAGAGCGCATCGGAACTGCCGTCGGCACCCGCACGCGGCCGGCAACCGGAAGCGACGGTCGACACCGTGATGCCGCAGCTCAACGATTCGTTCCTCGATCGACTCATCAACCTGACGTCCAGCGCCGGGGACCAGCTCTATCGCCAGGCGATCGCCGACAAGTACCGCGACGCGGCCCTGGAGATCATTCCGCTCCAGGAAGCGCTGGCCTATCACCAGTCCATCCTGGACTACGTCCGCAGCAACCCCTCCGGCGACGGCCTGAGCCGCGAGTTGGTCGATCAGCAGATCCTGAACACCCGCAACGAAACACGCTCGCTCGTGCTGAAGATGCACGAGATCCACAAAAACGCTTCACTCAACCTCAGTCCTTCGACGGAGCTCATCTCGCGCAGCGGCGTCCCGATCACGCGCGTGATCCGCGCCATCAGCATCAAGCAGCTCGCGATGTACGGCATCCTGACCGTGTTTCTCGCGCTGCCGGTGCTCATCTTCGCCGCGCTGGTCCACAATCGCGTGCGCGAAGAGGACGCGGCTGAAGAGGTCACGCGGTCGGAGGCGGCGACGCAGGCGTAACCGGCTTCACCACCACGCGCCAGATCAGCGCGACCACCGCACCGAACACGAATCCGCCGACATGCGCCCACCAGGCGATGCCGGCCACTTCCTGCACGCGCTTCGCGGCTTCCAGCGAGAGGAAGCCGTTGAAGAACTGCATGGCGAACCACACCGGCAGAAACACGATCGACGGAATCTCCGCCATCGCCCAGTAAACAACGAGCGGGAACAGCGTCACGATCCGCGCGTGCGGACGGAGCACGAGAAACGCGCCGAGCAATCCGGCGATGCTTCCCGATGCACCAATCGACGGAATCGTCGACTCCGGGAACAGCGCCGTGTGCGCGAGGCTCCCCGCCGCGCCACACGCGACATAGAAGAGAAAGAAGCGCCCGTGGCCCAGCTCATCCTCGATCGCACCGCCGAACACCCAGAGGTAAATCATGTTGCCGGCGAGGTGTACGAATCCGCCGTGCAGGAACAGCGAGGTCACGAGCGTGATCGCCACTTCCCACAGTTGGTAGTCGTACGCGGCGGGATGCAGGAGACGCGCGGGGATGTAGCCGAACGTCATGATGATCCGCTCCGTCATCGCTCCGAGAAAGAGCTGCGCGACGAAGACGATCGTGTTCGCCGCGACCAGCGCGCGATTCACCACCGGCGTCCGGCGGTTCGCGAGCGTATGACGAAGAGGGATCACTTCATCCGAGGGCTATGCGAAT
>DASYLL010000080.1:0-13610 GCA_036009605.1 Thermoanaerobaculia bacterium | reverse complement strand
ATCGCTTCTTCCGTGATCCCCGTCGTCAGGATCGGAACTTCGCTGTGGACGCGTCCGGGTTGTCGTTGTCTGAGCAGTTGCGCGAAGAGTCGCAGACAACCGAGAACGGACAACCGACAACGCGAAGCCTCACTCGCTCTCGATGGTGATGTTCCCGTTCTGATTCGCGAGCTCGAGTTTGCAGCCGCCTTTTCCGATCGTGCCGACCATCGCTTCTTCCGTGATCCCCGTCGTCAGGATCGGAACGTCGCTGTGGACGCGTCCGAAGGACGTTCGCGCATTCACCGCGTAGCCGACGCTCGGCGGCAGCTCGACTTTGATCGAGCTGAACGTCGTGCGCAGCGAGATCGGGTGACACGCCGCGCGCAGTCCCTTGACCGAGATTGCGCCGTTCGCGTTCACGACGTTCACGCCGCCGCCGACGCCATCGACGAACACCGATCCGAAGCTCGCGCGCACCTTCACGTCCGCGCCGGTGTCGTTCAGCGTCACGCTGCCATTCGAGCTCTTGACCTCCGCGGAGCCTTTGACGCGCTCCGCGCGGATCGAGCCGAACTGCGTCTGCGCGTTCAGCGCGCCGCCGATGTCCGTCACCTTGATGCTGCCGTTGTTGCTCGTGACGCGCGCCGAGCCGCCGATGTTGCGCAGCGTGACGCCGCCGAAGCCGGTGTCGACCGTCACGTTGCCCGTGATCGCGTCCGCATCGACTTTCGAGTTCGAGCCATCGACCGAGAGATTGCCGGACACGGTCTTCACCACCACGCTGCCGAACGAGTTCTTCACCGACGCCGAGCCCGTGACGTTCGACAGCTCGACACGCGCGTTCGTGTTCGTGACGTCCGCGCCTCCGCCGATCGTCGACGCCGTGATGCTGCCGAACGCGTTCGACGCCTTGAGCGCGCCGCCGATGTCGAGCGCTTCGACCGAGCCATTCGTGTTCGAGATTGTCGCGCCGCGCGAGATGTCGGCAACGCTGACCGATCCGAAGCGGTTGTTCGCCGTGACCGCTCCCTCGACTTTGCGCACGCTGATCGAGCCGTTCGTGTTCGAGATCGTGAGATCGCCGCGGTTGTCCCGCGCTTCGATCGATCCGAACGAATTGGACAGCGAGTGATTGCCGCGGCCATCGACGAAGGAGATCGAGCCCTGCTTGTTCTCGATCGTGCTGGCGGTCTGCAGTCCGCGCACCTCCGTGCCGCCGAAGCGATTCTTCGCGAGCAGCGGCGCATTCGCAGGCATCGTCACGGTCATATCGACCGAGTACGAATGCCGGCCGCTGCGGATGTTTCGCCCCGAGGGCATCTCGGTCTTGATGGAGACTCCCGTCGGTCCATCGCTGGCGATGATGTGGATCTCTTTGCCGAACTCCTCATCGGACGAACGGATGGTCGCGCGGACCTGCACCTGATTGCTGTTGTGCGTGCGGATCACGAGGTCGCCGAACGCGTGGTCGATCGAGACGCGGCCGCCGCTGAAGGTGAAATTCTTCCCATACTTCACTTCGAAGCGGGAGTCGTCATCCTCGGCCCACAACGGCAGCGCGAGAAGAAAGGTGAGGGCCAGAATCAGACTACGGGTTCGAGACATCGTTGTCCTCCCGCAACACGTCCGTGAGCGTCTGCTGTTTTTCCGTGTACATGGCCAGCAACTGCGTGCGGAGATGCGCGTTCTGTCGGTTCTGATCGATGTTGGCCTGGCATTCATCAATGGCGTCATCGAGCAGCATCAGTTTTTCTTTGTACGAGACCATCAGCGGCGTCTGCGCGTCGTCGAGTCGGGACTCGGCGACTTTCTCGAGACGTTCGATGGCTTCGATGTGGGACCGCTCCGCGCGCTCGACTTCATCCATCGCTGCGATGCGCAGAATGTCGTGGTCGAACGCCGCGTCGTGGGTTTGCGTGCGCACTGCGTAGAAGACCGTGGCGCCGAGGGCGACGGTGAGGACGAAGCCGGCCGCGATCTGCCACAGCCATTTCGACCGTGACAGCCGCTGCTTCTCTTCGTTTTTCAGCGCGCGCTCGATGCGCGGCCAGAGCAGGTCGCTCTGCCACGACGCTTTCATCGATCGCGCGGTGTCCCCGATGTCGTTCCACGCCGCGAGTTTCTCCGCACACTCCCCGCACTCCTCGGCATGCCGCGCCGCCGTCTCCATGGCGAGGGGCGAAGCGTCGAAGAGAAGATCGTCGAGGTGTGCGCAAGTGCTGTTCATGGTCGGTTTCCGTGTCGTTGTCGGTTGTCGGTTCTCGGTTGTCTGTGAGTGGCGCTCCGAGTCTCAGACAACCGAGCACTGAGAACCGACAACTGCCTCATCGTTTCCACTTCTGTTGAAGCTCTTTCTTCGTGGCGAAGAGGATCCATTTGGAGTTCCCTTCGCTGATGCCGAGGATCTCTGCGATCTCGGCGTGACTCAGTCCTTCGATCTCGAACAGCGTGAAGACTGCGCGTCGCTGTTCCGGCAGTTCATCGAGCATGCGGCGAAGTGCGATTCGTTTCGTGTCGTCGACGTTCGGTGCGGTGCGTTCCGCGGTTTCCGTGATGTCGTCGATGTTCGATTCTTCGATGCGGCGCCTGCGCCGGCGCAGCGCGTCGTAGCAGGTGTTGACGAGGATGCGATACGCCCACGTCGAGAAGGAGGCTTCGCCGGTGAATGTCGTCGCCGAGCGATGGATCTTGAGGAACGTCTCCTGCACCGCATCCTCGGCATCCGATGCGTTGCCGAGGTGGTTCCAGGCGACTCTCTTCATCCGCTCGCCGAATCGTCCGTAGATTTCTTCAAAGACCTTCGTGTCTCCGGCGGCACACCCTTCTGCAAGTCGCCGGTCGTCGGCGCCGGTGGACGGCGGCGCGCTGCCGGAAATCGTGCTGGTCATGACCGCCTGAAGCATCGTTCTGGTTGCATAGACGCGCTGACTGGGGAAACGTTAGATAAGGATGTTGCTGGTTGCTGGTTACTGGTTCAAGGTTCCGCACCGCGAGAAGGATCGCTCTCGCGACAAGGCACCTTGAACCAGCAACCAGTAACCAGCAACATCTTCACAATTCATCAATCGACTTCGGCCAGTCGCCTTTCAGCAATCGCGAGAGCGCGCGGTCGGCGAGGAGGCGGCCGCCGGTCTGGCAGCGCGCGCAGTAGTTCGTTTCGTTGTCGGCGTAGACGATGTGCTGGACGGGCGTGCCGCACACGGGGCAGGGCTGCTTGTAGCGGCCGTGGACGGCCATCTCGGGACGGAACGCCGTGACTTTCGCGGGAAAGCCGCTGCCGGTCTCCGCGCGCAGGCGTTCGATCCATTCGATGAGCACGTTCTGCGTGGCGTGATAGAGCCGTTCGATCTCCTCGGCATCGAGGTTCGTCGACAGCTGCACGGGCGAGAGGCGCGCGCGATGGAGGATCTCGTCGGAGTAGGCGTTGCCGATGCCGCTGAACGTGTGCGGATCGGTGAGCGTGCGTTTGAGGGTGTGGCGTTCGCGCGTGAGCGCGGCGGAGAACTGATCGAGCGAGATCTCGAGCGGTTCCAGTCCGCCGCGATCGTGTTCGCGCAGCGCGGCTTCGCCTCGCACGATGTGAATCGAGGCCCGTCGTTTCGATCCCGCCTCGGTTAGCACGAGCGTCCCGTTATCGAAATCGAATGCCGCGAGGCCGAGCTTTCCAGGAATCTTTGCGCCGGGAGCGAGCCATTTGAAACGGCCTGCAATCATCAGATGGATGACGAGAAAGAGGTCGTCTTCGAATCCGAAGACGATCCGTTTGCCGAGGCGGCGGAGGGAAGTGACTTTCTTTCCAGCGAGATCGGCCGGGGCGGGCTCGACGGTGCGGAGGACGAACGGGTTGCCGAGCCGGATTTTTTCGAGCGTATGGTCGAGCACGCGTGCTTGCAGCGCCTCGAGATAGATCGCGACGTCGGGAAGTTCAGGCACGATCCATTCATTATCGGACGCATGCGCACATTTCGGGTGCTGTTCGCAGGGTGGATCATCGGCGCGAT
Source organism: Thermoanaerobaculia bacterium (assembly GCA_036009605.1). Lineage (GTDB taxonomy): Bacteria > Acidobacteriota > Thermoanaerobaculia > Gp7-AA8 > Gp7-AA8 > QHVT01. Next base: position 9,627 of record DASYLL010000080.1, on the reverse strand, counting down.
CGTGATCGTGCTGCTGAGCCTGATGCAGCCGCGCGCGATCGCATTGCCGGTCACTCCCTCGCCTCCGCAGAGGGGAGAAGGCGCGCGAAGCGCGGATGAGGGGATTCTGCTTCCCGTCGCAGGCATCAGCCCCGGCGATCTCCACGACAACTACATGCAGATGCGCGGCGGCGGCACGCGCACGCATGGCGCGATCGACATCATGGCGCAGCGCGGAACGCCCGTGCTCGCGGCGGTCGACGGCACGATCCACAAGCTCTTCACCAGCGCGGGCGGGGGGCTCTCGATCTATCAGTTCGACGTGCGGGAGGAGCTCGTCTACTACTACGCGCATCTCGATCGCTACGACCTGATGATGCACGAAGGGTTGTTCGTGAAGCAGGGAACCGTGATCGGCTACGTCGGCTCGACCGGCAACGCCGCGGCGAATGCACCGCATCTACACTTCGCGATCGAGGCGCTGCCGCCGACGAAGGAATGGTGGAAGGGGACGCCGATGAATCCGTACCCGATCCTGACCGCCGGCGCTACCCCAGTTTCTTCAGGGCTGCCTTGATGTCGTCATCGTTCGGCGCGAGCTTCTGCGCGTTGCGATAGCTCTGCCGCGCCTCGGCTGTCTTTCCCTGCACCTGCTGCAGATGCCCGAGCCAGTACCACGCGGCAGCGAGACTTGGTTCGTTGTCGGCGGGTTTGTGCGTGAGGTACTTGCGCAGCGATTCCTCGCCGCGCGCGTAGTTGCTCTTCGAGCGCGCCGCGTGCTGGCCGATGCGCAGGTAGCTCGGCATGTACGTCGCGTCGAGCTTCACCGCCATCTCGAACTCGTGCAGTGAGCCGGTCCAGTTCTGCTCGTTCATCAGAAAGCCGCCGAGGAGGTAGTGGGCGCGGGCACTGGTTGGCTGCTCGCGGACGGCGTCGACGTACTCCTTTCGTGCGAGATCGGTCTTCTTCTGATGCATGTAAACGCGGGCGTAAGCGCGATGTCCGTCGATCGCACCGCGTTTCCGGATCTCCGCGGCTTGCGCGAGCGCCTTGTCATCGCCGCCGCCCATGAAGCCGGGCGCGATCAGGTAGTAACTGATGAGCGCGAATCGCGCGTCGGTGTAGTTCGGGTCGAGCTCGACCGCGCGCTCGAAGCTCGTCCTGGTCTTTTTTGCCAGCGAAGCCTGCTTGAGAACGTTTGCCTTCTGGGCGACTTCGCCGTACGCGAGGCCGAGGAGGTAGTGCGACTCGGCGTGGTTCGGCTGCAGCGCGATGGCCTTCGAAAAGAGATCGATGGCTTTGTCATGCTCGTCACGTTCGAGGGCGGCGCGCCCCGCTACGATGTGCTCGCCAGCCGTAGCGGCAGAGAGCGTCAGCGAGACGGCACAAAGCAGCAGCAGAGAAAAAATCCTGGGCATATCAACGTGTACGCAAATTGCTCCGTATTGGTTTCGGCAAACCATAGAATGGCTTAGCGAATATGACGACTGAAACCGTTCAGCGGCCTGCGGCCGCCGAGCGCACAGCAATCCCCATCCTCGATGCAGACCAGGTTGCGCGTGCATCCGAGGAGGCGCTCGCTCGTGCGCGTCAACTGCTTTCCCACATCGAAGCGCTTCCGCCGGATGAGACGAGCGTTGAGCGCGTCCTCGACGCCTGGGACGAGACCGGCACGGTGCTCGAAGATGCATTCGGCGTGATCTCGCTGCTCAACAGCGTCCATCCCGACAAAGCCGTGCGCGATGCGTGCGACGTCGCGCTCGTACACGAATCGATCTTTCTGACCGACGTCTTTCAGAACGAGGCGTTCTATGAGCGCGTCGAGCGCGTGAGGCCGCATTCGATCGCCGCGCGCGAGCTTCGCAAACATCTGCTCGAAGCATTCGAAGACAGCGGAGTGTCGCTCGCGCCGGAAAAGCGCGATCGGTTCAAAGAGATTTCGGAGCGACTGACCGAGCTCGGTCAGGAATTCGCGAAGAACATTCGCGAGAACGAGTCGCGCCTGACGTTCACGGCGGACGAATGCCGCGGATTGCCGCAATCGTGGCTCGATCGCATGCCGCGTGATGAAGAAGGAAATTACGTCGTCGGATTCGATTATCCCGATTACGTCCCGTTCCTCATGAATGCGCATGACGAACAGGCGCGCAAGCGTTACTGGATTGCGAACACGCTGCGCGGTACGGATCGCAATCTCGAAGTCATGGACGAGATCGTCGCGCTGCGGAAAGAGATCGCCGATCTCTATGAAGTGCCGAGCTACGCGCATTACGTGACGAAACGGCGGATGGTCGAGAATCCCGAGACCGTCATGCAGTTTCTCGATGACGTGCGCAATGTCGTCACCGAAGCGGAATTGCGCGATATCGGAGAACTGGCGGAGATCAAGGCGGAGATGACCGGTGTGCCGGTCGAACAGGCCGACATCGCGCGCTGGGACGTTTCGTATTATCGCGAGCGCATCCGCGAGCGACGTTTCGCAATCGATCAGGAGGAATTGCGCAAATATTTTCCAACTGCGCCGACGGTGCGCTGGATGCTCGACATCAGCGAGCGTCTTTATGGCGTGCGATTCGAACAGCGCCAGGTGCCGATCTGGCAGGAAGACGTTCTCTATCTCGATGTGACCGATGCGACGACCGATGAATTCATCGGCGGCATTTATCTCGATCTCTATCCGCGCGACGGAAAATACAAACACGCCGCGGCGTGGCCGGTGCGCGGCGTCAGTCATCGCATGGGCCGCAAGCCGATCAGCGTGCTCGTGACGAATTTCAATCGCGAAGGCCTGACGCACGACGAGCTCGAAACGCTGCTTCACGAATTCGGACACGTCTTGCACGGCGTCCTTTCCAATACGCATTACAGCGCGCATGCAGGAACGAGCGTGCAACGCGACTTCGTTGAAGCGCCGTCGCAGATGTACGAGGAGTGGGCGAGCCGGATGGAGAGTCTGTCGCTCCTGCGCAATCATTGTGATTGTCCGCCGGTCGATGAATCGCTTGTCGAGCGTCTCAATCACGCCAAGCGCTATGGCGCCGGCCTCGATTACGGGCGTCAATTGCTTTACGCGTCTTATGACATGGCGGTCGCGAGCGAGAATCCGGGACGCAGCCTCGACGCGTGGGCGCGGATGGAAGGCGCGACACCGATGGGATATGTCGATGGGACGCAATTCCCCGGCACGTTCGAGCACATCGCGTCCGGTTATGCGGCGGGGTATTACGGCTATATGTGGGCGAAGGTCATCGCGCTCGATCTCGTGACTGCATTCGGCGCGGATCTCATGAACGGCGCGACCGGCCGTCGTTTCCGCGAAGTGATTCTCAGCCGCGGCAGCGAGGAGCCGGCCAGTGACCTCGTCGAGCGTTTCCTCGGCCGCCCCGTCGCCAGCGACGCATTCTTCCGACACATTCGCGGGGAGTAGCCGATCGATGCGAGATCCCGTTCTGTATGCCTCCGCGACCGCGGACCTTCATGTCACCGCGGACGAGCTCGCGAGCTCGCTTCGCTTCGATGCGGACGATGAGTTTCCTCCCGTCTTTGCGACGTCGCGCATGATCGCGCTGATGGAGCTGGCCGCGTCGCGCGTGCTTCGTCCGCTGCTCGAAGACGACGAGTTGTCGGTGGGCGTGAGCGTCGATGTCGTACACACCGCGGCGACGCCGCCCGACTGTGTCGTCACCGCAACCGCCCGCTACCTCGGCATGGACGAGAAGCACTACCTGTTCGACGTCAGCGCCTCAGACGACGCGGGCGAGATCGGACGCGGAACGCACAAACGTGCAGTGGTATCGACGTCACGTCTGCTCGCGGGCGCCGCGAAGCGTACCGCCGGCGCCGCGTAGAAGTGACGAAACGCCTCCGCTCCTTCGAGCCGAACGCCGCTGATCGCAAGCCGACCTCGCCGAACACCTCGGCGTCTCGCTTCAGACGATCAACGCGATCGAGACGGAGAACTACGATCCGAGTTTGCCGCTGGTGTTTTCAATCGAGCCGAATGGGAGCTTTTAGTCGAACAACAGTGCCGTCTTCTGCAGAACCAGACGAAGCGCCTCTGCCGGCAGCGCGCAGATGCGCTCTGCTTTGCGCGCACGCCAGTCGAGACTCTTGACGTGATCCGCGAGGACGACACCTCGCACTGGCAAACCGGTAGGAATTGCGACTTCGAACGGGTAGCCCTTTACCTGCGACGACACCGGAACGAAAACGGCGACCGCTGAGCTTCGGTTGTAAATCGATGGAGATAAAACCAATGCCGGCCGCCGACCTGCTTGTTCGTGTCCGGCCTGCGGATCGAACGACAACCACACCACGTCACCGCGCTCCGGTACGTAGGTCTGACTACCAGACTTCGTTGCCAACCGCCTCTCCCGTTTCAATTTCAGAATGGCGATTCTGCGGAGTGATTCGGCTCACGAGCTCTTCGAGAGAGAGCTTCGGTTCGGCGACGGGGACGACTACGAGATTTCCGTTGTGTACGGTTATGTCGACCGCGGAATCCTCTGTCAGATGCGTTTCCTGAGCGAAAGGCTCCGGAATTCTGACTGCCAGACTATCGCCCCACTTCTGGATTCGCGTCTTCATACCTTGCGAGAAGGATACTCCTACTCGATCACCACCTCCGCCCGCCCTGTCGCAATCACGCGTACGGAGATCACCGTCGGCAGCGGTGTGACGGCGGCGGGCTCGATGTGGTCGGCCTGACCGCGCAGCTGCACGCCGGGGCCGAGGGGGCGGGTGAGGGCGCGCGTGATTTCTTCGCGGAGCTCGGTCATACGCGTTGTCAGTGAAAAGCGTGCGGACTCGCGCAGTCTCTGACGAATCGACAGATGCGCGGCGCGTTCGGCGATGCGGCGGAAGAAGCCGCGGCGTTTGGGGTCGAGTGAGAAATCAAGATCGGGGACGACGATGCTCATCGTCGCGGGGTCGTATTGCGGGGTGCCTTCGAGAAACACGAGGCCGCGATAGTTGCGCAGCCCGCCACCGCGATAGTCGATCTGCGCTTCGATGAGCACGCGGCCGCCGGGTGCAAAAGCGAGACGCAGCAATTCGACGATCAGCGGTTTGCCATTCACCTGATACGTTTTGCCCGCGTAGTCGCGTGTGGCGATGCGGCTTGCTTCGTCGTACGGAAGCTCGAGATCGAATGGGACGCGGACGCTCCCGGGTTGAGCGGAGCCGGTTTTCAAAGCGGGCAGCGGACGCAGAGTGACGACTGGTTTCGCGCCGATGACTACGCGCGTCATCGCGCGCAGCAGCAACGTGCTCGTCACGATCGAGCCTGATCCGCTGATCGGCGTGAGCGCGACGTCATTCGGTTCGAGCACGAGCCACGTGCGCGGCGCGACCTCGACCGGCGTCTGCAGCGCGGCCCAGATCTGTTCCGCGCGCGGACGGATGTTCGTGTGCATCGGCGTGTTGCGATCGATGATGTTCGCGGTCTGTGCCAACTGCTCCTCGACCACCGGCGCGACGAAGCGGCGTGTGATGTCGATGCCGAGCCACGTCACTTCGCAACGTTTCGCGTAGTGCACCGGCAGCGGACGCGTCGTCGAGCGCAGGCGCCACGCCGCGTCCCACGTCAGCGTCGAATGCAGCTTGATGTCCGCGACGCGGCGCGCTTCGCCGAAGCCGCATGAGATGCACGGGAAGCGTCCGCGACATGCTTCCATCGCGTACTTCATCGTCGTCGACGAATGCAGGCCGCTGCCAATCATCTGCAGGCGGATCGGCGCGCGATCGACTTCGTAGCGGATGTCGATGCCTTTCTCGCGCGCCGTATCTTTGAACGTCTTCGGTACGCGCGCTTCGATCTCTGGGCCGAGGGGAGCGAGGCTGGCGCGGATCGGGACGACGATCGTCGACGGTTCGGGCGGCAATGGCAGCGGCTGAGCATTGACCAGCCGAACGCATGCAACAATAAGAAGGAGAGGGAACAACGCGCGGCCGGAGCGCGCTCTACACGCTGCCATCATGTCTGACACGACCACCCAGGGCATTCGCATCGAGGTCGAGAGCGAGTATCTCCCCGACCAGAGCAACCGCGAAACATTCACGTTCGCGTACCACGTACGTATTTCCAACGTCGGCGAAGAAACCGCGCAGCTCGTCAGCCGCGAATGGATCATCACCGATGGCGACGGCAACGTCGAGCGCGTGCAGGGTCCCGGCGTCGTCGGCGAGTTCCCCGAGCTCGACCCCGGCGATGCCTTCGAATACACGAGCTTCTGTCCGCTGCCGACGTCAATGGGCACGATGCACGGCAACTACACGATGCGCAGGCGCGGCGGCGAGCGATTCGACGCCGAGATCGCGCCGTTCACCCTCGCAGTCCCTGGAGTCGTCAACTGAGACGGGGCGGGTTCCTTCCGACGTTCTTCATCGTCCTCGGCATCGTCTTCGTCGTCGCGGTCTGGCTGCGGCTGCGCGCGATCGGCGCGGACAGCGAGCTCGAACAGACCTCGTCGATTGATGCCGAGGTCACCGCGACCGATGGTGGCATCAGGCCTTCCGCGACCGAGGTCGGCTACACGATCGTCCCGGTCGACGCGAAACCGCGGCCGGGCGAGACATCCGCGCAGCGCAGCGCGCGTGAGCGTCGCTACGAAGAGCTCCTTCGTTCCGCGCCGCCATCGTCCCAAACTCAGAATTCTCAACCGCAGGGCAAGCCATCGCTCTTCGATCGCATCGTGAATCCCGTAGCGACTGCACTTGGCATCAATCGATCGAAGCCGCCTGCTGCGGCGCCGACTCCGCGCCAGGTCCCGCCCCCGCGCACCGCGTCGAATGATTCGCAGCACCAGCCGCCGCGCACGAACACGAACACGGACGATCCGAAAGAGCCGAAGCCGGAAGACGATCCGGAGACGGACGTGATTCCTCCGCAACTTCTGACCGCAGACTTCGCGCCGTCGCAGATCGCGGATGGCGAAGAGACGATGTTCGCGGTGATGGTGAACGACAACCTCTCCGGCGTGCGCAGCGTCTCCGGTGTGATCGTCAGTCCGAGCGGTTCGCTGCAGGGATTCTCGTGCACGCGCGAAGGCGAGACGAATCGCTACATCGCGCGCGTGCCGGTTCCGAAAGATGCGCCCGAGGGAACCTGGGCGGTGAAGTATCTGACGTTGAGCGACAACGCCAGCAACAGCATCAACCTCAATCAATCGCAGGGCGCGTTGCCCTCGACGGCGACCTTCAAAGTCGTGTCGGCGGGATCGGATGCGACGGGACCGCAGCTGAAAGGCGCGTGGCTCGAGAAGCAGGCCATGCGCGCCGGCGACAAGAACACGCTCTTCGTGCAGGCGGAAGATGACAAGGCCGGCGTGTCGCTCGTGAGCGGGGTGTTCATCAGTCCCGCGAAGTTCGCGCGCATCGGCTTCGGTTGCCGCGCGGGTGCGAATGGCGCGTGGGAGTGTCCGGTGACTCCGCCGTCCTGTCTCGACTGCGGCGTGTGGGTGCTCGAGCAGATTCAGCTGCAGGACAAAGCGAACAACATGACCACGTTCCGCGGCGACAACCAGATCGTGCGCGGAGTCGCGCTCGACATTTCCGGCGATCAGTGCGACGCGTCGCCGCCGCAGGTGACGATGCTGACGCTCAATCCGACGGTCGTCACGAACACCCAGGCGACCGTGATCACGGTGCAGGCGACGGTGATCGATGAAGGCGGCTGCGGCACCGCCAGCCTCAGCGCGCAGGCGATTCCGCCCGGCGCGGTCGGCAACCAGCGGCGTCCGGTGACATTCATCCCCTCGGGCGACGGGCAGACGTTCACGGGACGTCTCGAGATCCCGCAGTTCGCCGCGAAAGGGCAGTGGGGAATCGCCTGGATTCAGGCGCTCGACAAGGGTTTGAATCTGCGCGCGTACTCCGCGAGCGATCCTGTCGTAGCGAGGGCGACGTTCAGGGTCGAATAGTTCGTCCGGAGAAAATTTTTTGTCAGGACCTCAGGTTGTCGAAGCACTCGGTCGTGACGCCGCTCGAAAATTCGAGTACGATTCACACCCCAACCGTTCTCAGGACCGAGAACCAATCACTGAAAGGTAACGCAAACCCCCATGAGTCAGTCGAGAGAGAACGCCGAGGCTACGTCCTTTGCCGAGGCGATGGAGAACCTGGACCTGAAGACGCCGCAGCAGGGCGAAATGTTGCGCGGCACGATCGTCTCGATCTCGGGCGAAGATGCCTACATTTCCTACGGCGGACCGTCCGAAGCCGTGATGGACGCGGCGGAGCTCGAGGGTCTCGACATCGGCGACGCCGTCGAAGCGACGGTCGTGAAGGCCGGCGGGGAGATGCGCGTCTCGCGCAAGTTGATCAAAGGCAAAGCATCGCTCGATCAGCTCCGCACGGCATTCGAGAGTCGGTTGCCCGTCGAAGGCAAGGTCACTGGCCGCAACAAGGGCGGCTTCGAAGTGAACATCAGCGGACTGCGCGCCTTCTGCCCGCTTTCGCAGATCGCACTCGGCAAGATCGAGAACCCGGACACGTTCGTCAATCAGACGCTCGAGTTCCGAGTGACCGAGCTTTCCGATGACGGTCGCCGTATCGTCGTCTCGCGCGCCGCACTGCTGAAGGAAGCAGCCGCGGAGCGAGCCTCCGAAACGCGCAACCGCATCGTGCCGGGCGCCGAGCTCACCGGCCGCATCAAGACGCTCACGCCGTTCGGCGCGTTCGTCGACCTTGGCGGCATCGACGGTCTTCTCCACGTTTCGGAGATGAGCCGCCGCCGCGTGACCGATCCGAAGGACGTCGTCCAGATCGGTCAGGAAGTTCATGTCAAAGTCATCAAGATCGAGAACGACGGCAAGCGCATCTCGCTGTCGATGAAAGATCAGGAACCGGATCCCTGGTTCGATGTCGCCGACCGCTACACGCCGGGCACGCAGTTCACCGGCCGGATCGTTCGCTCGACCGACTTCGGCTACTTCGTCGAAGTGGAGCCGGGCGTCGATGGTCTCGTGCACGTCTCGCAGCTGCCGCACGGCATCAAGCCGGGCGACGCGGAAGTCGCGATCGGCACGCACGTGCAGGGCTGGGTTCGCGAAGTCGATCCATCGAAGAAGCGCCTCTCGCTTTCACTGCGCGCGGTTGCGATCGATGATCCGTGGGAAACGGCGACGCAGCGCTACTCGGCTGGCAAAGTCGTCGAAGGCACCGTCGATCACGGCGCCGCACCGGGAATCTTCGTCGAGCTCGAGCCGGGTCTCACGGGCCTGATCCCGAACTCGGAGATCAACGCACCGCAGGGAACCGATCCCGCGGAAGCGCATCACGCCGGCGAGAAGCTCATGGTTCGCATCATGAGCATCGATCCGACGCGCAAGCGCATCTCGCTCAGCCACGAAGCCGCGAAGGCCGCTGCCGAGCGCGAGGAGTACACGAAGTTCATGGACGAGCGGAACGACGAAGCGTCGAGCGAGTCCGCCATGGCTCTTGCGTTCCGCAAGGCGATGGAATCGAAGAAGAAATAGCTCGCGCGTTTGCGCGAGGTTGTCGAAAAAAGCCGCCCGAAAGGGCGGCTTTTTTGTTAGCGGTTGTCGGTTGTCTGCGATGTTCGGCTGCGGGTGACAGTTGTCTGTGATTCGCACGACAAGGCACAGAGAACCGACAACTGAGAACCGACAACGCGGAGTGAGGGGCGGC
>DASYLL010000079.1:0-16656 GCA_036009605.1 Thermoanaerobaculia bacterium | reverse complement strand
GGACAAACGGACGCTGATTCTCGCGCGCGACCGTGCCGGCGAGAAGCCGCTATTCATCTGGCAGACGGCGTCGCGTCTCGCCTTCGCCTCGGAGCTCAAAGCGCTGTTCGCGTATCCCGAGTTCCCGCGCAAATTGGATCGCGCGGCCGTTGAGCACTACCTCGCGTTCGGCTACGTACCACGCGATCTCTGCATCATTGAGGGCGTCCGCAAGCTGCTGCCCGGATCAGCGCTGCGCTACGACGTCGACACCGGCAGAACACATTCGTGGCAGTACTGGCAGTTGCCGGAGCTCGATGCGCGCGCAGAGAACGCGTCGGCCGAAGATCTCACCGACGAGCTGCACGAACTGTTGCGGAACGCGGTGCGTCGTCAGCTCGTCGCGGACGTTCCGGTCGGCATTCTGCTCAGCGGCGGGATCGACTCGAGCCTCGTCACCGCGATGGCGGCGAGCGTTTCCGACAAGCCCGTGAAGACCTTCACGATCGCATTCCCGGGTCATCCGGAACACGACGAGTCGCCGTACGCGAGAATCGTCGCGCGTCACTTCGGAACTGAACACGTGGAACTGGCGGCGGAGGAAGCGAGCCTCGAGCTGCTGCCGGATCTCGTGCGGCAATACGACGAACCGCTCGCGGATTCGTCCGCGATTCCGACGTACATCGTGTCCCGTCTGATTCGCCGGCACGCGACCGTTGCGTTGGGCGGCGACGGCGGCGATGAGCTTTTCGGCGGCTATCCGCAATACGTCTGGGTGAATCGCATTGCGCAGCTGCAGTCGATCTTTCCCGCTCCGCTCCGCCGCCTGATCTCACGCGCGGGCAAAGCGCTGCCGGTCGGGATGCGCGGACGCAACTACGTCATCGCCGTTGGCAACGAGGGCTACTCGGCGCTGCAGCGCACGAGCATCGCCTTCGACTACGAATGGCGCCGCCAGCTGCTCGTCGGAAACAACGGAACGCACCCGACGCCGGAAGAGCTGCGTCTCGAGATGACGGCCGGCGCGCATTCATTGCTGCAGGGGATGCAGCGCATCGACTTCCGCAGCTACATGGTCGACGACATCCTCGTGAAGGTCGATCGCGCCAGCATGCTGGCCTCGCTCGAAACGCGCGCGCCGTTCCTCGATCCCGCGGTGATCGAATTTGCGTACGGGCGCGTGCCGGATCGGCTCAAGACGAATCTGCGTGAGCGGAAGATCCTGCTGCGCCGCCTCGCCGCGCGTCTGTTGCCCGCGGAGCTCGACCTGCGCCGCAAGCAGGGCTTCAGCGTTCCCATCACTGCCTGGTTCGCCGGCGAGCTCGGTACGATGATGCGTGAGGTGCTCGGCGCCGCGGATCCCGATCTCTTTCATCAGAAGGCAATCGCGGAACTGTTCGTGCGTCAGGAGCAAACCGGCAATCAGCTGCATCGCCTCTACGCGCTGACGGTGTTCGAGCTGTGGCGCCGCGAGTATGGCGTGACTCTCTGATCCCGATGAACGACATGCGTTGGTCGCGCTCCACGCCGCTGTTGCTCGCGGTGTTCGTTTTGTGGGCGTACATCGTCAGCAGCTACGTCTACAAAACCTGGTATGTCGCGATCGCGATTGCGCTCGTGACGACAGCCGCGCTGATCCTGAAAGGCGCGATCCGTGTCGATGGCCTGCCGCGCGCCACTGCGCCGGTTGCCCTCTATTTCTGCTGGATGCTCGCGAGTGCGCTCTGGGCGCGGTTTCCTGAAGAGGTTTACACGTGGATGGCGATCGACTCGATCGAGCTCGGCGTCTTCGTGCTCTTCTTTCTCGCGGGCTGCAACGCGACCGCGGATCAGGTCATCAGCGGATTGAGCTCGCTCGTGATTCCGTCGGTCATCATCGCCACGATCATGCACGTGTTCGATCGGGGCCTCGATCCCGCGTTCACGCGCGTCGCGCCATACGCGGTCGCGCTGTTGCCGATGATCGTTCCTTTTCTCGTATGGCGCGCGAAGACCGCGCCGCCGCGCTGGTTGTATCAGCTCGCGATTGCGTTGACGTTCGCGGTGCTCGTGATCGGGCGCAGCCGGATGCAACTCGCGGTCGGTGGACTGATGCTCCTGATGTCGGTGGTCGCGTTTCGTGAGAACGTGCGCGCTGCGTTTCGCGAGCTGCTGATCCACGGCGCCATCATCGTGACGACGATCGCGGCGCTGGCCGCTCTTCCCTCGACGCGGACTGCGGTCGTTGCCATCGCCTCGCGCTACGTGCGCGCGGACATCACGTGGGGCGGCGTTCACGTCGCCGCACAGAAGCGGGACGGCGTGCGCCCGGGGCTTGCAGTGCTTTCCACGGACCTGCTGCCCGAGGCGATGCCGCTCGGAATCGGCTACATGAATGCCGTCGGCTACTATAAGGAAGCGGCCGGCAGACCCGTCAGCCTCCACAACATGTACATGACCTTCCTGCTCGAAGGTGGCCTGCCTTGTGTGGCCATCATCCTCTTCCTGGCGCTGCGGCACGGACGCGCATTGAAGATCTATATCGCCACGGCCCACACTGCCGAAGAACGGGGATACGGCAAAGCGCTCGTGCTCGCGAGCCTGGGCGTGCTGCCGTTCGGCGCCTTCCATCAGGTACAACAGACTCCCACGCTCTGGATGTTGCTCGGACTCGGGGCAGCATGCGGCGTGGAAGTGCGCAATCGCCGGAAAATCTGAAGGGACCGTTCAACCGAATGCATCTCGATCTCCTCGACATTCTCGCCTGTCCTCAATGCCGCGAAGCGCTCGAACCCGTTGACGTCGCGGCTTCCGATGTCATCGAAGAAGGAGCGCTGCGCTGCCGAGGGTGCGGTTCGCGATATCCCGTCGTGCGGGGCATTCCGCGCTTCGTTCCCGCCGAAAACTATGCTTCGAGCTTCGGCTTCCAGTGGAACCTCTTTCCGCGCACGCAGCTGGACAGCTCCAGCGGGTTGCCGATCACGAAGCAGCGTTTCTTCGCATCGACCGGGTGGACGGAGGAAGAGTTGAAGGGCAAACGCGTGCTCGACGTCGGGTGTGGATCGGGACGTTTCGCGGAAGTGGCCCTGGCGACCGGCGCCCGGGTCGTGGCGTTCGATTATTCATCGTCCGTCGACGCATGCCGCGACAACTTCGGCGCGAACGAACAGCTCGACCTTCTGCAGGCCGACCTCTACAGCCTTCCGTTCCGTGATGGCGTTTTCGAGTATGTGTATTGTCTGGGGATGCTCCAGAACACTCCCGATCCCGAGCGCGCTTTCCAGTCGGTCCTCGCACCGCTCCAGCCGGGCGGCAAGATTGCCGTGGACGTCTATCCGAAGAACTGGCTGAACGTGTTCTGGCCGAAATACTGGTTGCGGCCGTTGACGCGCCGCATGCGCCACGATCGGCTGCTCCGCCTCATCCAGCGGCTGATGCCGATGCTCCTTGCAATCAGCCGCACGCTCGGCCGCGTTCCGCGCATCGGCCGTAAATTGCGGTTCCTCGTGCCCGTGGCAAACTACGAAGGCATCTATCCGCTCAATGAAGAACAGTTGCATCAGTGGGCCGTGCTCGACACATTCGACATGCTCTCGCCCGCGCACGATCACCCGCAGTCGGCCGCGACGATGCGCGGCTGGGGCGTGGCTGCCGGGCTCCGCAACGGCGAAGTGCTGAAACCCGGCCATATGGTCCTGCGCGGCGAAAAAGCAGGCGATTGACGGAACGACACGCTCACGCTCGGCTTCGATTGAATCCATGGACTATACCCAGCAACCACTGCTCTTCAAACTCCGCAAAACCGCGCGCTACGTGCGCCTTTACGGCCTGCGCCGCACGCTCATCAAAGTCAAAGGCCAGTACCACTCGCACCGCTCGTTCGAGACCTTGCCCGCCGAACGTACGGAGCGGCAGGGGCGGCACGTCGGCATCATCGGCTGCGGCAATTTCGCGTTCTCGCACATCGCCTACTACCTGCGGAAGAACTACGGCCCGGTGATCCGCGGCGTGATGGATCCGAAGCTGCAGAAGGCCGCGTCGCTCTTCGAAGAGTTCGACGCCGATTACTACACGACCGATCCGCAGCGCGTGATCGACGATCCTTCGATCGATCTCATCTTCATTGCCTCGAATCACGCCTCGCATGCCGAGTACGCGATTCAGGCGCTCGATGCCGGCAAGAGCGTCCACATCGAGAAGCCGCACGTCGTGCGCGACGATCAACTTGAGCGTCTGGTCGACGCGATGCGCCGCTCGAAAGGGCGCGTGACGCTCGGCTTCAATCGTCCCGGCAGCCGCATCGGACGGGAGATCCACAAGCAGCTCGATTCGCAGTCGGGCGCCGCGATGTTCAACTGGTTCATCGCCGGCCATGCGATCGCGCCCGATCACTGGTACTTCCGCCCCGAAGAAGGAGGCCGCGTCCTCGGCAATCTCTGCCACTGGACCGACTTCGTGCTGCGGCTCGTGCCGGATGCGGACCGCTATCCGATCCGCATCACTCCGACGCGCGCGGAGAAATCGGACTGCGACATCGCCGTGACGTACGTCTTCGGCGATGGCTCGATCGCGGCGATCACGTTCTCGGCGAAGGGTCACACGTTCGAAGGCGTGCGCGAGCGCTTCGCCGCGCATCGCGGGAACGTGCTCATCGCGATGGACGACTTCCAGACGCTCACGGTCGAGAACATCGATCGCAAGAAGACCACGAAGAGTCTCTTCCGCGACCACGGCCACCAGGCCGCGATCCGCGCGAGCTATCAACTTGTACGGAACGCCGATGGCGCGCTGAATCCCGGTGCGACGCCGGAGTATGTGTGGGAGACGGGCGAGCTGTTCCTGCGCACGAAAGACGCGCTCGAACAGAACGAAGTGATCACGCTGCAACGACGGCCGGCCTCCACGCTATGATCCGCCGCTGATGCACGTCCTGCACGTCATCGGAGCGCGGCCGAATTTCATGAAGGTCGCTCCTGTCCACGCGGCGCTCGCCGCGCGCGACGCCGTGCAGACGCTCATCCACACCGGCCAGCATTACGACGAGAAGATGTCCGACGTCTTCTTCGACGAGCTGCGCCTGCCGCGTCCTGATATGAATCTCAACGTCGGCTCCGCAACGCACGCAGTCCAGACGGCCGAGGTGATGATTCGACTCGAGCCGGTGCTGCTCGAGCGGAAGCCCGACTGGCTGCTCGTCTACGGTGACGTCAACTCGACGATGGCCGCGACGCTGGTTTGCGCGAAGCTCGACATCCGCGTCGCGCACGTCGAAGCGGGATTGCGCTCACGCGATCGCACGATGCCGGAGGAGATCAATCGTCTCGTTACCGATCAACTCGCGGATCTGCTGCTCACGCCGTCCGAGGATGGGAGTCAGAATCTCGTGCTGGAAGGCATTGGCGCGGAGCGCGTGCAGATGGTCGGCAACGTGATGATCGACACGCTCGTGCGTCTGCTTCCCGACGCGCGCACGCGCTGGGATTCGCTGCGCGTCCAGATGAATCTCGATCGCTTCGCGCTCGTGACGCTGCACCGCCCGTCGAACGTCGATGAATCCGCGAAGCTCGTTCCGCTCCTCTGCGCACTCGCGGAGATCAGCCGTTCGTTGCCGGTCGTCTTTCCGATTCATCCGCGCACGCGCGATTCGATCCGCCGCGCCGGCCTCACGTTTCCCGATTCGATGATCGTCGTCGATCCCCTCGGCTATCTCGATTTTCTCGCACTGCAGCAACGCGCGACAGTCGTCATCACCGACTCCGGCGGCGTGCAGGAAGAAACGACCTACCTCGGCATCCCATGTCTCACGATGCGCGCAAACACCGAGCGCCCGGTGACGGTGACGATGGGAACGAACACGCTGATCGGCGAAGACCTCGCGCTGCTGCGCGAAGAAGTGGCTGCGGTGCTTGCGGGCCGCGGTAAGCGCGGCACGATTCCGCCGCTGTGGGATGGCCACGCCGCCGAGCGCGTTGCGGACGCGGTCATCGCGCGATGATCGCCCGCGTCGCGCGGCTTCTGCGCACCGTGCGTCATCTCGGCGCACGACAGATCCTCACGCGCGTCGCGCGCGTCACGGAGCGCATGTGGTGGCGCATGACCAGCGCGAACGCGCCAAAAGGAATCGCGCCGCCGCTGCGCGAGCATGTACCGCTCTGGCGCGAGCTGGAGATCGATGACGCAGGCCGTGCGCGCGGACACGAGATCGTCGCCGGCCGCTTCACGTTTCTCAACGAGACGCGCGAGCATCCGACGTGGAACGCGACGGAAGCATCGCGACTCTGGAGATTTCATCTGGAGTACTTCGACTATGTGCGCGATCTGCTCGTCCTCGCGGCAGCGGGCGAACGCGAAGTCACGTACGCGACGTTCCGCGATCTCGTGCGCTCATGGATCGACGCGCATCGCAAACTCCGCGGCGTCGGCTGGCAGGCCTACACCGCGTCGCTGCGCGTCGTGAACTGGTGCGAAGCCGCGGTCTTTTTCCAGCGCGAGCTCGAGGAAGATCCTCAATTCGCGCACTCGTTCCTCGACAGCATCGCCGTGCAAACGCGCTTCATCGACGCGCATCCCGAGACGGATGTGCGCGGCAATCATCTGCTCGAAAACGCACGAGCGCTCGTTCGCGCCGCGTTCTTCTTCGAAGGCGACGAAGCGCGACGATGGCTCGATCACGCGCTGCAGATCCTCGAGCGCGAGATCCCGGAACAGATTCTCGACGACGGCGGCCATTTCGAGCGTGTGCCCGGCTATCACCTGCGCGTGATGGAAGTGCTCGACGACATCGCTTCACTGCTCCGCGAAAACGACGCCGGCCTGCAATGGATCGAAGACACGACTGCCCGCATGCACACATTCCTCGCCACGATCACACCGGCAAACGGCCGAATCCCTCTTCTCAAAGACACAGCGTTTGGAGTGCGGCAGCCACAGCTGCCGCTTTGCCATGACTCTCGCTGGCTGTCTGCCTCCGGCTTTGCAGTGATCCGCGGCAACGGCGACCACCTCATCGCCGACTTCGGCCGCGTGTGCCCCGACTATCTCCCCGCACACGCGCACGCCGACCTCTTCTCGTTCGAACTGACGATCGACGATCAACCGGTCATCGTCGACTCCGGCGCGTACGAATACGCGGCAGGGGAGTGGCGCAGCTGGTTCCGCTCGACGCCCGCACACAACACGGTCTCGATCGACGGACGCGATCAGTCGGAGATGTACGACAGCTTCCGCGTCGGCCGCCGCGCGCAAGTCCGCGATGTCGTCTGGACGCAAACTCCCGAGCTGACATCGATCTCCGGTACGCACGACGGATTCACTCCGCACCTGCATCACCGCACGATCATGGCGCTGCACGATCGCCGCGCGTGGATCGTGCTCGATCGCATCGACGGCCCGCCGGGCCATGTCGCGAAGAGCTACATCCATCTCCATCCCGATCACCCGGAACTCAACTTCACACCCCTCGGCGCCGTGACCGTGGAAGAAGAGGAAGGCTGGTATTCCGAGGAGTTCGGCGTGAAACGGCGCAATCGGGTGATTGTGTTGAGCGCGGAGACGCCGGCGTGGTTCGGGTATGTGATCGGTTCCTGAAGGGAGGAGCCCCCCTCAAAGCACGACGACGTTGCCGCTATTCAAACTCTCCCACGCCGCGATCGTCACGCGCGTCGAATGCACGAGCTCCTCGAACGCGATCGGCGCGGGTCCGCCGGCGGTGATGTGTTTTGCAATCGCGTCCCACTCCGCGCGATGTCCCTTGTCCTGCCGCAGATGCGCGTTGCGTTTCACCGAGCGCGAGCCGTGCTCGATCACGAGCGAGCGGTAATCGTCGAGCCGCGCCGCGAGTCCGCCGCCGAACGCTTCGATCGATTCCTTGCCGAACGCGCGCGAGCCATTCGCGACGTACGTGACGACGCCGACCGATCCATTTACGAATTCGACCGTGACCTGAAAGTTGTCGCCGCGATATCGGCCGCTGTCCGGCAACGCCACCGTGCGCACGCGCTGCACGCGATCGGCGGCCAGATGAATCAACAGATCGATGAAGTGGCAACCCTCGCCGCGCAAACGCCCGCCGCCCTGTTCGGGATCGTGCACCCAGTGCTGCGGTGGAATGAAGCCGCCGTTGACGCGAACGGTGAGCATGAGCGGATCCGCGATCTCGCGCAGTGAGTCGCGCAACGCGACGACGAACGGCGCGAAGCGCCGGTTGTAGCCGACCATCAGCATCGATCGGCCCGCGCCATACGCGTCGACGATCTCGTCGAGCTCTTCGTTAGTCAAACAGAGCGGTTTCTCGACGAACACATGCTTCCCCGCGCGCAACGCTTCGACGGTTTGCTGCGTGTGCAGATCGGGGCGCGTGACGATTGCGACGGTGTTGATCGATGCGTCCTTGAGAATCTCGTCCGAGGATGTCGCGCACCATGCGAAGCCGAAACGATCGGCCGCTGCGCGTGCGGACAAACCGCCGCCGCTGCTGATCGCGACGAGGCGCACGCCCTCGGTCTTCTTCATCGCCGGGATGAGCGTGCCGTTCGCGAACAGTCCCGCGCCGAGCACGCCGACCGTCACCTCGGAAGCGCGCTGCGGCGTCGCCGTCGCCGGTGGAGTCGCGACGCGCCGCTCCATCGCGGGCTCCGAGGTGTACTGCAACACGACGCCGAGGAACGGTTCTTCGACGCGGCCGAGGACGATGTCGTAGGCCTTCATGCCGTCCTCGATGTCGAAGCGATGCGTGATCAGCGGCGCGACGCGCACGGAGCCCGCGGCCATCATCGCCGCGAACGACTGCATGTTCCGGTTCTCCGTCCAGCGCACGTAATCGGACGGATAGTCGTTGCCCTTGCGCTCGTAGTTGTCGTCGTAACGTCCCGGTCCGTACGAACGCGACACGCGGAACTCGAGCTCTTTCTCGAAGTACGTTTTGCGCGGGAGACTCAGTCCGACATTGCCGACCGAGATCACAGTCCCGCGGCTGCGCGCGATCTCTCCCGCGAGCTCGACCGGCTGATCGGAGGGTGTGTCCGCGGTGATGAAGACGGCATCGGCGCCGCGTCCCGAGGACATCGCTGCGACGCGCGACGCCAGCTCCGCGACGTCGGTGCCGGCCCATTGCGCGCCGAGCGACATCGCGAGCATCGCACGGCTCTGCTGAGGATCGGTGCCGATGACGACACATCCCGCGGCGCGCAGCATCTGCACGGTGAGTTGTCCGAGGAGGCCGAGGCCGATGACGACGGTGAGCTCGCCGAGCTGAGGCGCGGCGAGGCGGATGCCATGCAGCGCGATCGAGCCGACGGTCGTGAACGCGCCGTCGTCGAACGGCACTTCGTCCGGCAAGTGGATCGCGAGATTCTTCGGCACGGCCATGACCTGCGCGTGCGACGCGATGCCTGCGCCCGCGCACGCCACGCGATCGCCCGCGCGAAAGCCGCTGTCCGCACTCGCCTCGATCACGACGCCTGTGGCGGAGTAGCCGAGGGTGACGGGTTGCTCGAGGCGGTTTCGGACAGTGTCGATCGTGTCGAGAATGCCGTCGCGGCGCGCCTTTTCGATCGTCTGCTTGACGAGATCGGGGCGCGAGCGGGCCTTCTGCAGCAGGTTTTTCTCGGCGAAGGTGACGATGGAGCGTTCGGTTCCGGCAGAGACGAGGGAGGCGTGCGTACGCACGAGAATGCCGCCGCGCGGCGTAGCCGGCACCGGCACTTCGAGCAACGCGAGCTCGCCGGTGCTGGCGGATTGAATGAGCTGTTTCACGGGGCAGAGGATATCCGACGGGGCGGCGCTGCGCGCGAGTGGCGCGCAACTTGACATACCATATCGCGCTCGACGGGTTGAGCAGATTGCAGGCGCTGCGGTTCGCTTCCCAATCCCTTTGGAGGCTTCTCACGTGAGTGTGATTCTCGGTATCAATGCGTTCCACGCCAGCGCCTCGGCGGCCATCATCGTCGACGGCGTCCCGGTCGCGGCCATTGCGGAAGAACGGCTCAATCGCATCAAGTACTACGCCGGCTTTCCGAAGCTCGCTGTCCTGGCCTGCATGAAGGAAGCGGGAGTCGGTTTCAAAGACATCGACGCCGTGGCCATCGGGCGCGATCCTTCCGCGAACCGGGCGAAGAAGATGGAGTACACGCTGCTCCATCCGACAAAGATCGTGAATCTGATGAAGACGCGCTCCTCGCGCTCACAACTGGACGATCTCAGGACGTTATTCGTGAAGCATTGCGGCGCGAACGCGGATGATCTGCGCTTCGAGGAGTACCAGGTCGAGCATCACCTCGCGCACATCGCCAGTGCGTTTTTCATCTCACCATGGGATTCGGCAGCCGGCTTCTCTGTCGATGGCTCGGGCGATTTCGTGACGGTCATGATGGCCGAATGCAAAGGCAGCGAGATCAACGTCAAAAAGAGAATCTACGTGCCGCATTCGCTCGGCAACGTGTACCTGATGATCTGCGAATTCATCGGCTATGGCCGTTATGGCGATGAAGGCAAGGTCATGGGGCTCGCGCCCCTCGGCGAGAACACGTACAAAGAGCAATTTGACGACATGATCCAATTGACGGATGACGGCTTCAAGGTCAATCCGAAGTACTTCATGCCGTTCGGTTCCAATCCCGGCATGACCATCAGCGACGATGGGGAGATGGTGATTCACCGCCATTACTCCGAATTCATGATGGAGACGTTCGGGCCCCCGCGCCGCAAGGAAGATGAACTGACCAAGCGCGATTTGGATCTCGCGTTCGGTGTGCAGTACCTCTTCGAAAAAACGTACATGCATCTGCTGAACATCCTGCACAAGCTCGTGCCCATTGAGCGCGTGGCGATGGCAGGCGGCTGCGCGCTCAACAGCGTCGCGAATGGCAAGATGTTTCACGAAACGCCATTCAAAGAAACGGTCATTCAACCGGCCGCCGGCGACGACGGTCTGTCGATCGGTGCTGCTCTCTATGTGAGTAACAGCATCCTCGAAGAAGGTCGCCGCAGCATTACCAACAACGCCTACCTCGGCGAGTCCTATTCGGACGAACAGATCGAAGACGCGCTGCAGAAGGCGGGAATCTCTTATGAGCGTCTCGATCGCGATGAGCTCATCGAACGTACCGCCGCCGAGATCGTGAAGGGCAATGTGATCGGCTGGTACCAGGGGCGGATGGAGTGGGGTCCGCGCGCGCTCGGCAATCGCTCGATCATCACGCATCCCGGTTTTCCGGGCATGAAGGACATTCTCAATGCGCGCATCAAGCGCCGCGAGTGGTTCCGTCCGTTTGCGCCGGCGGTGTTGATCGAACAGCAGGCGGATATTTTCGACTACGACCATCCCTCGCCGTACATGCTGCACGTTTACAAGATCCGGCCGGAATGGCGCGAGCGGATCTCGGCCGTGAATCACGAAGACAATACGGGACGTCTGCAAAGCGTCGCGCGCGATGAGAATCCGATGTATTACGACCTCATCAAAGCCTTCGAGCGGCGGACGGGAATTCCGGTCGTGCTCAATACGAGCTTCAATGAGAATGAGCCGATTGTGAACACGCCGGCCGAGGCGATCGACTGCTTCGCGCGGACGAAGATGGATGTTCTGTCGATCGGCTCGTTCTTCTGCAAGAAAGCAGAGTGATTCAGTGCGGCAAGCCTCTGGCGCCGAGCTGCCGGTGACGTTTCAGCACGGCCTGATAGAGCTCGTGTCTCATGGGCGCCGAAACCCACTCCACATAAGCCATGTCGAAGATGGCCGCGTGGAAGAGGCTCTTGCGTGCTTCTTCCACTTCACCGCGATCCAACTGTAAAAGCGCGAGGTTTGCGTACGTTTCGGGCCGTTCGGTGAGCGCGAGCGAGCGGCGGTAATTCAGTTCGGCGCTGTCGTACTTGCCGAGGAGTTGCTGGTTCTTGCCGAGGAGCATGCGGAACTCGGAGTCATTCGGGATCTCCTTCAGACACTTCTCGCAGATCTGGACCATTTGATACGCGCGCCCGCTCTGCTCATAAGAACTGCGGGCGCGGTCCGCGAGCACGGTGGCCGTATTCACGCGCGATTTCTCGACGTTGCACTCCCAGGGCGGGATCACGATCCGGATCGCGGCAACGACACTCGCCGCAATCACCATGAGCGCGATGACGATCCTAAGCGCTTTCAAGAGCGTCCCTCCAGCTGATGCAGAGCGCGGCGAGAAAGACCGCGGGAACCAGATTCGACGTGATCTGCATCGGAAAATGCGCCAGTGCGAGTACGAAAAACGCGACTGCAGCAGAAAAAGCGAATGTCGTTGCGAATTGCATCTGCGGCGTTTCTGTATCGCGTCGCGCGAACGAGAGTTTCGCCAGAAAGATCAGTGCCCCGAGGAACAACAGATATCCCGGCAGGCCGGTCTCCGCGAGGATCTGCAGGTGATCGTTGTGCGCCTGGCTGAAACTCTGATGCCCGACGCGGATCCATTCCGGGCGTCGCTCATCGAGTTGCAGCTTGTACGGCATATAGAGTGCGCGATAGGAGCCCGGGCCGAGACCGAGAAGCGGGCGCTCGCGGAACATGTCCCATGCGACGCCGTATGCGGGAAGACGGAACGACGTCATCTCCGTGACTCTGCCGCCGGCCGCGAATTCGAGCAAGGTGTGCATGCGAGCGCGGCTGCCGGGATGCAGTGCGACCGCACTCACAAATACGAGCATTCCGATGACGGCCGCTCGACGAAACCGCCGCGCGCCGGGGAGAAGCAACATCGCCCCGACACCGCAGGCAGCCGCGGCGATCGACGTCACGGATTGTGCGGCCACGACACCGACTGCAATGACCGCGGCCGCCGCGCCGAACACCCATCGCAAACGCGGCCATGCAATCGCAGCGGCGATTGCAGCGATCAGAGGCAGGACGAGATAGCCGCCGAGCTCATTGGCGGTTCCGATGAAGGCCGTCGTGCGAATGCGTCGCTCGTATTCGACGGGGACGTACCACAACGTCCATTTGCCGAATGACTGCATGAGCGCGACTACCGAGCTCACGACTGCGGGCGCGAGCACGATCGCAACCGCCCATGGACCGCGTCGCCACGAAGTCCATAGCGCCGCGATGAAGAAGACGACGAAGCAGAAAACCGCGAACGTCTTGTAGAGGCTTGCGTCAGGTTTGACGGACGTTGCCGAGGTGATTGCGGTCCATACGACCGCCGCGAGCGCGATTGCGAGTGCAATGCGATTCGCGCGGAAGGAGCGAGCGACGCGATCGCTGAAGAGTGCGCCCGCGACGCCAGTCGCAAAAATCGCCAGAGCGAGCAGTTGGAAGAGAACCGTCTTCGGTGTTCGGAACGCATCGAACGCGCCCGGTTTGACGGTGAGCGGCGTGAACAGAACGGCTGCGCTGACCAGAGACCAGACGACGATCTCCCAACGCGATTCGAGAGTCGCAGGTTGCACGATGTCAGGGGCTGGATTGACGCCCGGTTCGGGGACGCTCATCGGTGCGCCGCCCGCAGTCGCTCGTAGTGCGCGAGCACTTCCGCCTGAATCTCACCGCGCATCGGCTCATCGACGTAGTCGGCGTACGTCAGGCTGAACGTCGCCACTTTCAACATGTAGCGGCGCGCCGACTCGGCATTGCCACGCTCGGCCTCGATCTCCGCCATCTGCGCATACGTCTCGGGGCGTTCGGCAATCGCGAGCGCGTTCTCGAAGCTGCGCAGTGCATCGTCCGGACTGCCGAGGATGCGCAGGTTCGCTGCGGTGAGCATGTGCAGTTGAAAATCCTCGGGATACAACGCGAGACAGCGGCGACAGGCCTCGAGATTGCTGCGCGCCTTCGTCAGTCGCTCGTTCTCATCACCGGTGCGGGAGAAGCGGCGCACGTTGCGATTGATGCGTCCTTTGTCGCGATTGCATTGAATGCGCGGCAGGATCCGCTCCACGATCAGCGCGATCGCCGCGATCACGATCAGCAGCGCGAGCAGCGTTCTAAGCGTCTTCACGCGCGTCCTTCCAGGCGAAGCAGAGAGCTGCGAAAAACAGCGCGGGCACCATCGGCGCCGTCAGCTGTAATGGAAATTGCGCGAGCGCTCCTACCGCAAATGCGAACGCCGCCGGAAACGCGAAGAGACGCGAGAAGCGCGCTCGCGGATCCGTGGACGTGGATCGCCGGAACGTGATCGCGCCGAGGAGTCCGAGCCCGGTCAGAAAAATGAGATAGCCCGGCAAACCGGTTTCGGCGAGCAACTGCAGGTGATCGTTGTGTACCTGCGCGAACGTGTCATTGCGCGAGCGGATCCACTGAGGAAACCTCTCGTCCGTTTTCAGTTTTTCCGTCATGTACGTCGCGG
Source organism: Thermoanaerobaculia bacterium (assembly GCA_036009605.1). Taxonomy (GTDB): domain Bacteria; phylum Acidobacteriota; class Thermoanaerobaculia; order Gp7-AA8; family Gp7-AA8; genus QHVT01. The sequence continues at coordinate 2,392 of DASYLL010000079.1, read as the reverse complement.
AAAACGTTCCGGGGCCGGCGCCGAGGAGCGGACGCTCGCTGAACATGCGCAGCGCGGTGGCCGCGGGCACGACACGATACGAAGTGAGCTCGGGCAGGCGTCCGCCGGCCGCGGACTCCAGCAGCCGATCGAAGCGCGCGCGACTGGCGGGATGCGCGAATGCGAGCGCGACGAGCACGAGGCTCGCGGCGATGGCGGCGATGCGCAGCCGGCGCGTTCCGCCGATGACCGTCATTGCGAACAGCCCCGCAATCGTCGCGAGCACGGGCGTCACCGATTGCGCAGACGCGATCCCGGCCAATAGCAGCGCGGCCATCGCGAAGAGCCACTTCTGCCGCGGCCAGACGATCGCGGCCGCGATCGCAGCAAGCGCGGGGAGCATGAGGTACGTCCCGAGGTCGTTCGGATTACCGATGAAGCCGGATGTGCGCAGGCGCTGCGGCATGCGCGGATCGACGGCCCACGGGAACCAGATTTTCGTCGACTGCAACAACGCGACGGTGGCGTTGATCGCTGCTGGAACGAAGACGAGCATCAGCGCAGGCAGTCCGCGCTTGCCGCCGAGGATCAGCACCGCGACGAAAAATGTGGCGAAACTGACGACGGTCAGCGGTTTCCAGAGACTCATCACCGGACGCAGCGACGTGACGGATACGACAGCTGTCCATGCAGCCGCAGCGAGCGCCACGAACAGCGCGGGGCTGCGCACGTTCATCACGCGCGCAATTTCGTCGCTCAGCAGCGCACCGGCGATTCCGGTCGCGAGCAGCAGCAGCGACAGCGTCAGCAGGGCGATGTCTTTCGGCGTACGGAAGACGTCGAAGCTGCCCGGAATCATCATCAAAGGAGTGACGATGACGATCGCCGCGACCAGCGCCCAGACCAGCGTCAGGAATCGTTCAGGGGGCGTGCTTTGGTCGATGGACCGCGCGGGCATGTCGGGCGCGGGATTATATGGTGTAGAGTCCGGCCCCGATGCGAATCCTCTGGGTCGCGCAATGGTTTCCGCCGGACCTCGGCGCGCTACCAGCACGCATCACCGAGATGGCGAACGTGTGGGCCGAGGAAGGCCATGACGTCACGGTGCTGACGGCATTCCCCCATCATCCCCTCGGCGAAGTGCCGGAGCGGTATCGCGGACACGCGACGGTGGAGGAGCGGTGGGGCTCGGTGCGCGTGATCCGTTGCTGGCTGCTCGCGCTGCCGAATCGTCGCATGTGGCAGCGCACGTTTTGCCAGGTTTCCTTCGGCGTCACGTCCGTGCTTCTCGGTATCTGGCGCACCGGACGTCCTGACGTCGTGCTCGTGAGCTCGCCGCCGTTCTTCACGATTCCCGGAGCGTGGCTGATGTCGCTGCTGCGCCGCCGTCCGCTCGTGTTCGAAGTGCGCGATCTCTGGCCCGCGGTGTTTGTCGAGATGGGCGTGATGAAGCGTGGACTCGCGTATCGCGTGTTGCAGACGATGGAAGAGTTCTTCTATCGCGTGGCGTCGCGAGTCGTCGTCGTGACGCGTGCATTCCGCGACGATCTCATCGCGCGCGGCGTTGATGGCGCGAAGATCGAAGTGATTCCGAACGGCGCTGCGCTCGAGATTTACAGTCGCGATGATGTGGACGGGCGCTATCGCGACGTTCTCGGTGGCACGGGCAAGTTCCTCGTGACGTTCGTCGGAACGCACGGTGTGGCGACGGGACTCGATCAGGTTCTCGATGCTGCCGAGTTGCTTCGCGACGATGCGCGGTTCACGTTTGCGTTCGTCGGCGAAGGAGCGGAGCGCGATCGGCTGATCGAATCGGCGCGTGCACGCGGACTGACGAACGTCGTGTTTCATCACGCCGTGTCGAAGGAAGACGTACCGAATGTGTATGCGTCGTCCGATGCGTGCATCGTCTGCCTCAAGCCACTGCCGTTTCTGCACAAGTTCATCCCGTCGAAAGTCTTCGAGATCATCGCCAGCGGTCGTCCGGTCGTGGCTGCGCTCGGCGGCGAAGCGGCCGAGATCGTGCGCGAAGCGGGGCACATCGTCGTCGAGCCCGGAGACGCGCAAGCGATCGCGCGCGAGTTGCAGGCGCTGATCGGAGATCGGGAACGGATCGCGGAGATGGTGCAGAAGGGGAGGAGTTACGTCGCCGCGCACTTCGATCGCAGATTGCTCGCGAAGCGATACCTGCGGATGTTCGAAGGGCTTTGAGAGTTGCACGGGAGAGCGCACCGGCGGCGCGGCCGTACGTGCATCAGCGAAGCAATCTGCGCTGCCGGCCGTGCCGGCTAGTGGAGTGTATTCGCTGAATTGGGACCACCTGGCTTGGTATCGACGCCGCGAGCTTCGCCGCGCCGACTCGACGTAGTCACCGCTAGGCCTGCGTCGGCGCGTCTCGCTCACGACGCCGATA
>DASYLL010000078.1:0-10485 GCA_036009605.1 Thermoanaerobaculia bacterium | reverse complement strand
GGGAGATGCGGCTGAAGGTGCTCGGCGCCTATGGGGCGTCGGATGCAGAACATAACCTGACCGGGTACCTGATCGACGACTGGCTCGCGGTGGACGCCGGAACTCTCACCTCGAAGCTGTCGTTCGCGCAGCAGGCCCGTATTCAGGCGGTTTTCATCACGCACCCGCATGCGGATCACATCCGTGACCTCCCGCATCTCATCCACAACCGCTTCGCACAATCGACCGGCCCGCTGACGATTTTCGCATCGCGTGATGTCATGGAGCTCCTGTCGCGCGACGTCTTCAACGGCTCCGTCTGGCCCGACTTCTCCGACATCATCGCGCCCGCCACCGGCAAGCCGGCCGTGCAATATCGCGCGCTCGTGCCCGGCAAGCGGATCGTTTTCAATGACGTCGGCATCACCGCAGTCGGTGTCGATCACCAGATCGCCGCGGCCGGCGTGCTCCTCGAATTGAACGGTCAGTCCATCGTCTTCACCGGCGACACCGGCCCCACGCAGGAGATCTGGAAGCGGACGAACAAGCTGAACAACGTCGTCGCGATCGTGACCGAAGCATCGTTCCCGAACGATCAGCAACAGCTCGCCGACGAGACTGCGCACCTCACGCCGCATACGTTCGGCGAAGAGCTGAAAAAGATCACCGCCGACGCGCCCGTCTACGCCAGCCACCGCAAGATTCCGTTCGAGCGCGACATCGAATCGCAGATCCGGAATTTGCGCGACCGCAGAGCGAGGGTGCTGCTCGAGAAGAACTACACCCTTTAGTCGCGTTCGCTCCTCGGTCTTAGAGAGCTAGAGTCGTAGAGTCTTAGAGGTGAGACATGCACGTGCGCAGATAGCCTCTAAGACTCTACGACTCTAAGCCTCTAAGACTCTAAGACTTCCTCACTTCACGCCAAGCTCGCGATTGATTTCCGCAGGGTAAAACACCCCACCATCCTTCACCACGACGCTCACCTTCCGAATATCGGAGATATTCGCGACCGGATTTCCATCCACGAGGATGAAGTCCGCGAGCTTGCCGACTTCGATCGTGCCGAGGTCCTTCTCGCGCTTCAGGATCTGCGCGGGGACGAGTGTGGCGATGCGCAGCACGTCCGCGTTCGGGATGCCGGCTTGTACGTAAAGCTCGAGCTCGCGATGCAGCGCGAAGCCCGCGAGTGCATCGGTACCCGCGACAATCGTGACGCCCGAGCGATGCAACTCTGCGACGAAGTCGAGCATCCGTTTGAAGGACGCGCGATACCGCTCGTCCATCCCCTCCGGGACGGGCAGGCCGCCGGTGAAGAAGTTGCGTCGTACCTGCGGCGGCAAGCGATCCGCGATCGCGGCATAGCCCGGCGCGACGGTTCCTGCGCGAGCGGTGAAGAGCGTCTCGAAGATCGCAAGCGTCGGATCGGCGACGATTTTGCGATCGCGCAGTTTGTTGATGAACGCGCGCACTTCCGGCGACGCAAAGTCGAGATCCGCCGCCCGCTTCCCAACCTCGGTGAACCGCGCCGGTGTGCGCGTGTCCGTCACATCCGGCATGAAGTTCAGGAAGAGCATGTTCGCGTGCTGGATCTCGTCGTAGCCCGCGTCGACGGCCTGCTCCGCACGCATGCCGGCGGGGATGTGGCCGCTCACGCGCAGTCCGCGCTCGTGCGCATAGTTCGTCAACACCGGCACGAGCTCCGGCTTGATCGAGCTGTAGATTTTCAGACCTTCGTAGCCGCGATCGGCAAAGAAGTCGACGGCTTTGCGCGCCTCCTCTTCATTTGCCGCGAGGATGTTCGTCGGACCCTGGAACGGTCCCGGTCCGTCGACGAGTCCCGCGAGCACGATGCGCGGACCGACGGCAACGCCGCTGTCGATCTTGCGCTTGAATTCGAGAATCGAATCGCTGTCGTTACCGAGATCGCGCGCCGATGTGACGCCCGCTGCGATGTTGAGCAGACCGTCAACGTCGCCGAGGTGCGTGTGCATGTCCCAGAGACCGGGGAGGACGACTTTGCGGGCGGCGTCGATGATGTCCGCGGCGCTGCGCTCCTGCGGCACGCCGATCGACGCGATGCGGTTGCCTTCGACGTTGATCGTGGTCGGCTCGGACAGCGTGCCGTTGCGTGGATCGAAGATGCGTGCGTTGAGGATCGTGAGCCGCGACGCCGTCGGCTTATGCGTGAGTCGCGCTGCGAGTTGCGCGATGCGCTCGCCGGCGCGCGCGTCCTGCGCATCGATCATCGTTCGCGTGTCGCCTTCGAAGCCTTCGCGGATCGTCGACTGCCACGCGGAGACGAAGCCGAAGAAGTTCTGCTCGTCATCGAGCCAGATCTCGAACGGCGAGAAGCCGAATCCGCTGATCTCGTATGCCGTGATGTGCGTGCCACGGATCGTCAGCTGGCCCGCTTTGCGGATCGCGCCCTCGCCCGCCGGCAGCAACGCGAGCTTGTTGCCGTTGCGCAGCAGCGCTCGCGCGAGGATCGCCACCTCTTCCGGCGCTCCGTACATGCTCGCGTACCACGCGCCCGCTTTCGCCTCGCCCGCTTCCGCGGTGTTCTTCCAGCGCGCGACGTCGCCGTCGATCGTGAAGGTCTCTTCGACCGGCACCTTGAAGTAGTCGTTGCCCGTCGTCTGAATCGAGAGCGGGACGCCATTGCTGCCGACGCGGATCACGCTGTGCGTCTTCGGTCCGCGGCCGCGGTCGTTGTATTCGAAGTCGACCATGACCGTGTCGCCCTTCGTCGTCACGACGTGCGAGCCGGCCTTGTTCGTGCTCATCAGGACCGTGGATCGGAGCGTTTTCTCCTGCGTTGCCTGATGTGCGCAACCGATCGCGAAAACGAGAGCGAGCACGACGCGTTTGTCTGACATGGCCCGTAATTTTATGATGCCCGGCGTGCCGCGCCCGCCTGTCACTGTCATTCTGCACACGCTCAACGAGATCGAGCACGTCGAGGAGTGCATCCGCTCCGTCGAGTTCGCCGACGAGATCTACCTCGTCGATTCGTTCTCGACCGACGGCACGGTCGAGCGCGCCCGCGAGAAATTTCCCCGAATCCGCATCGAGCAACGCGAATACCTCGGCGCCGCCTCGCAGAAGAACTACGCGATCGATCGCGCAACGCACGACTGGATTTTCGTCATCGATGCGGACGAGCGCGTGACGCCGGAACTGCGCGACGAGATGCTGCGTACGCTCGACGGGCCGCTCGATCACTGGGCGTATTCCGTCGGCCGCCGCAACTTCATGCTCGGCAAAGAGGTGAAGTACAGCGGCCTGCAGCGCGATCGCGTGACGCGGCTCTTTCATCGCGGCCACGCGCGCTATCCGAACAAGCGCGTGCACGCGGACTTGATCGTCGACGGGCCGACGTTCGACCTGCGGGAGAAGATGCTGCACTACTACATCCGCACGTTCGATCACATGATCGCGAAGATGACGCGCTACGCGAACTGGGGCGCCGCGCAGATGTACATCGACGGCAAGACCACCGGGCCGTGGGGGATTTTCAGCCACGCGTTCGCGAAGTTCGTACGCGACTACATTTTCAATCTCGGATTTCTCGACGGCGCGCGGGGCGTGATCTCCGTCGGCATGCACGTCTATTACACGTTCTGGAAGTACGCCAAGCTCTGGGAGCTCCGCCAGCTCCAGCGCCTCGGCAAACCAGTGCCGCTCCCGTCACTCGACGAGGAGGAAGGCCGCTGGGAACTGCCGTGGAAGAGGAACGACAGCGTCACATAAGGTTCTCGGTTGTCAGTTGTCGGTTGTCTGTGCCGCAGCGCAGAAACGCGCAGACAACCGACACCGAGAACCGACAACTGCGACGGGCGTCAGCCCTCGTATTCAGCTTGTTGTTTCCACGGGTTCGACGAGCACGCGCAATCCGTCGACGCTGCGTACGCGGACGCGTGCACCTTCGGGGATCGCGCTCTTTGCCATCGCGTTCCACAGCTCGCCGTGGACGAAGACTTTGCCCTGGCCCTCGACGGCCGTGCGTGCGATGCCGATCTCTCCGATCATCGCGTTCGTTCCCGTCACGACCGGGTTCTTGTGCGCTCGAAGCACGAGCGTCATGAGGAACACCGCGATGACGCCGATCGGCACGCTCACGACGAGCGCGGTCACGAGGCTCACGCGCATCTCCGGAATCGGTCCATCGACGAGCAGCAATGCGCCGATGATCATGCAGACCACGCCGCCGGCGCCGAGGACGCCGTAGGAGACGAACTTCGCTTCCAGGGCGAACAGCGCGAACGCGACCAGGATCAGTGCGAACGCGGCAAAACGCGTCGGCAGCAGATTGAGCGCGAATACGCCGAGAACGATGGCGATCGCGCCGACCACGCCGGGGAGGATCGTGCCGGGATGGTTGAACTCGGCCCAGATGCCGAGCATACCGAGGGACATAAGGATGAACGCGATGTTCGGATCCATGATCCAGGAGAGCACGCGCTCCTTGATCGACATGTCGTAAGGAATGATCGGTTTTCCCGCGAGCCGCAACACGGACGTCGTGCCGTTGAAACGTTTCACGGTCCTGCCATCCGCCCAGTGCAGGAGTGCCGCGACGTTGGGTGCGACCGCTTCGATGAGCTTCAGAGAGAGAGCTTCATCCTCCGTGAACGACTTCGCTTCGCGCACGCCGCTCTCCGCGGCGGCGACGTTGCGACCGCGACGTTGCGCGATGCTGCGGATGAACGCCGCGGAGTCGTTCTGCATCTTCATCTTCATGACGTCATCGAGCTTCTCGCCGAGGAGCACCGGATGCGCGGCGCCGGTATTTGTGCCGGGCGCCATCGCCGCGATGTCCGCGGCCTGCAGGATGAAGAACCCCGCCGACGCCGCACGCGCGCCGCTCGGCCCGACCCACACGATCACCGGGACCGGCGACTTGAGGATCTTCTCGACGATCCCTCGCATCGAAGTCTCCAGCCCGCCCGGCGTCCGCAACTCCAATACGACCGCGTCGGCCTTCGTCTTCGCCGCCTCGTCGAGCGCGCGCCCGACGAATTCGTCTGCGATCGGATGGATGAGGTCATCGAGCACGACGTGCACGACCGCGGCGCGGGTGACGGGCGCGAGGAGAAGGAGCAGAAGGGCGAGGAGTGTGCGTTTCATGTGCGGCCTTGCGCACATTGTCGCACTGGGGGCTACTGCGGCGAGTAATCCGGCTGCGGCTCGTAGTTGAAGAACTTCGTGATGTCGTTCCGAAACACGAGCTTGAAGTCGCCGATCGGACCGTTGCGCTGTTTGGCGATGATGATCTCGGCGATGCCCTTCTCTTCCGTCTCTTTGTTGTAGACCTCATCGCGATAGATGAACGCGACGAGGTCGGCGTCCTGCTCGATGGAGCCGGACTCGCGGAGGTCGGAGAGCTGCGGGCGGTGATCGCCGGTGCGCTGTTCCGATCGACGGGAGAGCTGGGAGAGCGAGAGCACTGGCACGCCGAGCTCCTTGGCGATGGCTTTGAGGCTGCGCGAGATCTGGGAGACTTCCTGCTGGCGCGATTCGATCTTGCCTTTGATCGCCATCAGCTGGAGGTAGTCGACCATGATCATGTCGAGGCCGGCCTCCATCTTCAGACGCCGCGCTTTTGCTCTCATTTCGAGCGGGTCCATCCCGGGTGTGTCGTCGATGAAGATCTTGCCTTTTGCCAGTCTTGCGGACGCTTCGGCGAGCTCGCGCCAGTTGCGCTCGGAGAGCATCCCGGAGCGGATCAGGTGATTCGAAACGCCGGATTCCGAGGAGAGGATGCGCAGGCCGATCTGCTCCTTGGACATTTCGAGCGAGAACACGCCGACGGAGTAAAGGCGATCGCCGTTGCGCGGCAGGCCGTCTTTTCCCGGCAACGCGATGGATTCGGCGATGTTCATCATGAAACTCGTCTTTCCCATCGAGGGTCTCGCGGCGAGGATGATGAGATCGCCCGGCTGAAAGCCGGAGGTCATCTCGTTGAAACGGTCATAGCCGGTGGGAAGGCCGGTGACGAGACGGCCGGCGTTCGAATGGATCTGTTCGATCGCGGCCATGTTCGTGCGCGTGATGCGATCGAGGGAGACGAAGCCTTTGTCGGTGGAGCCTTCGGCGATCTCGTAGAGGGATTTCTCGGCGATGTTGAGGACCTCGCTCGGCTCGCTCGGCGAATCGAGCGCGGCGCGCATGACGCTGTTGCCCATCACGATGAGGCGTCGCAGCATCGACTTCTCTTTGACGATGTGTGCGTAGCGCTCGACGTTGGCGACGTCGGGAACGACGTCCATCAGCGAGGCGATGTAGGAGATGCCGCCGACCTGATCGAGCTGCGCGTGCTTGGCCAGCTCCTCTTTCAGCGTGAGCGCTTCGATCTCCTGGCTGTTCTCGGCCATGCGGCGCATCGTGCCGAAGATCGTGCGGTGAGCATCGCGGAAGAAATCTTCCGTATCGATCGTACCGATGATGCGGTAGAAGGCGTTGTTGTTGATCAGGATCGCCCCGAGCACGGCGCGCTCGGCATCGGGGCTTTGCGGCATCTGCCGGTCGAGTGAAATATCGAGTTGTGCGACGCTCATTTTGGACGACGATCGCGAGTCTAGGGGCGCCTTGTCACGGACTCACTTCCATCCACAGGCGTTCCACAGGCACCTCGCGTATCTGCGTGGTACGAGCAACGTTTTCCACAGTGTGGAAAACTCCAAACTCACAGTTGACAGCGTCGAGTCCGGAATGGCGTTTTCGACCTTCCTGTTTCCGGAACCTTCGGCGCCTGCACGCGTCTCATTTGGGTTTCGCACGGAGGATCTTCATGAAGCGTTGTGTCATCACTCTCGCCCTGGCCATCACGACGGCGATTCCGGTTTTTGCCCAGGACGCGAAGCTGGCGGCCGCGGCCGCTACGGCGACGGTCGCCAAAGACGTCGTCGCGACGGTGAACGGCGAATCGATCACGGCGGACCAGCTGGACCGGCTCTGGAACCGCATGGGCGCGAAGATGCGCGCGCAGTATGAGAAGGCCGGCAACGGCAAGCTCCGCTTCCTCGAGAACTACGTCGGCAAGCGTCTCCTGCTGCAGCTCGCGGAGCAGACGGATTTCCAGCAGGCGCCCGACATTCAGGCCGAGCTCGAAGCGGCGAAAGAAGCAGCGCTGTTCGATCTCTATGTCCGCGAGGTCGTGGCGTCGCAGGTCGTGACGGATGCGGCCGTGAAGAAGTTCTATGACGACAATCCGACCGACTTCGTGCATCCCGAGGGTGCGAAGGTGCGGATCATCACGGTCAGTACCGAGCAGCGCACGATCGACGAAGCGCGCACGATCGTCGGCGATCTGATGAAGGATCTGCGCGGTGTGCGCGTCGGTTCGGGAAATTCAGCGCAGGCGATCATCAACGCGTTCGCGGAAGCCGCGCTCAAAAACTCCGAGGCTCCCTCCGCAGCCGCCGGCGGCGACCTCGGATGGGTGAGCCGCGACGGTCTCGAGCCGCAGATCGCCGTGGCCGTGTTCAACATGAAAGCGGGTGCGGTCAGCGGGATTCTCGAAACGCCGAAGGGTCTGCATCTCGTGCTCGTCGAGGATCGTCAGGACGCGTCGACGGAGTCGTTTGAAGCGGCGCGCGCCGGAATCCGCGAGTATCTCGTGAGCGCGAACGCGCAGAAGGTGGTCGAAGCGGTGAACCGTGCGACGCGCGAGCTGCGCGCATCGAGCAAGGTCACGCTGTATCCGGAAAACATGCAGTAGGGGCGCACGTTCGTGCGCCCCTTGGGCAGCGTGCATTACGGCTTGATGTCGATGTTCGGGTCGTTGTCGACGCCATTCGCGTGAATGGTGTACTTGTAGCGCTTCTCCTGGTCGAACTGGCCGGTCCTGCAGTGGAACTCTTCGCTGGTCGAGTATTTGAGGTTGTCGTAGCCTTCGATCGTGATCTGGAATTCGAACGGCGCGGACCAGCGCAGCTGTTCGGCGCCCTTCTTCAGGACAATGGGGTCCTGCTCGGGCACGGGAATCCCGTCCTGCAACGTAATGCGCACGACTTTTTCCGAATAGTCTTTTCTCAATGCCATGGCGAAGCTCCTCCTCGGTTGTCAATCGACACGCCACCCTCGCGCGCCGCTCTGCTCAGTTGTCTTGTTGGTCGGACCCCGACCGCTGGATGATTGCGGTTAGCCTACCGCTTTTTTGCAGCTTGGCAAATTGGGGATCACGTTCAATATCGGACGCGCTGTAGCCAAGTCGCAGCGACTGCTCGATTCTGGCGAGCGCATCATCATCAGAGCCGGCGATGCTGGAGATCACTGCTGCTTCATATGCAATGACTGCATCGGTGGGTTCGAGCTCGAGCGCCCGGAGAATGGCGCGCCGCGCGCGATCGGTCTTCCCGGTTTTGGCAAGTGCAACTGCGAGTGAGCAATGGGCATCCGCATCGGCAGGATTGACGCGAATCGTTTCGTTGCATAGCGCGATGGCGCGCTCGAATGCGTTGCGCGCATCGTTCTCCTGACCGGGAATCCAGCGATAGGTGTCGCCGAGGTTGCGCCAGTACTTGTAGTCGTGCGGTGCCAGCTCTGTGGCCTTCACGAATGCAGCTGCGGCATCCTTGTAGCGGCCGAGAAAATAGTACGTGGTGCCGAGGTTCGAGTACGCGTGACCGGATGGCGCCTGCCGAATCGATTGCTGGAACACACGAATCGCATCGTCGTGGCGGCCGAGTCGCTGATAGACGCCGCCGAGGTTGCTGTAGCCGCGTTGATTGTCCGGAACGAGATCGACAACCTTCTGGAACATCGGAACGCTCTCTTCGACACGGCCTTGCACGTAATAGAACGCGCCGAGTTTGTTATAGCCGCCCCAGAAATTCGGTTGCAATGCGATGGCCCGTTGATACGACGCTTCGGCATTCTTCATGTCGCCGGCGGCTCTGTACGTTTCGGCGAGACCTAAAACCGCATCCGCATTGTTCGGTTGTTGCGACAGAACGCGTAGGAACGCCGAGATTGCTTCCGAGTGTCGGCCGGTCTGACGACGCAATTCGCCGAGCGTGATGTTCACGTCGATGCTCTGCGGATCATTCTCCAACGCGCGTTCCGCGGCGCGGCCGGCGACGGCGGCGAGTTGCGGTTGCCGCGTGGCCTGGAACTTATAGAGATACGCTCGAGCCAGCGCCGCCTGCACACTCGGCGAGCCGCCCAGTTCCTCGAGAATTTCAATCGCCCGATCCAGCGACTCTTCCTTGTCGTACCTGCGCAAATGTCCCAATGCTTCGAGATACCGTCGCTGCGACACGGCCGGGTCGAGCGCCACGCGCACTGCGCTCTCGCCAAGCTCGAGATTGCGCGCGACGCTATCCGCGATTTCGTCCTGCACGCCGAAGAGATTCGACACGCTGCCTTCCACGAGATCGCGCCATTCGCGTTTCGTCGCGGGATCGAGAACGGTGTAGGTCACGCGGATGCGATCGCCGTCGCGCATGAGTTGGCCGCGCAGGACGAGATTGGCGCCGAGGTCGCGGGCGATCTTGCTCGCGTCGGACGTTTCGGGATCGGAGGCCGAGGGTCGCATCACCTGCACGGTCGGGTAATGCGCGAGACGCGCGGTCAGCGTCTCGGCGAATCCGTCGACGACGAGTTGTCCCGCGGGATCGCCGGTGAGGTCTTTGAACCCCATCACAGCGAGGTATTTCTTTGCTGTCGAAGGCGAAGTGGTCGTGAGTGGGGTTGTGGGCGGATGATTCTGATTGAGAAGCGCGACGACGGCGACCAGTGCCACGAGCACCGCGGCCGCGACGCCGGCGATGACCGATTTCCGCGGCGCATCGATCGGCTGTGATTTGTGAAAGCCGCTCTCTTCGGCCATCACGCGATCGCGCAACAGACGAATCTCTCGCGCGAGGTCGCGTGAGGACGAGTAGCGATCCTCGACCGACTTCGAGAGCAGGCGTCGGATGAGATCCGACAGCTGCACGGGCGCGCGTTGATTGATGCGCGTGATTGGCGCGGGATTGTGATGAAGAATCGCGGACAGCGTGTCGATCGCCGTCTCACCTTCGAACGCCGCCTCGCCTGTGATCAGCTCATAGAGGATTGCGCCGAATGCAAACTGGTCGGAACGGAAATCGAGTCGCTTGCCCGTCGCCTGTTCGGGCGACATGTAGCCGACGGTACCGAGGATCGTGCCCGGATTCGTGCCGGGCATTTCGAGTTGGAGAGTGTTCTCGTTGTTGTCGTCGGGCGCAGGCGCGACCATTTTCGCGAGTCCGAAATCGAGGATCTTCGCGAAGCCGTCCCGCGTGAGCATGATGTTCTCGGGCTTCAGATCGCGATGCACGATCCCCCGCTCATGTGCCGCCGCCAGCCCCTCGGCGATCTGCGCGCCGATGTCGAGCACCTTGCTGATCGGAACCGGGCCGCCGTGAATGAGCGTGCGGAGATCCTGTCCTTCGATGTACTCCATCACGATGTACGGCGTGCCTTCGTCGGCGCCGACTTCGTGGATGGTGACGATGTTCGGATGATTGAGCGCCGAGGCGG
>DASYLL010000077.1:0-5968 GCA_036009605.1 Thermoanaerobaculia bacterium | reverse complement strand
GGGCCGCGAGTCACTCGCGAAGGTGCGGACGGTGATCGTCGATGAGATTCACGCGCTGATCGGCTCGCGTCGCGGATCGCACCTCGCGCTGACGCTCGAACGGTTGCAGCAGGTTGCGGAGCAACCGTTGTTGCGACTCGGACTCTCGGCGACGCAGAAACCGATCGAGGAAGTCGCGAAGTACCTGGTCTCCAATCAGCCTTGCACCATCGTCAATGAAGGCCATCGCCGCGCGATGGATCTCACGCTCGAAACACCGCGCTCCACGCTCGACACCGTGATGTCGAATGAAGTGTGGGCCGATTACTACGACCGTCTCGTCGAGTTGATCGAGCAGCACAAGACGACGCTCGTGTTCGTGAACACGCGCAAGATGGCCGAGCGCATCGCGCACCACCTCAGCGAGCGCCTTGGCGAAGACGCCGTCACCGCGCATCACGGCAGTCTCTCGAAAGAGAAGCGGCTCGACGCCGAGACGCGATTGAAAACCGGCCAGTTGAAAGCGCTCGTCGCGACGGCGTCGCTGGAGCTCGGCATCGACATCGGACACGTCGACCTCGTCTGCCAGATCGGCTCGCCGCATCGCATCGCCACCCTGTTGCAACGCGTCGGGCGTTCCGGCCACACGGTTTCCGGATTGCCGAAAGGACGCGTGTTTCCGACGTCACGCGATGACCTCGTCGAGTGCGCGGCGCTGTTGCGCGCGGTGCGTCGCGGGGAGCTCGATCGCATCGTCGAGCACGATGCGCCGCTCGATGTGCTCGCGCAGCAGGTCGTGGCCGAGTCTTCCTGCCGCGACTATTCCGAGGATGAGCTGTTTGGGGTGATGCGCCGCGCGTGGCCGTATCGCGACCTCGCGCGCAAAGACTTCGACGCGGTCGTGCAGATGACGGCGGATGGCTTCGCGACGAAACGCGGACGCCGCGGTGCGCTCGTGCATCGCGATGAAGTGAACGGCAACATTCGCGGACGGCGCGGTGCGCGACTCCTCGCGCTGACGTCCGGTGGTGCGATTCCGGAGATCGCGGATTACCGCGTCGTGCTCGAGCCGGACGACACATTCATAGGAACACTCAATGAAGATTTCGCGATCGAGAGCAACGTCGGCGACATCTTCCAGCTCGGCAACATGTCGTGGCGCGTGCTGCAGGTCGGCGCCGGCGAAGTGCGCGTCGCCGACGCGAAAGGCGCGCCGCCGAGCATCCCGTTCTGGCTCGGCGAAGCGCCGGCGCGCAGCGATGAACTATCGCGCGCGGTGAGCGAGCTGCGTGCCGATTTTGAGGAGATGTTGTCAGTTCTCGGTTCTCAGTTGTCTGTACAGACAGGCGATGCTGCACAGACAACCGACAACCGAGAACTGACAACGGCGCGCTGGCTCGCCGAGGAATGCAACATCCCCGAATCCGCGGCACGCGAGATCGCGGACTACCTGACCGAATCGTGGCGCGCTTTGGGTGTGCTGCCGACGCAGGAGACGCTCGTCCTCGAACGCTTCTTCGATGAATCGGGCGGAATGCAGCTCGTGCTGCACGCGCCGTTCGGCAGTCGCATCAATAAGGCGTGGGGACTGGCGCTGCGCAAGCGATTCTGTCGACAGTTCGATTTCGAATTGCAGGCTGCGGCGACCGAGGATGCGGTGCTGTTGTCGCTGGGGCCGCAGCATTCGTTTCCGCTCGCGGACGTCTTCCGCTATCTCCATCCCGCGACCGCGCGCGACGTGCTCGTGCAGGCGTTCCTCGATGCGCCGGTGTGGCAGACGCGCTGGCGCTGGAACACGACGATCTCGCTGGCGGTGCCGCGCAATCGCAACGGAAAGAAAATCGCGCCGCAACTGCAGCGCACGATCGCGGACGATCTCATGGCTGCTGTTTTTCCTGACGCAGCGGCGTGCTTCGAGAACATCGGCGGCGATCGCAAGATCCCCGATCACCCGCTCGTCAATCAGGCCGTTCGCGATTGTCTCGAAGAAGCGATGGACTTCGACGGACTCGCCGCGGTGCTGACGCGCATCCATGCGGACCACATTCGTCTCGTTGCTCGCGATACCGTCGAGCCGTCGCCGCTCTCGCACGACATTCTCAATGCGAAGCCATACGCGTTCCTCGATGACGCGCCGCTCGAAGAGCGCCGCACGCAGGCCGTCTACACGCGCCGTGCGGGCGATGTGTCGGGCTCGAACGATCTCGCGGCGCTCGATCTCGCGGCCATCGTGCGCGTGCGCGAGGAAGAGCGTCCCGAGCCGCGCGATGCGGATGAATTGCACGATGCGCTGTTGACGATCGGGTTCCTGACCGCGAGCAAAGCGAGCGGGATGGATCAGGGGTTGTTTGACGCACTGGTTCGTGCGAAACGGGCGACGTTCATCCGAAACCTCTGGATCACCGCCGAACGCCTCCCCGAGCTCCTCGCCATCCACCCAACGCTCGAACCGTCCATCACCGCCCCACCCTCCCGCCAGAAGCCATGGACGCGCGAAGCCGCGATCCTCGAGCTCCTGCGCGGTCGCATGACATTCCTCGGACCCACCACCGCCGCAGCACTGGCGCGATCGCTCGGCATCGAAGAACGCGAAGCCGACACCGCGCTCCTCACACTCGAATCCGAGGGCGTGGTGTTTCGCGGGACATTCGAAACGCGCGATTCGGTGGAGTGGTGCGACCGACGCCTGCTCGCGCGCATCCATCGCTACACCATGCATCGCCTGCGCGCAGAGATCGAGCCCGTCAACGCGGCGAACTTCATGCGATTTCTCTTCGTGTGGCAGCACGTGGCACCGTCGGCAAGGCTGCGCGGCATCGAAGGATTGCAGGCCGTGCTCGCGCAGCTCGATGGATTCGAAGTCGCCGCCAGCGGATGGGAGCGATCGGTGCTGCCATCGCGCATCGATGCGTACGAAGCGTCGATGCTCGACATGCTCTGCCTCACCGGCGAAGTCGGCTGGGCGCGACTCTCGCCCGCGACGTCGACGGTCGTCAACGCGACGCCGATCGCGTTGTTCCTCCGCGCGAACGGCGACGCCTGGCAATCGTTGCGCGATTCTGCATCAATCGAGAGCCAGCTCAGCGACGCCGCACGGGCAATCCTCGAAACGCTCCGCACCCGCGGCGCCTCCTTCGCCCGCGACCTCGGCACGGACGAAGCCATCGGCGAGCTCGTGTCCGCGGGACTGATCGCGTCGGATGGCTTCGCGGGACTGCGCGCGCTCATTGCGTCGTCGCATGAAAAGCAGCGCGCGAATCTCGCGGGGCGCTGGTCGCTGCTCTCGCCGCGCGAGGAGGCGGCGTCCGAGGATGCGATCGAAACGCAGGCGCGGACGCTCCTGCGGCGCTACGGCGTCATCTTCCGCCGCCTGCTCACGCGGGAGCCAAACGCCGCGCCGTGGCGCGAGCTCGCACGCGTCTATCGCAGACTCGAAGCGCGCGGCGAGATCCGCGGCGGACGTTTCGTCCACGGCATGAGCGGCGAACAATTCGCGCTGCCCGAAGCCATCGAGCGTCTGCGCGAGATCCGCCGCGATGCGCCGAACGGACGACTCATCGCCATCAGCGCCGCCGATCCGCTCAACCTCATCGGCATCCTCACCGATGAAGAGCGCATCCGCGCCGTATCAGGAACGCGCATCGCCTTTCGGGACGGAATCGCGGTCTCGGTCATGGAGGGCGAGTACATCCGGCCACTCACCGATCTCGACACAAATCAGTCGATGACGATCGCAGCGGCGCTGGCGGGAAAACGGGTGCCGGTTGGTAAAGGCTGGGTCGGAGTCGCTAAAAATGCTATTATCGCATAATCCTGAGAGAGTATCTTTGGCTGGTCCTCCTTCTCGCCGTCGCGTCGGCTGCTTCGGGAGCCACCACCGGGAACGACGATAGCTGCGACATCTCGGTCACGCCGGCAGCCACGCTTCTGCTGCCGTACTTCGAGACCGACTTCACCGATCGACTCGGCGAGACGACGATCTTCACCGTCACCAACGTGACGAGAACCGCGCAGGTCGCGCGTGTCACGCTCTGGACCGACTTCTCGTATCCGGTCTATTCGTTCAACATCTACCTGACCGGCTACGACCTCCAGACGATCAACCTCTACGACGTGTTCCTCGGCACGATCGGCACGCGCCGTTTCGGCACCGGCGCATGGGTCTCGCCGCAAGGCGATCTGTCGGAGACCAATCCGAGGCTCGATCTTTCAGACTGCGGACGGATCGAGCGAGAGATCCCCGCATTTCACCTCGCGCGACTGCAAACGGCGTTCACCGAGGGACGCGTCGCGGCCATTCCTTCCACGAACTTGCTCGCCTGCAACAACGTCGGCAATGTGCACGAGCGCGCCGTTGGCTACATCACGATCGACGTCGTCGGCAGTTGCGGCTCGGCGATGCCGACGGATCCCCAATACTTCAGTGAGGATTTGCGCTGGGACAACGCGCTCATCGGCGATTACCAGCAGGTCTCGGACAGCGACAACTTTGCGCAGGGAAGCCCGATGGTGCACATCCGCGCCATCGGACAAACCGTTCGCGGCCGATTCGTCGCGTCATTGAACGACACGTTCTACCGCCGGTTTCAGACGGTCGCTGATCCGAACGCGGATGGACGACAGCCACTGCCCGCAACATTTGCCGCGCGCTGGATCAACGGACAGGGTTTGAGGACATCGTTCAAGATCTGGCGAGAGGGCATCACCGGCTCGGCGGCCGCGTGCACGGACTATCCGTACAACGGACGGATCCCGATCGCCGAATCGGTCGTGTTCGATGAGGACGAGAATGGCGAAGGACTACGCGACCAGGGTCCTGGCTGCAACTTCCCGGTCTGTATCGGCGATGACAGCGTTCAACTCCCGAACACGGCATTGGTGCACGTGGATGACCGAGACGTGTTTCCGCAGAGGCTCAGCGATGACGACGTTACGGGATGGGTTTACCTGAACCTGGACCAGGCGGAGTCGCAGCCCAAGCCTCTGCAGAGCTGGGTGATCGTCTCGATGCGTGCCGAGGGGCGCTACTCGATCGACATGGACGCAGCCGTCCTCGGCAACGGATGCACCGGCTCGATCGGCGCCTCTGCATTCTCCGGCCACGGCGACCCGGACGTCCTTCCCGGCCCTGCACAATTTCCGTAGCTATCGCACCGCCGCGCCGAATCGCAACGCAACAACCTTCGGTGCCGCGCCAGGCGCATCCGTCAACACGAAGAGATTGTCGTACTCCGACTCGGGGATCTCCGGCAGGCCGGTCGCGCCGAGGGCGGCCATGACATGGATAGTGGTATTCGAATGTCCGACCACGAGCACGGTCTGTCCGGCATGATTCGCGCGAATGTGTTTCGCGAGATCGGCCGCGTACGTCGGCCCTGTGTTGCGCACGATGGCCGTGAGCCCTTTCGCTTCGGCAGTGGGCGCGCCCGTGTCCTTCGTGCGGCGGAACTGCGTCGTGTAAACCGCGTCGATCTTCAGGCTGCCGAGCACGCGCGCGAGCTCTTTCGCGCGCTCCGTTCCGGCCGGCGTGAGCGGCGATTCGTCCTCCTGATTCGCCTTCTCCGCGTGACGCACCAAGATGACCGTCGTCACCGGATTCGGCGCGGCAGCGAGCGACGTGGCGAGACAAACGGCGGCAAGGACGATCAGCGCGATTCGTTTCATGCGCGCGAGATTAACCCGGCTCGGCCGCGTTTTTGCTGAGCTGGTTGGATGAAGGAGAAGCAGTCGATGAAAAAAGCACTCATTTTCGCGGCGATGTTCCTGGCGCTGGCCTGCACCAAACGAACCGAGAGCGAGGTCGTGACCGACAGCAGCGGCACCGTCACGAGCACGACAGTGGAGTCGACGACGGTTCCCGCGGTCGATACCGCGATGACCGCGGAAGCGACGCGCGACGTAGCGGATGCCGCACGCGACGCCGCCCACGCGACCGGCACCGCGCTGGAAAAGGCGGGGCAGGCGATTCAGGACAAAACGAAGACGGATA
>DASYLL010000076.1:0-13388 GCA_036009605.1 Thermoanaerobaculia bacterium | reverse complement strand
CAGCGCCTGCGAGCCGGATTGAGCCGTGACGAGGTTCTCCCCCATCTCGCTGAGGATCGACTCCAGCGCGAGGAGGTTGTTGGGTTGGTCGTCGACCAACAGGATATTGACGCGTTCGCTCATGTCACGCGTTGCTTCGGCATAGCTCGACAAGGAAGGGCCCGATCCGATCGAGAGGCAAGATCCGATCCACGCGTGTCGCGTCGATGGCCGCCTGGGGCATCGAGGGCGATTCGGCGGTCGCCGGATCCTGCACGATCATGAATCCGCCGCGGCTCTTGATCCGCGCCGCGCCGCGCGCGCCGTCGGCATTCGAACCGGTGAGCACGATCCCGACCACGCTGCTCGCGTACGCATCGGCCGCCGATTCGAACAACACGTCGATCGATGGCCGCGAGTACGCCACTGCATCATCGACAGAAAGACTCAGCTCGCCGCGCTCGACGAGCAGGTGATAGTTCGCAGGCGCCAGGTAAACCGTTCCCGGCTTGATCCACTCCTTGTCGGTCGTATCGACGATGTTCAGGTGCGAGTGCCGCCGGAAGTACGCCGGCAGGCCTTCATTCGATGTGCGATAGCGATGCTGCACGACCGCGATCGGCACGCAGAACTCTTTCGGCAGCACGCTGAGGATCGTCTGCAGCGCGTGCATCCCACCCATCGAGCAACCAATGACGATCAACTCATAGTGCCGCTTCACCTCGGGCAAAACGCGGCCGTCCGACCATGACCGTATGCCGGGCGGGAGCGAGGCTCCGCGTTGTCGGTTGTCGGTTGTCTGTTGTCTGTGCGGCGCGCTCATCACCGCGTTCTCCGGAACAGCTTTTCATCGGCATCGACGACTTCGTAGTTGTCGGCGACGGTCGTGAATTTGATCGATTCCTTACGGCCGAGGCCGAGGATGCCGAACATCTCCATCGATTGCAGGAAAAGCTCCTGCACGCGGTCCTGCAATGCGTTGTTGAAATAGATCAGAACGTTGCGGCAGAAGATCACGTTGAAGTGATTGAAGGACGCGTCCGTGACGAGGTTGTGCTGCGCGAAGACAACGTTCTCGCGCAGCGACGGGCGGAAGATCGCGTAGTCGTAACGCGCGGTGTAGTAATCGGAGAACGTGCCGTGGCCGCCCGCCGTGATGTAGTTCGAGGTGTTCTCCTGCATCGTCGAAAGCGGGAAAATGCCCGACTTCGCCTTCTGCAGGACGGCTTCATTGATGTCGGTCGCGTAGATGCGGCAGCGGTCGTAGAGACCTTCCTCCTGGAGGAGGATGGCCATCGAGTAAACCTCTTCGCCCGTCGAACAGCCAGCGTGCCAGATGCGCACGAACGGATAGGTACGAAGCAGCGGTACGACCTTCTGCCGAAATGCGAGATAGAAGGTCGGATCGCGAAACATCGCCGTGGTGTTGATGGAGAGGTCGAGCAGCAAACGCTCCATCGACTGCGGGTCGTGCAGTACTTTCTCGAGCAGGCCCGAGATCGTGCTCAGCCCTTCGGCGTAGACGCGCTTCCAGATGCGACGGCGCAGCGACGGCAGCGAGTAATCGCGAAAGTCGAATCCGTAATGCCGATAGATCCCCTCGGTGAGCAGACCGATCTCGATGTGCTCGAGGTCGGCTTTGGTCTGTTCGTCGAGAATCGCTGTGTTGTCGTTCGGCATCGGGTTACAGGGCACTAATGCATGCGGCGTGACAACTGCCGAGGCCGCGATGATCGGGAGTTACCCCCTCATCCGCCTTCGGCACCTTCTCCCCTTTCACAAGGGGAGAAGGCCGAGAGTTGTTTCTTATCGGTACAGCCAAACCCTCAACAACGACACCAGCTGCTGGGCGTCGATCGGCTTCGTGATGTAGTCGCTCGCGCCTGCTTCCATACACTTCTCGCGGTCGCCTTTCATCGCCTTCGCCGTCAGCGCGATCATCGGGAGGTTCTTGTACTCGTCCATCGCGCGGATGCGGCGCATCGCTTCGTAGCCGTCCATCTCCGGCATCATGACGTCCATCAGCACGACGTCGATGTCAGGAGTTGCCTTCAGGATGTCGATGCCTTCCGCGCCGCTCTCCGCGTACAGGACTTTCATCTTGTGCCGTTCGAGCAGGCTCGTGAGCGCGTAGATGTTGCGCATGTCGTCATCGACGATCAGCGCTTTCTTGCCCGCCAGAACCGGATCGGACTCGTGCAGTTGCTCGAGCATCTTCCGCTTCTGCTCCGGCAGGTTTTCTTCGACGCGGTGGAGGAACAACGCCGTCTCATCGAGCAGGCGATCCGGCGACCGGACGTCCTTCACGATGATCGCATCGGCGATCCGCTTGAGCTCGTTCTCTTCCTTCCGCGACAGCTCGCGTCCGGTGTAGACCACGACCGGAACATCGGTGACGCCGAGCTCGCCCTTCATCCGATTGATGAACTCGAAGCCGCTCATGTCGGGCAGTCCGAGGTCGAGGACCATGCAGTCGAAGCGGCGCTCGCGCAGGACGTTCAACGCTTCCTCGCCCGTCCCGACTGCCGTGATGTCGACGTCCGTGTCGCCGATCAGCTCCACGATCGCGTTGCGTTGCTGCTCGTTGTCTTCGACGACCAGGAGCGACTTGTTCTGCCGCTCGAGGAAGCCCTGGATTTTTGCGAACGCGTCGTCGAGCGACTCCTTCGTCACCGGCTTCTGCATCTGCGCGAATGCGCCGAGGCGCAGACCGCGACTCGTTTCCTCGTCGCCGGAGATGATGTGTACGGGGATGTGCCGCGTGATGCGATCGTGCTTCAGGCGATCGAGCACCGTCCACCCTTCCATGTCGGGCAGCGCGATGTCGAGCGTGATCGCATCCGGGCGATAGCGATGCGCGAGTTGAATCGCCGCCTCACCGCGCGTCGACGCGATGGCCTTGAAGCCTTTGTCGCGCGCCATGTCGATGAGGATGCGCGCGAAGTTCACGTCGTCCTCGACGATCAGCACCGTGCGATCGCCGGTCACGATCTTGTCGCGATCGTCCGGCACCTGCTCTTCGACGATGACGGTCGGCTGCTCCGGTTCCGTCGACGGCACACGCGCCAGTTCCGGGAATCGCTCGTTCATGTCGCCGCTGTGATCGGCATGCAGCGGCGCATCCTCGTTCATCCGCTGTTCCTGCTCGGCCCGGTCGCGGCGCGAATGCGGCATAACGTACGTTTGCGGCAGGTACAAGATGAACGTCGAGCCTGAGCCCAGCTCGCTCGTGACTCCGATCTCGCCGCCGAGCAGACGCGCGATCTCGCGGCTGATCGACAACCCGAGGCCGGTGCCGCCGAATTTGCGCGTCGTCGATGCATCGGCCTGCTGGAACGCTTCGAAGATGATGCGCTGCTTCTCGTCCGGGATGCCGATGCCGGTATCGGTGACGCTGAACGCGACGACCGACGCCGCGCGATCGAGCACATCGTGACCCGGCGTCCAGCCGCTCGCGACGGTGTCCATCTTGAGCTTGACGCCGCCCTTCTCGGTGAACTTGAACGCGTTGCCGAGGAGGTTCTTGAGAACCTGCTGCAGTCGCGTCGGATCGGTGTGGATCGTCGGCGGCAGCGTCTCTTCCTGGTCGATCGTGAACGTGATGTTCTTGTCGTTTGCGACCTGGCGGAACGTGCGCTCCGTGAGATCCGCGATCTCGCGGAACGGCACGTCGCTGAGCGAGACCGTCATCATGCCGCTCTCGATCTTCGACAGGTCGAGGATGTCGTTGATGAGCGTGAGCAGATCCTGTCCCGACCCGTGAATGGTTCTCGCGAAGTCGACCTGCTTGTCGGTGAGGTTGCCTTCCGGATTGTCGGAGAGCAGCTTCGCGAGGATGAGCAGTGAGTTGAGCGGCGTGCGCAACTCGTGCGACATGTTCGCGAGGAACTCGGATTTGTACTTCGAGGTGAGCGCGAGCTGCCGCGCTTTCTCTTCGAGTTGCCGCTTGGCCTGTTCGACCTCGCGGTTTTTCTGCTCGACCTCTTCGTTCTGCGCGGTGAGGAGTCGTGCTTTTTCTTCGAGCTCTTCGTTCGTCTGCTGCAGCTCTTCCTGCTGCTGACGGAGCAGCTCTTCCGAGGTCTGCAGCGACTTTGCCTGCTGCTCGAGCCGCTTGTTCGTCTCGGTGAGCTCTTCCTGCTGCGCCTGCAGCTCCTCGGCGAGCGACTGAGACTGCGTGAGCAGCTCCTCCGTCCGCATGTTCGCCTGGATGGTGTTGAGCACGACGCCGATCGATTCCGTGAGCTGATCGAGCAGCGACTGGTAGGTCTCGGTGAACTTCGTGAAGCTGGCCAGCTCCATCACCGCGAGCACCGAACCTTCGAAGACGATCGGCAGCACGATGATGTTCAGCGGCTTCGCTTCGCCGAGGCCGGAGTTGATCTGCACGTAATCTTCGGGGGCGTTCGTGATGAGGATGCGCTGCTTCTCGAACGCGGCCTGTCCGATCAGCGACTCGCCGACGCGGAACTCCTTGCTGAGATTCTTCCGTTCGCGGTACGCGTAAGTCGCAGTCAGCTTGAGGCGCGGATCCTCGGTGTTCGACTGATCCATCGTGTAGAACACGCCGTGCGCGGCGCTGACGACCGGAGCGAGCTCGCTCAGGATCATCTGCGAGACGGCCTGCAGGTTCTTCTGTCCCTGCATCATGCGCGTGAACTTGGCGAGGTTGGTCTTCAGCCAGTCCTGCTCCGCGTTGCGCGCGGTGGTCTCGCGCAGGTTGCGGATCATCTCGTTGATGTTGCCTTTGAGTGCGGCGAGCTCGCCCTGCGCTTCAACCGTGATGTTGCGTGTGAGGTCGCCCTTCGTCACGGCCGTGGCAACGTCCGCGATCGCGCGCACCTGCGTGGTGAGATTCGCGGCGAGCTGGTTGACGTTGTCCGTCAGATCGCGCCACGTGCCCGCTGCGCCCGGCACGTTGGCCTGACCGCCGAGGCGTCCTTCGACACCGACTTCGCGCGCCACCGTCGTGACCTGATCGGCGAACGTTGCGAGCGTCTCGATCATGTCGTTGATCGTGTCGCCGAGCTCCGCGATCTCGCCTCGCGCTTCGACGGCGAGCTTCTGCTTGAGGTTGCCCTTCGCGATGGCCGTCACGACGCGCGCGATGCCGCGCACCTGCGAGGTGAGGTTCGAGGCCATCATGTTGACGTTGTCGGTGAGGTCCTTCCACGTGCCGGCCACGCCTTTGACCTGCGCCTGACCGCCGAGCTTTCCTTCCGTGCCGACCTCGCGCGCCACGCGCGTAACTTCCGAAGCGAACGAGTTGAGCTGATCGACCATCGTGTTGATGGTGTCCTTCAGCTCGAGGATCTCGCCTTTGACGTCGACCGTGATCTTCTTCGAAAGGTCGCCGTTCGCGACGGCCGTCGTCACCTGCGCGATGTTGCGCACCTGATTGGTGAGGTTGCTCGCCATCATGTTGACGTTGTCGGTCAAGTCTTTCCACGTGCCGGAGACGCCTTTGACCTGCGCCTGTCCACCGAGGCGACCTTCCGTACCGACTTCGCGGGCGACGCGCGTGACTTCCGAGGCGAACGAGTTGAGCTGATCGACCATCGTGTTGATGGTGTTCTTCAGCTCGAGGATCTCGCCTCGCACGTCGACCGTGATCTTGCGCGACAGGTCACCGAGTGCGACCGCGGTCGTCACCTCGGCGATGTTGCGCACCTGCGCGGTCAGATTCGACGCCATGGAGTTGACCGAGTCCGTCAAGTCTTTCCACGTACCGGAGACGCCTTTGACCTCGGCCTGACCACCGAGCATTCCTTCCGTGCCGACTTCGCGCGCGACGCGGGTGACCTCGGCCGCGAACGAGTTGAGCTGATCGACCATCGTGTTGATGGTGTCCTTCAGCTCGAGGATCTCGCCGCGGACGTCGACCGTGATCTTCTTCGAGAGGTCGCCGTTCGCGACGGCCGTCGTCACCTGCGCGATGTTTCTCACCTGTGCGGTGAGGTTGCTGGCCATCATGTTGACGTTGTCGGTGAGGTCCTTCCACGTGCCGGCCACGCCTTTGACCTGCGCCTGTCCGCCGAGCTTTCCTTCGACGCCGACCTCACGCGCCACACGCGTGACTTCCGAAGCGAACGAGTTGAGCTGATCGACCATCGAGTTGATGGTGTTCTTCAGCTCGAGAACTTCGCCTTTGACGTCGACGGTGATCTTCTTCGAGAGGTCGCCGTTCGCGACGGCGGTGGTCACGTCGGCGATGTTGCGCACCTGCGCGGTCAGATTCGCGGCCATGTAGTTGACCGAGTCCGTCAAGTCTTTCCATGTGCCGGAGACTCCCTGCACGTCGGCCTGACCGCCGAGCTTTCCTTCCGTGCCGACTTCACGCGCCACGCGCGTAACCTCGGCAGCAAACGATCGGAGCTGATCGACCATGACGTTGATCGTGTCTTTCAGCTCGAGGATCTCGCCTCGCACTTCGACCGTGATCTTGCGCGACAGATCACCGAGTGCGACGGCGGTCGTCACCTCGGCGATGTTTCGCACCTGTGCGGTGAGGTTCGAGGCCATCGAGTTGACCGAGTCCGTCAGATCCTTCCACGTGCCGGCCACGCCCTTCACTTCGGCCTGGCCGCCGAGCATGCCTTCCGTGCCGACCTCACGCGCAACGCGCGTAACCTCGGACGCGAAGGCCGACAGCTGGTCGACCATGACGTTGATCGTGTTCTTCAGCTCGAGGATCTCGCCTTTGACTTCGACCGTGATCTTTTTCGAGAGGTCGCCCATCGCGACGGCCGTCGTCACGTCGGCGATGTTGCGCACCTGTGCAGTGAGGTTCGAGGCCATCGAGTTGACCGAGTCCGTGAGGTCTTTCCACGTACCCGCGACGCCCTTCACTTCTGCCTGACCGCCCAGTCGTCCTTCGGTACCGACTTCACGCGCGACGCGCGTAACCTCGGATGCGAACGCCGAGAGCTGGTCGACCATGACGTTGATCGTGTTCTTCAGCTCGAGGATCTCCCCTTTGACTTCGACCGTAATCTTCTTCGAGAGGTCGCCCATGGCGACGGCGGTCGTGACCTCGGCGATGTTTCGCACCTGCGCGGTGAGGTTGCCGGCCATCGAGTTGACCGAGTCGGTCAGATCCTTCCACGTGCCGGCAACGCCGATCACTTCGGCCTGACCGCCAAGCTGCCCTTCCGTTCCGACCTCACGCGCAACGCGCGTAACCTCGGCCGCGAATGCCGAGAGCTGGTCGACCATGACGTTGATGGTGTCTTTCAGCTCGAGGATCTCGCCTTTGACTTCGACCGTGATCTTTTTCGAGAGGTCGCCCATGGCGACGGCGGTGGTGACCTCGGCGATGTTTCGAACCTGTGCGGTGAGGTTCGAGGCCATCGAGTTGACCGAGTCCGTGAGGTCCTTCCACGTTCCGGCAACACCGGGCACTTCTGCCTGTCCGCCGAGCTGCCCTTCCGTTCCGACTTCACGTGCGACGCGCGTGACCTCGGCGGCGAACGAGTTGAGCTGGTCGACCATGACGTTGATCGTGTTCTTCAGCTCGAGGATCTCGCCGCGGACTTCGACCGTGATCTTCTTCGAGAGGTCGCCATTCGCGACGGCCGTCGTGACGTCCGCGATGTTGCGCACCTGTGCGGTGAGGTTGCCGGCCATGGCGTTGACCGAGTCCGTGAGGTCTTTCCACGTGCCTGCAACGCCCGGCACTTCTGCCTGTCCACCGAGTCGCCCTTCCGTTCCGACTTCGCGAGCGACGCGCGTAACCTCGGATGCGAAGGCGCGGAGCTGATCGACCATCGTGTTGATGGTGTTCTTCAGCTCGAGGACTTCGCCGAGGGCTTCTGCGGTGATCTTCTTCGAGAGGTCGCCGTTCGCGACGGCGGTCGTGACCTCGGCGATGTTTCGCACCTGACTGGTCAGATTGCCGGCCATGTAGTTGACGGAATCCGTCAAGTCTTTCCACGTACCGGAGACGCCTTTGACCTCGGCCTGCCCACCGAGCTTGCCTTCCGTGCCGACCTCGCGGGCGACGCGCGTGACTTCCGATGCGAACGAGCGGAGCTGATCGACCATCGTGTTGATGGTCTCTTTGAGGTCGAGGATCTCGCCTCGCGCATCGACGGTGATCTGCTTCGAGAGGTCGCCGTTCGCGACGGCGGTGGTCACTGCTGCGATGTTGCGAACCTGGTTCGTCAGGTTCGAGGCCATGTAGTTGACGGAGTCGGTGAGATCGCGCCACGTACCGCTGACGCCCTGCACATCGGCCTGACCGCCGAGCTTTCCTTCGGATCCGACTTCACGAGCGACACGGGTAACTTCCGATGCGAACGAGCGGAGCTGATCGACCATGACGTTGATCGTGTTCTTCAGCTCGAGGATCTCGCCGCGGACTTCGACGGTGATCTTCTTCGAGAGGTCGCCGTTCGCGACGGCCGTCGTGACCTCGGCGATGTTGCGGACCTGGCCGGTGAGGTTGGAGGCCATCATGTTGACGGACTCGGTCAAGTCTTTCCACGTGCCGGAGACGCCTTTGACGTCCGCCTGTCCGCCGAGCTTGCCTTCCGTGCCGACCTCGCGCGCCACGCGCGTGACCTCGGACGCGAACGACGCGAGCTGCGCGACCATCGTATTGACCGTCTTCGCCGTGCGAAGGAACTCGCCCTTCAGCGGACGACTGTCGAACTCGATGGCCATCGTGCGCGTGAGGTCGCCCTTCGCGACCGCGCCGATGACGCGCGCAATCTCGTTGGTCGGCTGCACGAGGTCAGTAATGAGGTTGTTGACGGAGTCCGCCATGATCCCCCACTGCCCACCCGCCGCCGGGACCTGCGCGCGCTGATTGAGCTTGCCTTCCTTGCCGACGACATTCGAGATCCGTTCGATCTCGGACGCCGTCCGTTCCTGCAAATCGAGGATGTCATTCAGCGTGTCGGAGACCTTCCCCTGCACGCCGACGAACTCGACCGGCATGCGCACGGAAAAATCGCCCTTCTTCATGGAAGTGAGCGCCCGCAACAGCAGCCGCTCGAAGTCCTTTGGCCCCAGTTCGGCGGCCTTCTCGACACCAATGGTCGTCATACGCCAGGTTCTCCAGCAATCGATTGTATGAAACGAATGAGACGGACACTCCGCGCGCGCAGCCAAAGCGCGACAAATCTAAGGGCGAGGCAGAATGCAACACGGAGGCCAGTAATGGATGAGGTTGGATACGTGCGCGGCATCCCGCCTCGGCCCTCGCCCGCTTGCGGGGAGAGGGTGGCCCTGAGCAACGCGAAGCGCCGGGTGAGGGGCCGTGCGGACGACGAGAGAGAACCCTCATCCGCCTTCGGCACCTTCTCCCCTCTCACGAGGGGAGAAGGCAGAGAGAGGGCTACTCCCCGGCGGTGCCGGGGGTGCCGCTGCTGACTTCTGACGGCAGGTCGAGCTTCACCGCGGGATCACCGAGCAGCAGATACAAGCTCGACGTATCGCCGGGGTGTTGCGCGAGTGCCGCAACGATCAAGTCACCAATGCGCTGCGACGGCTGGAGCGCCGCCAGTCGCATGAACGTGCGCTGGATGTCGCTGGCCTGTGCGTGAACCGACAGGCCCGACGCGGACCAGACTGCGACCGCGCCCCCGTCCGGGTCTTTCGTGAGTGCGGTGCCGAGGGGATCGACGTAACCGTTCTCGAAGCGATTGATGGTGCAGGTCATCGCGATGAGCACGGGCAGGCGACCGGTCGACGTAGCGATGGTTTCGCGGTCATACGACGTCAGCAGGCCGGTGCTCGAGATCTGATCGAGACCGCCGTGGCCGACCCAGTTGACGAGCGACGTGCCGGCCTTCCAGGCCGCCAGGAGCTGCGTGCGCGCGTTCGCGCTGCCGAGGTTGTCGACGTAGATCTGCGTTTGCGGGCGTGTGTCCATCGTCGCTTCCGCGGCAGCACTGGCGATGCGGAAATCGGTGCCCTGATCGGATGCGTCTGCGCCGAAGAGGATCGGCGACTGCGCAAAGGCGATGTTCGCGTTGCGATCGAGCTTTGCGACGTAATCCGAAAGCTCCGCGGCGCTGCTCACCGGAATGCGGCCGATGGCCAGGTCCGGAAGACGGTCGCCGTTGCGATCGGCGAAGAGCGAGTCGGACGCGAAGAGACCGTCCGCGGTCGACGTCATCATCGGAGGCAACGGGCCCGGCGCGACGGTGATGCCGCGGTAGTCGACCGTGCCGGTTCCGGCGAGCACGAAGTACTTCGGCTTCTTCGACCAGTTGCGCGTCGAGAGGATGAAGTCCTGAATTGCGTGCGGCGTCGTGTTGCCGCCGGCGAAGTCGTCATAGACCTGTTCGAGATCGACGACGAGCGTCGTCAGTCCGTCACGCGAGCGCAACGACGCCAGCGATTCCGCGGCGGCGCGGAAGTCGCGCGGCGCGATCACGACCCAGTCGGCCTGCTGATTCTTCATCTTCTCGCCGCTGCCGCGCACGAAGCTCGGCAGTGGGTACGATTCGGCGAAGAAGAGCTCCTTTGTTTTCGCGGGAACGTTCAACGAAGCCACGCCGCCCGCGAAGCTCGCGCCGTAGAGAACCTTCGGACGCGCGCGACTGGTGATGTCGAGAATGTACGGCGCCATCGCGAACGGTCCCGCCGAGAGCGTGCCGGTCTTGCTCACCTGCAGTCGGCCCGACTGTGGACGCGCGTATTTCTGATAATTGATGGAGAAGCCGTCGACGTAGAACACGTCGAACGACGCGCCATTCGGCAGCACGCCTTCGACCGCGACCTGATTCGCGCCATCGCGCAACACGGCCGCGGGGATCGAGATCGTCGCGGTGTGCGCGTCGAATGAATTCCAGTTCACCTCGCCGATCGGCACGCCGTTCAGCGAGATCTTCGCGCGATGGCTCGCATCCTTGTACGCGCCCTGCAGGCGGACGGAGAGCGTGGCATTCGCGTTGGAGGCCATGGCCGGAACGTCGACGTCGAACGTGCGGAAGCCATACGTCGCGTCGCCACTCAGCACGTACTCCCAGAACCAGTAATCGCTCTCCGGATCGAGCGGCAGCACGGTCGCCGCGAAGAGATCGCGCTCGACGTCCTGCGTCGCCGTGAACGAGCTGACTGCGCCCGATGCGCCGGTCACCTGGCTGGTTTCCATGCGCAGGCCGCGTGCCGAAAGCTCGACCATGTAAACGCGGTCGTTCGAGTAGATCGACGTGCTCTTCTCGCCGAAGAAGTAGAGCGACTGTCCTTCGGTCTCCCACGACGTGAGTGTGCCGTTGTTCGTCACGCTGACCTTGCCGGTTTGCAGTGCGGACTGCACGGCGGCCACGGTCGTGCCGAGTGCGTTTGCGAGGTCGGCAGCGGGAACGCGCACGACGCCGGTCTCGCGAACACCGACCATCGCCGCGACACTCTTCACTTTCGCACCCGGCTTCAATACCGCCGCGCCGAGCGATTGCAGGCGACGCTCATTGCCGCGCGCCTGTTTCTCTTCGCGATCGACGCCTTCGAGGTGCTTCAGCGGACCGATGCGATTCGTGTTGCCGCTGGCCGTGACTTCTTCGACGATGTACGTTCCGTCACCACCGCCGTGGCGATCGTACAGTTCGTACTTGCCGCCCTGCGGTTTGAGGCTCGCGGGGATCATCGTGTCGTTCACTTTCGAGCCGTCGGCGCGATAGACGTTGAATCCGATCGTGCCCGCTTCGGACGCGGTCGTGAATGCGATGCGTGCCGAGTCGACGTTGAACTTCGAGATCACGACCGGCGTCGCCAGTCCCTGCGTCACCGCGAGCTCGCAGAGTCCGCCCATGATGTAACGCGCACGCGCCTGCGTGGCGTTGCCGGTTTCGTCGATGAACTGCGCGCGCGTGCCGTTGCCGGACGCCGGCGTGGCTGTGACGGTCAGGCGCTGTCCGGCGCTCGTTGGCGTGACGCGAACGTTGTACGACAGCAGGATCGTCGCGCCGGCCGCGACGCTGCCCGGATTCCAGGTGATGTTGCCGGTGGTGCCCACCGTCGGCTGGGCGACGATGCTGCCCTGCGAAACGTTCGCGCCGCCGCCGTAGGTGACGCCGGCCGGAACGTTCGCGGTGATGAGATTGCTCGCGTTGAACGTGAGCGCGTACGCGGTCGGATTCCTCAGACGAACCGTGACCGTGAAGACGCTCTGCTGGTTGACCTGTGGCGGGTTCGGACCCGCGAAGTTGCGGTTGTGCGTCAGGAACTGCTCCATGTACGGCTTGACCGGCGCGGCGCCGGTGTCCGTCGGCAGGTAGAGAC
Source organism: Thermoanaerobaculia bacterium (assembly GCA_036009605.1). Lineage (GTDB taxonomy): Bacteria > Acidobacteriota > Thermoanaerobaculia > Gp7-AA8 > Gp7-AA8 > QHVT01. The sequence continues at coordinate 1,181 of DASYLL010000076.1, read as the reverse complement.
GAAACGCCGCGGGGTTTCCGCCGCTCAGGATCGGATTGGTCGTCGGATCGGCCGAAATGAGATAGCTGCCGACGTAGTAGGTCTCGTAGTTGCCATTCTGCGCTGGCGTCGTGTAGGTGTTGATCGTCGAGCTGACGGTCCAGATGCCGTATTCGTCGGACTCGTCGTCGTCGCCCCAGCGCGTGAGGTTGTCGTGGTTCCAGTCGTCGTTGGTGGAGAGCGTCGCGGAGTTGAACGTCTGCGTGAAGGCGCCGGTGCGGCTGGTGTACGTCACCGAGCCGACGTTGCCGCTGTTGGAATCGCGGTCGAAGTCGTTCTGCGAACACTGGCAACCCGAGGTGATCCAGGGATGCAGCGCGTAGGTGCGCGCGTTCGCGCCCGGATCGGGATTCACGCCAAGGGAGACCATCGAGTCGACGTAGACATTGAGCTCGGTGCCGCCGGCGCCGGGCGTGTTGTCATGTGCGCGAATGCCGATCGCGTTCAGCTCATCGCCATTGGACTGATCGACGCGCAGCTCCCAATGACCGGCGGCCGTGTTCTGCGACGTCGTGCTGTCGAGAATCTCCGTCCAGACGTTGTCGTTGCACGTGTTGAAATCGCAGTCGAGCAGCGTCGCAGCGGTCGAGCCGTCCGGGCGGAGCAGCGTGTAGTCGACGTTCCCGGTGAATCCGTCAGCACGATCGCGATCGCGGCCGGCGTCGTCTTCCCCTGCCCCGCCGCGGCCGATGTCCGCATCGAAGATCTCGACGACGAGTCGACCGAGACCGGGCGGCACCTCGATCCAGTAGCGGTAGACCGTGTTGAGACCGCCTTCGTCGGAGACGTAGTCACCGTTGGCGGTGCCGGCATCCGTGCCCTGAGGCATGTGCAGTGCGGTTTGACCGGTGGAGCCGCCGTAGGCGGAAATGCTCACCAGGGCGGACAAGAGAAGGATGGACACACGTTCGCGCATTAGAGCTCTCTCCGAGGACGATCGCTCACAACCACCAAAAGAGGACTGCCCTTCCCGTGATGCTAGCGTCAAATGAGGTTACTTGTGTGTGACGTAGCAGACACTCGCTGTCTGAATGAGCCGACGCGAACGACTGCTCCGAGGAGCGCTGTACTACCTAAGCCATTCTCTCGGATGGACTTGTCGCTACAGACCGGCATCAAGATCGCGGCATTTCGGTTGCGCT
>DASYLL010000075.1:0-6184 GCA_036009605.1 Thermoanaerobaculia bacterium | reverse complement strand
TAAGACTCTACGACTCTAAGCCTCTACGACTCTCTCGGCCCCCAGAATACCCGCCCCTCCACCCCCAAACGTGCAATTCATAACACGCCCGTGCAACTCGTTGAAGAGGCGAAACAGAAGCCGCGGGCCACGCGTCTTACTCAGCAACAAGGAGATGTACAGCCCCATGAAAAACTCGAAGAAATGGCTTACCGCAGTGGCAGTTCTGACGCTCTCATCCACTCTCGCGTTCGCCGGCCCGCACGGAGGAAAAGGCGGCGGCCGCCATGGTCGAGGGCACGGTGCGCAGTTCGGCGAGAAATTCGCCGCGAAGCTGAACCTTTCCGAAGGCCAGAAGCTGCAGATGCAGGAAGCCCAGAAGAGCTTCCGCGAGCAGAACAAGGCGTTCTTCGACTCCGCACGCGAGACGCGTCGTCAGATGCGCGAGGCGAAGGAAGCGGGCGATACCGCACGCCTGGAGCAGCTGAAGGCAACCGCCAGGTCGCAGCGTGCGCACATGAAGGAACTGGGCGAAGCACAGACACAGCGCATCGTCTCGCTCCTCACGCCCGAGCAGCGTACGCAGTGGGACGCCATGAAGGCAGAGCGCGAAGCCAGACGCGGCAATAAAGACCGCAGCGAGCGCTTCTAAACTCTTTCAACGTTCATGACGCAAGGGAGGCGGCGACGCCTCCCTTTCTTTGCAGTGCGGCGGCAGAATTGCTCTTCAGCATGGGGCCGCCGCATTGCAAAGGAGTCCAACCATGAAAAAGAAATCGTTCATCGCAATCGCACTGGTGGCCGTTCTCGCGGTCGTGGCCGTATTGGTCCACCGCGCTGCGTTCGCGAAAGAATCGACGACCTATCGCTTCACGGCCGTCGAGCGCGGCGATATCGAATCGACGGTCTCCGCCACCGGCACCCTCGGCGCACTCCGTACAGTGAGCGTGGGTACCCAGGTATCCGGCCAGATCGCCGAGCTGTTCGTGGACTACAACGACGTCGTCAAGAAGGGCCAGCTGCTGGCCCGCATCGATCCGACGCTGCAGGAGCAGGCCGTCACCGACGCGCAAGCCTCGGTCGAGCGCGCGCAGGCGCAGCTCCTTCTGGCGCAGCGCGAGTACAACCGCAACCGTGAACTGATGAACGTCGGCCTCGTCGCGCGCAGCGTGTACGAAAGCACCGACTCCTCGCTCGACGTCGCACGTGCGAACGTCAAATCGGCGCGCGTCTCGCTCGATCGCGCACGGCAGAACCTCGAGTACACGAAAATCTATGCGCCGATCGACGGCGTGGTCGTCGAGCGCAACGTCGACCACGGCCAGACCGTCGCAGCCAGTCTCTCCGCGCCGCAGCTGTTCCTCATCGCGAACGACCTGACCAGCATGCAGATCCTCGCCAGCGTCGGCGAAGGCGACATCGCGCAGATCAAAGAAGGACAGAAGGTCAAATTCACCGTTCAGGCGATCAGCGGCCAGACGTTCCAGGGCGACGTCGCGCAGGTGCGGCTGCAGTCGGCGACCAGCGAGAACGTCGTGAACTACACGGTCGTCGTGTCGGTCGCGAACCCCGAGAAGAAACTGCTCCCGGGCATGACCGCGCGAGTGGAGTTCCTGACCAGCAGCGCGAATGACGTACTGAAAGTCGCGAACTCCGCGCTGCGCTTCAAGCCTGCGGATGACGCGGTCGTCGTCCAGACAGATACGACGGGCTCTCAGTCCGCCGAAGGTGGACAGCGGGCAAATCGCCGCGCGGAGACTTCGTCGGCACAGGGTGCTGCGCCGCAGGCCGGTGCTGCGCCGCAGGCCGGTGCTGCGCCTCAGGGCGGTGGTTCGCCTCAGGGCGGCGCCTCGACGGGTCGGCGCGGACCGCGTGGTGCCCGCGGCAGCGGCGGCATGGGCACGCTCTACACCGTCGACGAAGACGGCAAGCTCCACGCGATCCGCGTGCACACTGGCCTCACCGACGGCTCCACGACCGAGATCCGCGGACGCGATCTCAAAGAAGGGACGAAAGTCATCGCCGGAACCGCGCAGCCGCAGTCCGCGAACACGACCTCGAACGCGTCGCCGTTCCAGAACAACAACCAGCCGCAGCAGCGTGGACCGCGTCCCGGAGGCTTCTGATGAGCGTCATTCGCACATCGTCGCTGACGAAGACGTACGCCAGCGGCACGAACGAAGTGCACGCGCTGCGCGGCATCGATCTCACGATCGAGCGCGGCGAGCTCGTGGCGATCATGGGCACGTCCGGCTCCGGCAAGTCGACGCTCATGAATCTCCTCGGCTGCCTCGACTCGCCGACCAAAGGTTCGTACGAGCTCGACGGCGTGCACGTCGAAACCCTGAGCAGGAACGAGCTCGCAAAGCTGCGCAACGAGAAGCTCGGCTTCGTCTTTCAGGGCTTCAACCTGCTACCACGAACGACCGCGGTCGAGAACGTGGAGCTGCCGTTGCTGTACGACCGCAGCGGACGCAAACTCGATCCGCGCGCACTCGCCATCGCCGCGCTGAAACGCGTCGGCCTCGGCGAGCGTCTCGATCACCAGCCGAGCGAGCTGTCCGGCGGACAACAGCAGCGCGTCGCCATCGCACGCGCGCTCGTCACGTCGCCGGCACTCGTCCTCGCCGACGAGCCGACCGGCAACCTCGACTCGCGCACGACCATCGAAGTCATGTCGCTCTTCCAGGAGCTGAACGAAGAAGGCGTCACGATCGTGATCGTCACGCACGAGCCCGAGGTCGCGGTCTATGCGAAGCGCGTCGTCGAAATGCGCGACGGCCGGATCGTGCGCGACGAGGCGGTGAAGAACCGCCGCCAGGCATCCCGCGATCTCGAAAAGCTCGATGAAAGGAGCGCAGCATGAAGACCACCATCCTCGTGCGTCTCGCGACGCAGAGCATCCGCAAAAACAAGATGCGTGCGGCGCTCACGATGCTCGGCATCATCATCGGCGTGGCCGCGGTCATCGTCATGGTCGCCGTCGGCTTCGGCGCGCGCTCGCGCATCCGCGCCCAGATCAACAACCTCGGCACGAACATGATCGTCATCACACCCGGCGCCGCGCAGGCGGCCGGCGTGAGTCAGGGCGCGCAGGCGTTCCCGAACCTCTCGCTCGACGACGTCGAGATGATTCGCCGCGAAGCGCAGGTCGTGACCGCGGTGACGCCCGTGATCGTGAGCCGCTCGCAGGTCATCGGCGAGGCCGGCAACTGGCGCACGATGATCAACGGCGTCGATACCGACTACCAGGTCATCCGCGACTGGCAAACGTCGTCCGGCTCGTTCTTCGCGCCTGAAGACGTGACCGCGCTGCGCAAAGTCGCAGTGCTCGGCAAGACTGTCGCCGATCAGCTCTTCCCCGGCAGCGATCCGGTCGGACAGGAAGTGCAGATCCGCAACGTGCCGTTCGACGTCGTTGGCGTGCTCGCGGCGAAAGGACAGACGGCCAGCGGCAGCGACTCCGATGACGTCGTCCTCATCCCGCATACGACCGCGAAGGCTGTGTTGTCGGGACGCTCGTTCCTGCCGCAGATCCTGGCCAGCACGGCGTCGGAAGGCGACATCGTCGCCGCGCAGGACGAGATTCGCGTGCTGCTTCGCGAATCGCGCCGCATCGGCGAAGGCGATCCGGACGACTTCACGGTGCGCAATCAGAACGATCTCGCCGAAGCAGCGGAGGGCAGCACGAAGGTGATGACGCTGCTGCTCGCGGCGATTGCGTCGATCTCGCTGCTCGTCGGCGGCATCGGCATCATGAACATCATGCTCGTCTCGGTGACGGAGCGGACGCGCGAGATCGGCATTCGCCTCGCGATCGGCGCGCGCGGCTCCGACGTGCTCACGCAGTTCCTCGTCGAGAGCATCGTCATGGGCGTTCTTGGCGGTTTGATCGGACTTGCCCTCGGCGTGGTTGGTTCCGAGGTGCTGGGGCACTTCACGGGGTGGGAGACGGTGATCTCGCCGCTGCTCATGCTCGTCGCGGTGGTCTTCTCCGGCGCAGTGGGCGTTTTCTTTGGCTACTATCCCGCGCGCAAAGCGGCGGCGCTCCATCCGATCGAAGCGCTGCGTTACGAATGACGCGTATCATACGGGCTCATGAAGAGCCCGTATATCGTGTCCATGTCTACGGAGTATTTCTCGCCTGTCCTCTTCATTGAAGACGGCGAGTCGATCGATCTCGACACGGTTCAGTTTCCCTATCTCCACAACGACAACGGCCGCATGGTGTCGGCGCGTGAGCCGAAAGGGACGCTGATCCCGCCGGCTCCGGAAGTGCCCGAGCTGAATCTCGGGACGCACTATCGCGGCGTGAAATTCGAGCGAACGACGACAGGCTCCGGCGACTATGTCTGCGAGCTGACGAATTTCGATTTCGGCGTCGACTCCGTGGTCTATGAGCCATTGTGGGCGACGAAAGAGACGGCGCAGGCGTTCGGCATGACGCTCGTGCCCAGTGGCGATTCCATCGACTTTCGCTATGACAATATGGTCACGTGCCAGTACACCTACGGCGCCTTCGCCGGATATCAGTCGCCGTATCTCGGAGGCGGTCGCGGACGCGATCTGCTGGCGATCAATGCGACCGATCTCGAATATCACAACTTCCCGCACGTCTTCTGCTCGCAGGACAAGATTCCGCTGGTCATTTCCGTCGCACGCTTCCGCGAGAACAAAGCGGAAATCGGTCTCGCCGATTTATGGGTGCGCCCGGGCGACTGCCTGTTCGTGACACCGAAACTCCCCAACAAGGAGTATGTGGACATTCACGGCAACCGCAATTCCGCGCACGCCTGCTGGGGCAGCGATCAATACAGCAAAATCGTGACGCAGACGATTCTCGGCAACAACACCGATTTCACGACCGAAGCAACGAAGCCGCATTATCACCAGGAGAAACATCCGACGGTGCATTCGGCGCCGCCGGGATGGTTGGCGGGTTGAGAGCGATTCGTTGCGCTCACCGATTGAGTGCGCCCGGTTCCGCGAGACACGGACTCAGTCGGTGAATGCCACTACGTGAAATGCGCGGTCGCTGAAGGCGCCGGTCGAATCGTGCGTATCGACCCACACGCCTTTGTTTGCTTCGGTCGGCGGCAGGCAGCAGCGCAGCGCGACGCCGATCTGACCGGACGGCTCAGTGGCGAACTGCTGCCTTCCGATGGTGGCGAGAAACGCACCGCCGCTGACATCGGCGGTGAAGATCACTTCGTACTGCCCGGGGCCGAGACGCGCCGAACGGACGACATTGCGTCCGCGCACCAGAGTGCCGTCCGTCTCCACCACGGCCCAGAACTGGTGGACGCAACAGCGCTCGGGACGCGAAACCACCGGTTTCGTGATCTTGAGAGCTGAGGCGGCGTATTTGGCATCGGGCACATTGGCCTGATTCGGTTTTGCAAGATCTGCCATGTTGACTGCTCCTTTCGTGTGCGAGCCGTTGTCGCGACGGAACCCGGCTGCAATCCATGGACGGACGCGCCCGCAGGTTTCCGCGACAGGAGCAGATTCATTACAGGTTCGATGACAATCGGACTTTCATCCCATTCAGCCTCCATAGAGACCGTGGCCGTGAATGTCCATCAACACGAGTTGCGCCATTCCATCGTCGAGTTCCGCCGACTGCGGAACCAGCGACACTCCGCGTTCCGTGTCGATCGGACCGCCCTCTCTTCGGGTGACGTTCCGTCTCCGCACGCGAACAGCATCCACTGTAGACATACGACTTTCTTCACCCTGTCCGAATCGCCGACCCCACAAACGGCACCATTGCCGAATACCCGAACGGCGGCATGAGCGGCTCCGTCGCCGCGGTTCCCCATTGCGTGATTCCGGCGCCCACAATGTCGCGCAGGTCGTATGCGACGCCGCCCATCACAAATGGCTCCGACGACACGAGTCGCGCGGTGAACACATTCATCAGGACTGCGCCGATCTTCACCTTCGGCACCATCGAAACACGCTCGAACGTTCCGATGCATTGGCCGATCGCAAACGACGTCGGATCCTCGAATGACGCACCGCCCGACTCGCGCAGGTAGAGACGAAACACGCCTCGCGGATCGATGCCGATCGAAAGCCCGCCATTGTCGATCGGCGGCGAATCGAACGGTTCCGCGGAAAACGTCAGCAGCGCGGTCTCCTCGGAAATCGCGCCAGTGAATAGCTCGTGCGTAATTCCCTGAACGTGCAGAAAGTATCCGAC
>DASYLL010000074.1:0-21871 GCA_036009605.1 Thermoanaerobaculia bacterium | reverse complement strand
ACATTGCGGACGTTCCACCGGTCCTCGTCGAACGACTCGAGCACTACTTCAGCACATACAAACTCGTCCCCGGTGAAGGCGAGAAGATCCGCGTCGCCGGCACATACGGTTACGAACACGCCGCGAACGTCGTGCAGGCCGCGATGGAGGACTATCGCGCGCACTTCGGCGGGGAAGAGTGATCGATTACATCCTCGCCATCGAGTTCGAAGATCCGGCGGACGAGGACGTCATTCAATCGCAGCTGTTTCTCACCGCATCGACCGGCAGTACGTCGACGCAGAACACGATCGAAGCGTATTTCGACACGAGCGAAGACCGCGCTGCCGCAGCGGAACTGCTGAGCGATTTCGAATTGCAGAACTTCGATCGCGAGCGCGTCGACTGGCTCGAGCGCTATCAACAATCCCTGCAGCCGCTGTTCATCGGGTCGCGATTCGTCGTCGTTCCTGATCCATCGTTGTTACCCGAGGATTCGGATCGGCTGACGCTGATCGTGCCGCAGGAGCAGGCGTTCGGGACCGGCTCGCACGAAACGACGTGGCTCTGTATCGAGCTGCTCGAAGCGCAAAAACTCGCCGGGAAACGCGGCCTCGATGTCGGTGCCGGAAGCGGAATTCTCGCACTCGCAATGCACCGTCTCGGCGCGCAGAAGGTCATCGCATTCGACAACGACAATGACGCCTACGGCGCCCTGCGCGACAACCGCATCCGCAATGGCGTCCCCGAACGTTCAATGCCCCTTTTCATTGGCAGCGTCGAATCGCTGCGCGGCGGCACCTTCGACGTCGTAACGATGAACATCATCCCCGAAGTCATCATCCCCCTCCTCGGCGACCTCGCTTCGCTCGTGGCCGTCGATGGCCTTCTGATCCTGAGCGGCATCCTCATCGTCAAACGTGATGACGTCGTAGAGGCCGCCCGCGCTCACGGCTTCGCGCCAGTGAGCGAGCGGACGAAAGGGGAGTGGTGGGCGGGGGTTTTGGGGCGGGGCTGATGCTACGCAGGTATCGTGACGTGGACCACTTCACCATGGGCGACGCTGTTGATCGCCTGCCGCATCGGCTCTAGTGCGCGCTCCAGAACCTGCAGTTGCAGACGCGGGGTCACGATCACCACGATGCCGATTCCGTAGGCCGTCAGCTTCTGTTGATACTGCATCCGGCGATCCGCCGTGAGCAACACATCGAAGTGACCTTGAGCACGTCGCAGCAGGTCACCGTTCTTGTAAGCGCCCCAGCCTTCTTCCTGAACGGTCCTGATCTCGAACTCGGAAAGCTTGCGCCGTAGTAACCGAGGCAGGTTCTCGTCAAACAAAACTCGTCTCACGCGATTTCTGCGAGCAGTGCCCGACTAGCTTCTTCGAGAAATGCGAAAACCTGCGCCCGCGAAACACCGGGATAGTTTTCGAGGAAGTCCTCGATCGTGTCGCCCCCCTCGAGAAAGTCGATGAGCGCATCAACGGGCACGCGTGTTCCGACGAAAACAGGAGTCCCGCCGAGGATCTCGGGGTCGGAATGTACGATCTGCTTCGGGTCCATGGTGAAGAGGATAACCGTCCCGAGCGGCGGAGGCCAACTCACGCCGGAGCCCGCGGGCCTGTCACGTTCGCTGCAGCGACCATGAAGTAGGCAGGTCGACGACGGTTGTGTGTGACGCAACGACCTCGAGCCGATCCGCAAGGTTCACGATAATCACGTGATAGGGAAACGTGTGGATGGGCATTCGACGAGCGTGGTCGTCAGCCACGCCCGAAACGTCTCGATCAACTCCAACGACCGCCGTGTCTCGGCCGCAAACCGATCTGCGGCACGAACATCACGTTCGCAATACCAGAAGACCGCTGCCCGGTACCGCTTCTGCAGGTTCGACGACGTTCAGCGGCTTCAACGCCCAAGCACTTCTCTTTCGACACGCTCGAGCACCGTTCGCCAATCCGTGCTCGCCAACTCGCCTGCGCGAGCGGCCGCGACCCGTCGCTGAATCTCGCTAGCCCAAGTTTCCTCGACGTCCTCTTCAGCTTCGTCGAGACTCAGCGTTGGCTCCCAGAAAGAGCGGAAGCAGTCGAGCCATGCGTCGACGTCCTGCCAATGGCTCGCCATCCATCGAATAGATGCGACGAGGTCCGTCGACCCGCACGCTGGTGAAGCCGTTGTCTCGCAGAACCCGGAGATGCTGCGAGACGGCAGCCTGGATGGGCATCGGGAATCTGCCGCGAGGACGACCGTCCGACCGCGTCGACTACACGGCGAGGTCGGACATGCGATGTGCCTGCATGGCGGATTGCTTACTTCTCTGTTTCGCTCGTCTTCGGCGAATAGGTGCTCGGCGGGACCGCGATCTGTTCCTTCTTGTTCGCTCCGATCACTTCGATGCCCTTCGTTCCCAGCACGCTGTCGAGCGGAAGAGCAACGGAGTAGGGGGCGGTCGCGGTGAGGCAGATACCGCCGGGCAGAATACCGGTCACCTCGATTCCCCAGTATTCCGGTTGTTTGACATAGATGCGCGGGATCAGCTTGACTTCCATGTTGATGCACGGCTTCGTTCCGGAAACGATGAGGATCCACGTTTCAGGAATGAATCCGGGGACAACCTTTGCTTCGTCGAAGGAAATCAAACGAACGGACTCGGATGCCGGGGCTTTCAGAAATGATTCGCTCATGACCAGACTCCTTTTCTCAAGGAGAGGGACGCAAGAGCGAAATTCTCGGAGCCAACCACTCCGCCCGCGTTTACCGCGCCGGATAATCCCGTCGCGGATGCCCGGTGTAAATCTGCCGCGGCCGCGCGATCTTCTGGTCCGCGTCGCCCAGCATTTCCTGCCACTGCGACAGCCAGCCGGAGACGCGCGGGATCGCGAAGAGCACGGTGAAGATGCTCGTCGGGAAACGCATGGCTTGGTAGATCAGCCCTGAATAGAAGTCGACGTTCGGGTAGAGCTTGCGCTTCACGAAGTACTCGTCTTCGAGGGCGATGCGCTCGAGCTCGAGGGCGATGTCGAGCAGCGGATTGCGGCCGGTGACTTCGAAGACTTCATCGGCGACGCGTTTGATGATCTTGGCGCGCGGGTCGTAGTTCTTGTAGACGCGGTGGCCGAAGCCCATCAGGCGTCCGCCTTCACCGCTCTTTACGCGGCGGATGAACTCCGGCACGTTGTTGACCGAGCCGATCTCCTCCAGCATCTGCAGTACGGCTTCATTGGCGCCGCCGTGCAGCGGTCCATAAAGCGCCGCGGCAGCGGCAGCAACGGCCGAATACGGATCGACGTGCGAGCTGCCGACCGCGCGCATCGCATTCGTCGAACAGTTCTGCTCATGATCGGCGTGCAGGATGAACAGGACGTCGAGCGCACGCTCGAGCACCGGGTTCGGCGTGTACTTCACTTCCGTCATCCGATACATCATGTTGAGGAGGTTGCCGGTGTAGGAGAGGTCGTTGTCCGGATACGCATACGGCATCCCGACGGTGTGCCGGTAATTGAACGCGGCGATCGTGATGACCTTGGCGATGATGCGGTGAATCTGCTTCATCCGCACTTCAGGATTCTCGATCTCTTTGGCCTCGGGATAGAACGTGCCGAGTGCAGCCATCGAGGCGATGAAGCGTCCCATTGGATGCGCGTTGTAGCGGAACGCATCGATGAGATGGCGGAAGTTCTCGTTGAGGATGGTGTGGTGCGTGATCGTGTGCGTCCACTGCGTGAGCTCGGCCGGTGTGGGAAGCTCGCCGTGCATCAGCAGGTATGCGACTTCAAGGTAGCTGCTCTTCTCGGCGAGCTGCTCGATCGGATAGCCGCGGTATTCGAGGATGCCTTTGTCGCCGTCGATGTAGGTGATGGCGCTGCGGCACGAGGCGGTGTTCATGAACGCCGGGTCGTACGTCATCATCCCGAAGTCTTCGTCGCCGACTTTGATCTTCCGCAGGTCGAGAGCCCTGATGGTGTCGTCCACGATCGGGACGTCGTAGGTTTTGCCGGTTCGATTGTCGGTGATGGTCAGGGTGTCGGCCATGGGAGGCGTAATCTACTACAAGTCTCCGAAGCGCGATGTGATGACGGCAGTCGCCGCAATGGCGGCGGTTTCCGCGCGCAGCCGCCTCGGCCCGAGGCGCTGAAAATGCACGCCGTTTTCACGCGCCTCCAGCAGTTCCTCCTCCGTCCATCCCCCCTCGGGACCAATGAGCAACGTGACCGCATCGAGACGGTCAATTCGCGAAGGTTCGGCGTCGGCGTCGAAGAGAATTTTCGTGCTGCCGTCGCGGAGGATGTCAGCAAACTCCTGCGGTTCTTCGATACGCGGGATCGCCGTGCGGCCGGATTGTTTGACGGCTTCGAAGAGGATGCGTTCCCAGCGCTCGTGTTTGTTCGCGTAACGCTCGGGGCGCAGTTCGACGCGCTCTGTAATGAGCGGGACGAACGAGCAAACGCCGAGCTCGGTTGCTTTCTGCAGGACCAACTCGAATTTTTCGAGCTGAATGACCGCCATTGCGAGTCGCACGGCGAGCGGCGATTCGCGCGATGGCAGCGGCTCGCCGGTGGTGATGACCGCGCGCTCGCGATCGAGACTCTCGACGATTCCCTGTGCCGCGTTCCCCGCGCGATCGAAGAGCTCGACTTCTTCTCCTGCGCGGACGCGGACGACGCGCACCGAGTGGTGGAACTCGTCGCCGGTGACGGTGACTTCGGGGGTGATGGCTTCGACAAAGATCCGGTGACGCATGAGAGAGAAGTCTAGCGGAACGCCTACAATGCAGACGTGACCGACGCCCTCGTGCGTTTGCGCGCGGCGAAAAAAGTCGCCTTCGTCTTTTCCGGTGGTTCGGCACGCTGCGCGTTTCAGATCGGCGCAATCGAGCGGCTCGTCGCCCTGGGGATTCATCCGTCAATGACCATCGGTGTTTCCGCAGGCGCGTGGAACGCAGCGGTCGTCGCGGCTCGAGTCGAGAATCGCGCGCGCTATTTCTGGAAGTCGTTTCTGCGCATGCCGTATCTCGATCTGCGCAATCTCTTCGTCGAGCTGTCGCCGTGGCGCTATGCGGAAATGCACCGCCGCAATTTCGCGCGCTTCGTCGGCGATCGATTGAAAGCGTCAGATGCCTTGCCGTGCTTCATCTCAGTAACGCGATTGCGCGATGGCAAAGGGTTTCTCTTCAATGTCCGCGACGTCGAGAAGCCGATCGATCTCCTGCTCGCCGCGAATTTCCTGCCGCCGTTCTACACGCGCACGCCGCTCATTTTCGGCGAGCGATTCGGCGACGGCGGCGTCACAGACAACGCTCCGTATCAGCTCGCGTTCGAGCACGGCTGCGATGCAGTCGTAATGTTGGCGATGAAGGGCGAATCGGAAGGCGGGATCTACAAAAGCACGTCTGAGCCTGATCACGAGATTCCTGTCGCATTGCGCGATCAGGTCATCGTCATCCGTCCACGGCATCGTCTTCCGTATGCGTTCGTCGAGCGCCGCTGGTCGCGTCATCTCGAACTGATCACGCTCGGCGATCTCCGAACGCGCGAAGTCCTCCTCGGCGAACGCCACGCCGAGACCGACATCCGCGCCACCGGCGAAGCGCCCAGCGTGCGGGCTCTGCGCTGGTGGCGGGCGATCCGGCGAATGTGGACAGGCGGTCGCGGATCGTCGGCAGAAGCGCAAGCCCCGGTAGAGCCAGCGCCGCGGTGAGCCACCGTTGATGAGGATCGCGTATCGGCCAGGGCAAGAGCATCACCATCATCGGCCATTCGCAAGGTCATGGCACCTGCTGAATCCGACGCATATTTCGCGGTGAAGGTGTGGCTGCCCGGGCTCAGTCCGGACAGCAGAAAGGTCGCGCTCCAGGTGCGACGCCACCGGACAGCCCCAGCCGCAGCGCACGCAGAATCCACGGTGGAGCCGTCGCTACTGCGATCGCTCCTTGACCGTCCCGTCCAGCGCGGCAGACTCGGACGCGGCGTTCGCCGCCTCCTTCGCCTCGACCATGTTCGCGTCCGGCTTCTTGTCTGCGGTCTGGCTCGGGATCGCGGGTGCCGCACCTGGCAGCTTCTGCTCCCTGCGCGAGCCGAAGGTCAGCGCGTAGGCCCAGGTGAACTCCGCTCCGAGGAGAAAGATCTGTGCGGAGTAGTAAACCCACAGCAGGGTCACGACCAGCGAGCCGGCAGCTCCGAATCCCGAGGTCACGCCGCTTCTGCCGATGTAGAGCCCGATCAGCGCCTTTCCGATCGTGAACAGCAGCGCGGTCACGGTCGCGCCGATCCAGACGTCCGTCCACGCCACCTTCACCCGCGGCATGACCTTGTAGATCATCGCGAAGACCGACGTGGTGAGAGCGAAGCTGACCAGAAAATTGATCGCGGCGGCAAGGGTCTGCCAGTTGGCGAAGAGCGGTCCCAGCATGTTTCCCAATGCCGCGAGCGCCGCGCTCACCACCAGCGAGACCATCAGCAGAAAACTGATCCCGGCGATCGTACCGAACGACAGCAGGCGCGCGCGCAGCAGACTCCAGATTCCCGTCTTGTGTCGCTTAGGGGCGCGCCAGATGCGGTCCAGCGCATCCTGCAATTCCGCGAAGACCGAGGTCGCTCCGACCAGCAGCAGAACGATGCCGGCCACCGCGGCGGTGACGCTTTCGGCCGGCTTGCTCGCGCTCTCGAGCAGCCTCTGTACCGCATCGGCGCTTTCGCGCCCCATCAAACCCTGGAGCTGCGCGGCGATCTCCCCGCGCGCCGCCTCGACGCCGAAGATCAGCCCCGCTACCGAGATCACGATGAGGAGAAACGGCGCGATCGAGAACATCGTGTAATACGCCAGCGCCGCGCCCATGCTCTGCGCATAGTCGTCGACCCACGAAGATGCCGCCGCCTTCGTGAGTGTCCAGACGTTCTTCGCCGTCATGACCACTTTCTCTCGCTTTTTGGCCATGGTGGCAGTCTACGGCGTTGCGCTGGTGGCGGGCGATCCGGCGAATGTGGACAGGCGGTCGCGGATCGTCGGCAGAAGCGCGAGGCCCGGCAGAGCCAGCGCCGCGGTGAGCCAGTAGTAGTTCGCGTAGCCGAGGTCCTGGGCGAAGTAGCCGCTGAGCGCGAAGGCGAACGTTCGTCCGACGGCGAAGAGCGCGCTCAACATCGCGTACTCCGTTGCAGCGTTGTCGCGATCGCAGATGTACATCAGGAATGACAGGAATGCCGCGGTTCCGAGTCCGCCGCAGAACGTCTCGAGGACCGCTGCGCCGTACAGGGCGGGACGTCCCCCGTTCGTCGTCGCGACGAGTGCGTATGCGAAGTTCGACAGCATCTGTACGGTGCCCAGAACGAACAAGCCGCGATAGACGCCGAAGCGAGTGACGAAGGCGCCGCCGACGATTGCGCCGAGGATCGTGCAGATCATGCCGAGCGTCGTAGTGACGTTGCCGATCTCGGTTGCGCTGAATCCGCGCGAGACCCAGTAAGGGCGGATCATCGGCGTCAGTGCGTTGTCGCCGAGGCGATAGAGAAGAATCACGGCGAGGAACATCAGGGCGCCGGGGCGGCGCAGCCAGGTGAAGAGCGCGCGCAATGGATTTTCTTCTCGTTGCTCGCGCGAGCCGCCTTCGGACGGGGCGGTGACTGCGATGATCAGCAACACGACGATCGGAACCAGCGCCGCGATGAAGAACGCGTTCTGCCATCCGATGCGATCCGCGAGCAGCGCAACGCCGCCTCCGGCCACGATCATCGCGCCGCGATATGCCCCGACGCGTACCGAGTTCACGAGGCCGATCAACTCGCGCGGCGTGATGCGAATCGCCAGTGCGTCGATCGCGATGTCCTGCGTCGCCGATGCGAACACGAGCACGATCAGTGCGCCCCAGAACAGCGGACTCGCCGGTGCCGCAATGCCGAGCGTCGCCAGTGACAACGCGAGCACGATCAGCGAGACGTAGATCCACATCCTGTAGGTCGAGACCGCATCGATCAGCGGCGCCCAGAAGAACTTCAGCGTCCAGATGATCCCCACGCTGCTGATGAGTCCGATGGTCGTCAGGTCGACTTTGGCGAACGCGAGATAGAGGTTCACGGTCTCGCTGACGATGCCGTACGGAAATCCCTCTGCGAAATAGAGGATGCAGGCGAGCGCGGGGATGGCAAATCGCTGATTATTTTGAGAGATCAAGCACGGTCCTTGCTCTTGATTGTGACGAAGGAGAAGTCAAATGCGAAGAGCTACTTTGGTGCTTGCGGCGCTGCTCATGACCGCGGCCTGCGGAACGATGGGTGACGGCGGTCTCGGCAGCATCGGCGACATCATTCTTGGCAGCCCGTCGAGCACGCAGTCATCCGATGTGAAGGGAACAGTTTCCGGGATCGATACGAATGCGCGCCGCATCGACCTGAACGTGTCGTACGTCAACAACCTGCGCGACACGAACAACGGTCAGGCTGGGTCCATCTACTACGACAGCAATACGCGCGTGACGTACAGCGGGCGTGAGTACAGCGTGACGGATCTGGAGCGCGGCGACGAGATCGAAGTTGTCGGTGTTGCGGACAATGGACGCTACATCGCGCAGCAGATCATCGTGACGAGAGACGCGACCTAGCGGGTTATCGGTTGTCGGTTGTCGGTTGTCTGTGGTTCCAGTGTGGTCTCACAGACAACTGACAACCGACAACCGCTTCACCTCGTCGAGAACACGGTTACCGGCAGTTTCAAGCGTCCCACCGGCGTGGCGTAGTACGCGTTACCGCGCAGCTCATACCGCGCGCGTTGCCTGCCGCTCACGATGTCCACCATCTCATTCCAAAGCGATTTGATGTTCTGGTAGCCGATGCGCGTGCGGAGCTGTACGTCGCCGCGGCCGTTCGCCGGGATATTGATGTTCTGCTGACTCATGCTGTCGAGGACGCGGGCGTCGTTGATGAAGAGGTTGAAATCGATCTGGTCGAGGCGCAGGCCTACGCCGTTCGGATTGTCCACTTCCAGCGCAAAGTCGATATCTACGGAGGACTGGGAGAGCGGGATGGCAATGTCCAGTCGGGGGTGGATGCTCCGGATCGAATAGCGCGGATTCTGGATGTCGAGGGCGCTTTTCACCGCGGAGCAGCCCGAGAGAAGGAGCACGGCCAGGCCGGCGGAGATGCTCAGGCAGGCCAGGAGGCTTCCGAGGGTGAGTGGGTTCCGTTTCATCACAGCGGGGCGTTTGTGCAAATGCCGTGTCAGGGTTTCGGTTAGAATCCGTGGTCCGTCCGTTGCAGACTGCCCAGGCGGGAACGCCAGCACCCGAGGTGAACGAGTGAGGACGACCGCCATTGTTGCGGCTTACAACGAAGAAAAAACGATCGCCGACGTCCTCAGCGCGCTGACGCGAAGCCTGCTGATCGACGAAGTGATCGTCGTCAGCGATGGGTCCCAGGATCGGACCGTCGAGATTGCCAGGACCTTCGACGGCGTCCGCACCGTCGCCCTGCGGGAGAACCACGGCAAGGGCTATGCGATGGCCGTCGGCGTCGCCAATGCCTCGAACGACACGTTGTTCTTCTGCGACGGCGACATGTACAACGTCACCGAGGAGCACATCGCGGCGCTCGTGACTCCGGTGCTGCGCGGCGATTGCGACATGAACATCGGCGTCCGCAATCGCGGAACCGTGTCGAACTTCCTGCACCTCAAGATGAAGTGCGGCCCGATCCTCTCGGGCATCCGCGTCATGCGGCGTGAAGTCTTCGAGACGGTGCCGCCGCAGTATCAGTCGCACTACAAGATCGAAGCGGCGCTGAACTGCTTCTGTGCGAGCGCTGGCTATCGCCAGCAGGAAACCGTGATCTACGGCCTCGACCACGTCATCAAAGAATCGAAACGCGGCCTCGCGGATGGACTGCAGGCGCGCTGGAAGATGTCGCGCGAAGTCTTCCTGCTGCTGTTCGATCTGTACGTGTTCGAGACGTGGCGCTGGACCGAGCCGGCGGAGTTGCCGGTCGCGGAGTACGACCTCTTCGAGTAGCGCGCGGCGTCAGTTGTTGTTCTTGAACGACTGCACGAGGTTGGCGATGAACGACCGGCGGAAATTGCCGGACGGCGCTTCGAAGTACGCGACGGTGCGGACCGAGACCGGCGACTGCGCGTCGATCCTGTAGCGGTTTCCTTCCGACCGCGCCTTCGCGAAGAAGGGGATGTCGCGACTCGAGCCCGGCGCGACGACTTCGCGGAAGCTGTAGCTGCTTTGCGGGATCATGTACGGGCCTTCGGTGCCGACGGTCTGCAGCCGGATCTGGCGCAGCGTGATCGGCTCCGCGCTGGGGTTGCTCACGCGCAGCGCGTACTTCATCTCGATCTCTCCCGCCTCCCAGTTCAACTCCTCCGGACCGACGAGCTGAATCAGGTCGACCTCGGGCACGATCTTGCCGGCTGCGTTGCTCGAGGACGCGGAACCGGTGGAACTACCGCAGGCGACGAAGGTGAGGCACGCGGCGAGAGCGATCAGTGATTTCATGCACGGATCTTAACGCTCGCCACTGGCTTTCGCATTGCTTGGAACCCGACGAATGCATCGACACGACCCGATCGACCGAATCTCGCCGACGCTGGAGCCCGACCAGCCGGTGCTTCTCCATCAGAACTGGCACCATCTGCTCTTCCTGCATTGGGAGGTTCCGGTCGCCGACCTGCAATCGCTCCTGCCGTTGCGATTGACGGTCGATACGTTCGAAGGGAAAGCGTATGTGGCGCTCGTGCCGTTCACGCTGAGCGGCGTGCGTCCGGTGATGGTGCCGCCGCTGCCATGGATCTCGACGTTTCACGAGATCAACGTTCGCACGTACGTGCATCTCGATGGCCGCGATCCCGGCGTGTGGTTCTTCAGTCTCGATGCGTCGAGCATGATCGCCGTTGCTGCCGCACGCGCGGCCTATCACCTGCCGTACTTCGGCGCCGACATCGACCTGCGCGAACATGGCGGCGCGCTGCCGTCGATCGAGTTTGATTCGCGCCGTACCGATTCGCGCGGCGCGCTGCCGGCCGATGCACACATGCGCTACGCACCGATCGAAGGTCCCGTGACGCACGCGGCGCCGGGTACGCTCGAGCACTTTCTCGTCGAGCGCTACATCCTCTACTCGGAGGATGAGCGGCGTCAGTTGTATCGCGCGCGAGTGCATCATCAGCCGTATCCGATTCAGCGCGTGCAGGTGGACGCGCTCGAAGAGACGCTGGTGTGGGCGGCGGGGATCAAGCGGCCGGAGTCGCCGGCGTATCGGCATTACGCGAGCGAAGTGAACGTGAAGGTGTATCCGCTGGAGAAGTGCTAGGAAGTTGTGCGGAGGAACGCACCGACGGCGCGACCGTACGTGCCCGAGCGGAGCAAGCAGCGCTGCCGGCCGTGCCGGCCTATACTGAAGTTACAGTTTCGTGTCCGAGCTCCCGCCTTTTCGCCAGCGCTCCGCGCCTCACGTGGAGACGTTGATCCGTGAGACCGAGCGACGGCTGCGCCGACACAACACCATCCTCGTCGAGCTCACGCGCAGGCCTTCCATGCATTCCGGCAATCTCGCGGAAGCACTGCGCGACATCGCCGCCGCGGGCGCGGAAACGCTCGAAGTCGAGCGCGTTGGCATCTGGTTCTTCGCGCCCGGCCGGCAATCGATTCGGTGCGACGAGCTGTACGAGCGCACGCCCGGCATTCACTCCAACGGCGGCGAACTGCAGGCCGCGCAGTATCCGATCTACTTCAAAGCCATCGAGACCGAGCGCGTGATCGCAGCAGATGACGCGCGTCTCGATCCGCGCACGAGCGCATTCGGCGACGTCTACCTGACTCCGTTCGGCGTCACCTCAATGCTCGACGTCCCCGTCCGCCGCCTCGGCCAGACCACCGGCGTCGTCTGCTTCGAACACATCGGCCCGCCGCGCACGTGGAGCGTGGAAGACGAGAACTTCGCGACGTCGATTGCCGATCTCCTGTCGATGGCGATCGATGCGACGGAACGCCGTCACGTGCAGGAAGCGCTGCGTCATCGCGTCGAGTTCGAGAGGCTCGTCGCCAGCGTTTCCACGCGCTTTGCGCATCTCGCGGACGAAGAGCTCGACGGCGCGATTCAGGAAACGCTCGAAGACATCGGACCGTTCATCGGCGCCGAGCGTGCGCACGTTTTCATGCTGCTCGAAGACGGACTGAGCGCGCACATCGCATACGAGTGGAACGCGCCCGGCGTCGAGTCGCGCAAGCAGATCTACGGCGAGCTGCCGTCCGCGTCGTTTCCGTGGTGGTCCGACAAGATGCGTCGCGGCGGCATCGCCAGCTGGCACACGCCGGACGAACTGCCGCCCGAAGCCGTGAACGAGCGCAGGCTCGCGGAACGGCACAGCATCATCAGCTCGATCTTCGTGCCGATGGCGATCGAGAAACGTCTGTTCGGCAGCGTCGGTTGCAGCACGGTTTCTTCCCCGACCGAATGGAGTGAGGAGACCATCGGCCTGCTGCGCATCACGGGCGAGATTTTCGCGAGCGCGATCGAGCGCAGCCGCACGTATCGCGCGTTGCAGGCGAGCGAGCAACGCCATCGCCTGCTGTTCGAGCGCAATCTCGCCGGCGTCTATCACAACACGCTCGACGGGCGGATCCTCGACTGCAACGACGCACTCGCCACCATGCTCGGCTACGAATCGAAGGCCGAGTTCCTCGGACTGAACGCGCGCGATCTCTACTTCGACCCGTCGCATCGCGATGCGTTCATCAAGCGCATCCTCGCCGACGGCGGTCTGCGCAGCATCGAGATCTGTCTGCGCCGCAAAGACGGTCGCCCGATCTGGCTGCTCGAAAGCGTGCACCTGCTCACCACCGAAGGCGGGCAGCGGATTCTCGAAGGAACGCTGCTCGACATTACCGATCGCAAAGCCACAGAAGCCGCGTTGCGCGACAGCGAAGCGCGCTATCGATTGATGGCGGAGAACTCGACCGATCTCATCTCGCGTACGACCGCGCGTGGGGTTCTCGTCTATGCGTCGGACGCGGTGCGAAGTCTTCTCCACTACGAGCCGGGCGATCTGATGGGGCGATCGGTCTTCGAGTTCATTGAAGCCGAGGACCATCACATCGTGCGGCGGTTCACGAAAGGGCTCGAGCTCGGGAACACGCCGCGCACGTTCAGCTATCGCGCGCGACGCAAAGACGGCACGTTGATCTGGTTCGAGACCACGAGCCGCGCCATTGCGCGTTCGGACGAAGGCGGGATCGACGAGATCGTGTCGGTGTCGCGCGACATCAGCGAGCGCAGACGTGCCGAGGAGCAGATCGAGTATCAGGCGTACCACGATGCGTTGACGGGATTGCCGAATCGACTGCTGTTCCGCGATCGACTGACGATCGCGCTCGCGCATGCGAAGCGGCAGAAGTCGCCGCTCGCGGTGATGTTCCTCGATCTCGATCGCTTCAAGCTCGTCAACGACACCCTCGGCCACAGTCTCGGTGACGAGCTGCTGCGATCGGTTGCCGTGCGGTTGCACTCGGTGCTGCGCGAGGGTGACACGATCGCGCGCATGGGCGGCGACGAGTTCACCGTGCTGCTCGCGGATCTGCGATCGCCGAACGATGCAGCGAAGACCGCGCAGAAGCTGCTCGATACGGTTGCGCAGCCGTTGCGCGTCGATGGGCACGAGCTGTACATCACGACGAGCATTGGCATCGCGCTCTATCCCGATGACGGCGATACCGCGGAAGCGCTGCTGAAGAACGCGGACACGGCGATGTATCGCGCGAAGGATTCGGGACGCAGCTCGTATCGACTCTGCACGCGTTCAATGAACAGTCGCGCGGCGGAACGGTTGTCCGTCGAGAACGCGTTGCGTCGCGCGCTGGAGCGCGATGAGCTCGTCGTTTATTACCAGCCGCTCGTTCGGCTGGAAACGCGCGAGACCGTCGGGATGGAAGCGCTGTTGCGATGGAACCGTCCCGGACATGGCGTCGTCGCGCCGGCGACGTTCATCGGCATCGCGGAAGAGACGCGGATGATCGTGCCGATCGGCGAGTGGGTATTGCGCGAAGCGTGTCGGCAGGCGAAGGCGTGGCAGCTGAATCGGCATCCATCGATGCGCATCGCCGTGAATCTCTCGCCGCGTCAGTTTCAGCAAAGCGATCTGCGTGATGTTGTTGTGCAAGTCCTGAACGAGAGCGGGCTGGAGCCGCAATTTCTCGAGCTCGAGATCACGGAAGGGACGGCGATGTTCCAGACCGATCGCACGATCGCGAGTCTCGCGGAGTTGCGCGAGCTCGGCGTGCGAATCGCACTGGATGACTTCGGTACGGGACACTCAGCGCTGAGTTACCTGCGGCAGTTTCCGATCGATCGGGTCAAGATCGATCGCGAGTTCATCCAGGAGATCGACACGAGCCGCAGCAACCGCGCGATCGTGTCGGCGATCGTGGCCATGGCACACGGACTCGACCTTTCGGTAACGGCGGAAGGTGTGGAGACCGAGGCGCAGGTGGAGTTCCTGAGGGAACAGGGATGTGAGGAAGTGCAGGGATATCTCTTCGGGCGTCCGGGTCCCGCGTAGTTTCCGGGATAGGATGCGGCCATGGACGACTTCGAGGGCAATGGATACGCGCTGGCTGACATGGTGCTGGCGCGGCATCAGTGTGAGCACATCACCTCGTCACTGCCCGCGGTGATCGGCCCCGCGCGCGGTGGCGTACGGAATCTGATTTCGCATCCGACCGTCGTCCAGTTGCTGATGCATGAACGCCTCGGTGGATATCTCTGGTCGCTGATCGGACGCGACCTCGTTGCGGTCAAGGCGACGCTGTTCGATAAGACCTCCGATTCGAGCTGGCGCGTGCAGTGGCATCAGGACCGCGCAATCTCCGTGAAGGAACGGATGCAGCTCAGCGGATATGGACCGTGGAGCACGAAAGCAGGCGCGCTGCACGTCGAGCCGCCGACGGAAGTGCTCGCGCAGATGCTCGCGCTGCGGATTCATCTCGATGAATGCGGCGCGGAGAATGGTCCGATGCGCGTGATCCCGGGTAGCCATCACTCGGGAAAGTTGCTGGAAGGCGATCTCGCGTCGATCGTGGCCGGCGGACCGATGGTCGAGCTTTACGTGCCGCAGGGCGCGATGCTGCTGATGCGGCCGCTGCTCGTGCACTCCTCGTCCTCGGCGCGTGCGCCGGAACATCGGCGCGTGCTGCACATCGAGTTCGCGCCGCCCGAGGCGATCTCACCGTTGCAGTGGCATACGGCGGTGCCGCTGCGGCGCGCGGCGTGACGAAGTGACGAAGTGACGAAGGAACGAAGTCATCCCTCGCGTTAGCGAGGGATCCGGGCGGTGGGGCTGGGCGGGTGGGGCACGAGGAACGCTCTTCGCGCCCCGCCCGACCAGATCCCAAGCTTGCGCTCGGGATGACGTGACGTTGTCACGTCACGTCACTATTCGGGAATGACGATGCTCGCCCACGGCATGGTGCGGACGGCGAGCACTTTCTCGTCGAGCTGCTGCTGCGTGGCAGTGGCGCCGAGGACGCGCTGCACATACGAGATCTCAGTCGAGACGAGCTTCGTGGTCAGGAGCCGCGTGGCGGTCTTGACGACGTTGAGCTCGGAGATGCTGATGCGCGGAATCTTCTTGGCGGGAACAGCTTTTTCTTTCTTCGCTTTCATCAGTGCTTCCTCGGACGCGCCTCGCTCACTTTGAGCGTGAAGCCGTCGACTTCCTTGCCATTGAGCGTCTCGATCGCGGCGGTGGCGTGCGCGTCGTCGCTGTACTCGATGAAGCCGAAGCCCTTCGAGCTGCCGTCGCGATCTTTTGCAACTTCGGTCTGTGAGGTCGCGCCGAACGGGGCGGCGAGGTCGCTGAGCTGTGCATCCGTCATTTGCTTGGGAAGATTGCCGACATGAAGTCTCATGAGTCTGCTCCTGACACACGACCACCGAACCTGGCGTGACCGGTTGAACGGAAATCGCGTGTGTGGAAGCTAAGAGGGTAGGGACAGAATCGCTGACTTAGTTCAACGGCCCTGACGGATGAGGAGAGTTCCTCAGCGAGGTGAGTATACACCGGAGACGTTAAGATCCGTGGGGTGCATGCCCACTGACGCGCTCGCTCTCGACTATCTGCGCGATGTTTCCGCGCGTATGACGACGACGTATCTCGATGATTGCGTCGCGCATGCAACGCGGATTGCGGCTCTATTGATCGTCGGAGATTGTGCGCCGTGGATCGCGAGCATTCGCGACGTCACGAATGAAGGTTCGTACGAGATGCATCATCCACTGATCCCGTCGCGATTTCCTGCGATGACGTGGAACGTGCACTACGTCTGCTGCAATGGGACACAGGCTTACGATCCGATCATTGGTGAACCGTGTTCGGTCGATGAGCTGGCGATGAACGTGTTCGGACGTGCGATCACTGTGGGCGAGGCGGTGTCCGTAGCGGATGTCGCGAGGCTTGCGACGGCCGAGGTGCTCAAGACGCACATCGCGTCATTGCGGAGGCTGAGGAAAGGCTGAACGTGATGCATACCGCGTTCTGAGCCTCGCTCTCCGCACTACACTGCACGCCGTGATGAGAAGAGCCGTTTCCGCGATCGCTTTCCTTCTGCTTTCCACGTCGCTGTTTGCTGCAAATGGATTGCGCATCGTCAGCGCCGGACCGGTGGGCGAGACGGCCTCGCTCGCGGAAGCGAACGAGATCCGCGTCGTCTTCTCCGAGCCGATGGTCGTGCTCGGCAAAATCCCGAATCCGGTCACGGCGCCGTTCTTCAAAATCACTCCGCCCGTGAAGGGAGCGTTCCGCTGGTCGGGCACGACGACGCTCATCCTCACGCCCGATCCGCTGCTGCCGTACGCGACGACATACAGCGTCACGGTCGACAAGAGCGCGAAATCGGTCGCGGGCAAAACACTCGATCAGCCGTATCAATGGTCGTTCACGACGCCGACGATCCGAATGCTGCGCGCCGACTGGTATCGCGGCAAGAACAACTCGGTCGTGATCGGGATGCGTTTCAATCAGC
This sequence comes from Thermoanaerobaculia bacterium, assembly GCA_036009605.1. GTDB lineage: Bacteria > Acidobacteriota > Thermoanaerobaculia > Gp7-AA8 > Gp7-AA8 > QHVT01. The sequence continues at coordinate 4,894 of DASYLL010000074.1, read as the reverse complement.
CGGTCGTCGCGACGCAGGTCATCCCGCACCTGAAGCTCGAAACGCAGAGTCACACGATCGAGCTGCCGGCGATTCCGGCGAGCGGCGAAGCGAAGAAGCAGAAAGCACTCGCCGCTGCAGCATCCGACGGCGCAGCGATCCTGTCGTTCATCCCCGCCGATTGGGACAAGGAACGTTTCCCCCCCGCGAAAGACCTGATCGTTCTCGAAACGAAGCCGGGCATCGTGCCCGACACTTGGATCCGCATCGTCATCGGCGAGGCGCCGTTCACGATCGAGCTCGAGCCGACGTTCTTCGTGAACGCGATGGACTGCCTCACGGAGTGCGATCCGGAGTCACGCAACGCGATCAACTTCCGCACTGGTTCCGGCGTGAAGTTCGCCGACGTACAGAAAGCAGTGTCGGTCACCGACGTCACCGATGCCGCAAAACCAGTCGCCATCAAACCGAAAGCAGTGAAGGCCGAGTACGACTATCCGTCGTGGGGCTACGGTCTCGACGAGCTTGGATACACGATCGCGCCTGGCCACAAGTACTCCGTCCGCGTCGATCCGTCGCTGAAGTCATTTGATGGACAACAGCTCGGCTACGAGTGGACCGGCGCCACCGAGTACTGGCACAAGTCGGCGTTCGTCAGTTTCGGCGCGGGACACGGCGTGTGGGAATCGAGCGGCGGTTCGGTGCTGCCGTTCCACTCCCGCAACTTCCGCAGCGTGAAGCAATGGCTCGCGCCGCTGAAGCTCGACGACCTGATGCCGACGATGCTGCAACTGCGAGAGTCGGGCTTCAACGTCACGCCTCCCGTCAAACCGGAAACGCGCAAGCTGACTCCGCAGCGCGATCGCATCTCGTTCGTCGGCCTCGATCTGAAGCCGGTCATCGGCGACGACAACCTCGGACTCGCATGGGTTGCAGTGCAGCCCGACGATGCGCTGCCCAAGTCGAAAATCTACGATCCCAATCCCGTCTCCACGCTCGTCCAATCGACCAACCTCGGCATCAGCGTCAAGGACAGCCCGCGCAACACGATCGTGATGGTCACGCGTCTCGACGACGCGAAACCGGTCGCCGGCGCGAATGTCTCGATTCGCGATAAAGCAAACAAAATTTTCTGGACCGGCTCGACGGACGCGAACGGCATCGCGGTCGCGCCGAACACCGACCTGCGCCGCGTCAAAGAGAAGAAGGAAGGCGAAGGCGAGTCGGAGTGGGACGACAGCTGGACGAATCTCAGCGAGCTGCACTTCGTCGTGATCGCGGAGAAAGACGGCGACGTTGCGTACGTCGGCAGCGACTGGAACGAAGGGATCATGCCGTGGGACTTCGACGTCCGGTATGACCTCTCCGAAGCCGAGCCGCAGTTGCGCGGCAAAGTGTTCGCGGATCGCGGCGTGTACAAGCTCGGCGAGGAAGTGCACTTCAAGCTGATCGCGCGCGCCGACACGCCGGACGGCATGTCGCTCCTCGCGCCAGGCGCGAAAGTTCAGATCGTGCTGCGCGACAGCCACTCGAACGAGATCGACCAGCGCACGCTCGACATCAACGCGTGGAGCAGCGCGGAGTGGACGTTCCGCATCCCCGCGGAAGCGCCGCTCGGAAATTACAGCGTGCAGGTGAAGTCGGAAAATCACAAAGGCACGATCAACGGCGAGCTGCTCGTCGCCGCGTATCGCCGTCCTGATTTCCGCGTCGACGTCACTCTCGACGCGAACACGTCGCTCGCCGGCACGAACCTCAACGGCGTGATCAACGGACGCTATCTCTTCGGCGCGCCGATGGCGGGCCAGAAGGTGAACTGGACGTATTCGAAGCGCGAGCTCACGGATCCGCCGCAAAAGATCACGGACCGCTGGCCGGAAGACCGCTACTCGTTCCTCGGCCGCGATTGGGAATCCGAGGATCCGTCGACGCAGATCCTGCAGCAGAACGAAGGCGTGGTCGACGCGAAAGGACAGCTCAGGCTCCCGCTCGAAACTGAAAAAGAAGCGGGCGTGCCGTTCGACTATCGCCTCGAAGGCGTCGTCACCGACGTCACGCGCCAGCAGATCGCGGGCCGCGCGTCGATGCGCGTCGATCCCGCGCCCTGGTACATCGGCCTGCGCCGTCCGCCGTATTTCGCGGAAGCAGGCAAAGGCATCGACACCGAAGTCATCGCCGCGGGTCTCGATGGACTCGCGGTTGCGGGCGTCGAAGTGACGGTCGCGCTCAAACGCATTCAGTGGACGAGCGTGCGCCAGGGCGAAGGCGGCGGCTTCTACGATTGGGAAAGCGAGCGCAAGGAAGTCGACGCGGGCGAGTGGACGATCACGTCGAAGACGGAACCGGTGCCACTGAAGATCCCGATCGCCGAGGGAGGCGAGTATCTGTTGATCGCGATGGCGGATGATGGCGAAGGTCGTTCGACGAGCACGCGCATCTGGTTCTACGCGGTCGGCGAGGGCTACACGGCCTGGGCTCGCGAAGATCACAACCGCATCGAGCTCGTGCCGGAAAAGAAGACGTACAAGCCCGGCGACAGCGCGCGAATCATGATCAAGTCGCCGTGGGAAACCGCGACGGCACTGCTCACGACGGAGCGCGAAGGCGTGCGCACGTGGAAGCCGTTCGAGCTCACGTCGACGCAACAGACGATCACGATTCCGATTACCGAGAAAGACATCCCGAACGTCTACGTCTCCGTGCTGCTCGTCAAGGGACGCACGAAGAAGGATCCTGAAAAAGACGGCAGCGACCCCGGCAAGCCCGCGTTCCGACTCGGATACGTCGAGCTGAAAGTCGAGGACGCGTCGAAGCGGCTCAACGTCGACGTGAAGGCCAATCAGCCCGAGTTCCGTCCCGCCGCGAAGGCGCAGATCGAAGTGAACGTGAAGGATGCGGCCGGGAAACCGTCGCAGTCCGAGGTGACGCTATGGGCCGTCGATTACGGTGTGCTGTCGCTGACGGGATATGAGACTCCGGACGTGCTTGCGTCGATCTATCTCGACAAAGCGCTGCAGGTTTCGAATGAAGACTCGCGCCAGCGCATCATCAGCCGTCGCGTGCTCACGCCGAAAGGCGCGAGCGATGGCGGCGGCGGTGGTCAGGATGCGGGACCGGGCACGCTGCGCAAGGACTTCCGCGTGCTGGCGTTCTGGCTCGGATCATTGGTCACTGACGCAAAGGGCCGCGCGAAAACCGAGGTGACCTTGCCGGAATCGCTGACGACGTATCGCGTGATGGCAGTCGCGGGCGATCGGCAGTCGCGCTTCGGTTGGGATCAGGCGGAGATCAAGATCAACAAGCCGCTGATGCTCACGCCGTCGTGGCCGCGCTTCCTCGCGGTCGGCGACAAGGCGTACTTCGGCGGCGTCGTACACAACCAGCTCAAGAAGGGCGGCAAGGCGACGGTGACGATCGAGTCGCTCGATCCGTCGGTGCTGAGCGTGAACGGCAAGCAGACCATCGAAGTGAAGCCGGGCTCCGCGAATGAAGTGCGCTTCGACGCGATCGCGCATGCGGTCGGCGATGCGCGCATTCGCATGCGCGTGCAGATGGGACGCGAGACGGATGCGTTCGAGGAAGTGATTCCGGTGCGCATTCTCGTGTCGCCGGAAACCGTGGCCGCGTACGGCGAAGCGAAGCCGCGCGCGGAGGAAACGGTCGAGATTCCGGCGCAGGTCGTGACGAGCTTCGGCGGTCTGCGCGTCGATCTGTCGTCGACCGCGATGGTCGGACTCGGCGAAGGCGCGCGCTATCTCGTCGAGTATCCGTATGGCTGCGCGGAACAGCGCTCCTCGCGCTCCCTCGCCTTGATGCTCGCAGCCGACCTCGGCGAAGCATTCAATCTGCCCGGCATCGATCCGGCGAAACTGAAACCGACGGTCCAGAACAGTCTCATCGAGCTGTCGAAGTTCCAGTGCGCCGACGGCGGCATCTCGTTCTGGCCGGGCGACTGTCTTTCGACGTCGCCGTATCTCACGAGTTGGGTCGTGTCGGTGTTCCAGCGCGCGAAGAAGCTCGGGTACGCGGTCGACGAGAGTATGTTGACGCGCTCGTACACCTATCTCGAGGGTCGGATGTCGGAGGCGCCGCCGACGAATGAAGGATGGCGTCCGGCGTACAACGCGTGGCAGGCGTTCGTCGTCAAGGTGCTGACCGAGGGCGGCCGCAACGCGGACTCGCACTTCACGCGCGTGTACGAGTATCGCGATCGCATGCCGGTGTTCGCGCTGGCGTTCCTCGCCGATGCGCTGCAGGCGAAGAATGAAGTGACGGGCGCGCGCATCACCGATCTGCGACGCCGCATCGCGAACTCGATTCTGCCCGAGGGTGGGATGGCTCATGTGAATGAGCTGAGCGATCCGTACCTGATGTGGATGTGGAGCTCGAACGTGCGCTCGACCGCGATCGTGCTGGGCACGATGGTGCGCGGCGGGCAGGACGAGGAGATGTCGAAGCGGATGGTGCGCTGGCTGATGGCGGCGCGGAAGAACGGACGCTGGAACGACACGCAGGAGAACGCGTGGGCGATGGCGGCGCTCGTCGATTTCTATCAGAAGTACGAATCCGAAGTTCCGGACTTCATTGCGACGGTGACGCTCGGAAGCGAGACGCTCGTGCGCGAGCCCTTCAAGGGACGCTCGGCCGATGCGAAGTCGCAGCAGTTCACGATGCCGCAGCTGCTCGCGAAAGCGCCGGCGGGCAAACAGCTGCCGATCGTGTTCACGCGCGATGGCGTCGGGACGCTCTATTACATGGCGCGTTTGCGGTACGCGGCGAACGTGATGCATCACGATGCGCTCGATGCGGGCTTCAAGATCGAGCGGACGTATGCGCTTGCGAATGCGCCTGCTGCGACGACGTTCAATGCGGGCGATCTGATCAACGTGACGTTGCGCATTCGCGCGACGAAGGA
>DASYLL010000073.1:0-9846 GCA_036009605.1 Thermoanaerobaculia bacterium | reverse complement strand
ACGACTTCGAACACGACGTCCGGTGGTCCTTCGAAGAATCCGGGTGTGTCGATGACTCGCTCCGCGCGGACGAAAGCGGCGTCGGGCGCGCGTACGGTGTCGGGATTGCGTCCGATGCGGAAACCAGCATCGGCGATATAGACGGCGCCGAGCTTGTTTCTCCGTACATGCGGAATGAGGCTACCGGCGATCTGCGCTGCCACTCGACCATGACGACTGCCCGAAGGTGACATCTTCTTCAACTCCCCTCGAACGAGCTCATAGCGCTCCCCGTCGGGAAGCCGAAGAAGCTCCTCAGCAGTCATGAGCGTGCTGACGGACATGCATCTAGTGTACTCCCGCGTTGACACGATGCGATCCCATCCGTACCCTGTCCCGACCATGTCGACCTTTGGATTGAAATCGCTGCGCCGGTACGCCGGTCGCCCCGGCTTCCATTCTTAGGTCGCGTCTCATCGAATTTTTCATGCGAGCGACCCATTTCGGGTCGCTCGTTTTTTTTGTCCGGGAACAACCATGATCCTCACAATCACCACAACGCATCACCCGGCCACCGACCTCGGATATCTGCTGCACAAGAATCCGGGGCGTCTGCATCGCATCGAGCTCACGTTCGGCGAGGGATATGTCGCGTATCCCGAAGCGACGGAGGAGCGCTGTACGGCGGCGCTCGTCGTCGACGTCGACACCGTCGGCCTCGTGCGCAAGCGCGAAGGGCTCGCGCAGTACGTCAACGATCGGCCGTATGCGGCGAGCTCGTTTCTGAGCGTCGCCATTGGGCGAGCCTTCGGTACCGCGCTCGCGGGACGCTGCAAGGATCGACCGGAGCTCGTCACGCAGCCGCTGCCGCTCGAGTTGCGCGTCACGGGCGTTCCGTGCCGCGGCGGCGAGACGATTCTGCGTCAGCTGTTCGAGCCGCTCGGCTATGAAGTCGAAGCCGAACCGTTGCCGCTCGATCCGGCGTTTCCGGCGTGGGGCGCGAGCCGCTATTTCAACATCACGCTGCGTGCGATTGTGACCGTCCACGATGCGCTGTCGCATCTGTACGTCTGCATCCCCGTGCTCGATTCCGACAAGCATTACTGGGTCGGCGATGAAGAGGTCGAGAAGCTTCTGCGTCACGGCGAAGGATGGCTTGCCGCGCATCCGCATCGGCGCGCGATCGCGGACCGCTATCTCAAGCATCGCAAGCATCTCGTGCGCGACGCCGTGCAGCGCCTCATCCAGCAGGACGTCGAGGAAGAGGACGAGCAGCAGACCGAGAAGGCGCAGGAAGAGGAGAAGATCGAGAAGAAGATCAGTCTCAACGAGCAGCGCATGCTGCGCGTCGCGGAAATTCTGCGCGAGCACAACGTCGCGACGATCGTCGACCTCGGATGCGGCGAAGGCCGTCTGCTGCGCACTCTGATCAAGGAAGTCGCGTTCACGCGCGTCAGCGGAATGGACGTCTCGCCGCGCGCGCTCGAAGTCGCGCGCGAGCGGCTGAACGTCGATCGTCTGCCGCCCAAGCTCGCCGCGAAGCTGTCGCTGTTCCAGGGCTCGCTGATGTATCGCGATCCGCGTCTGCGCGAGTACGAGGCGGCGACGGCCGTCGAGGTCATCGAGCATCTCGATCCGCCACGGCTGGCGGCGTTCGAGCGAGTCATCCTCGGCGAAGCGCAACCGCGCCTGCTCGTCGTCACGACGCCGAACGTCGAATACAACGTCCGCTTCGAATCGCTGCCGGCGGGGAAGATGCGGCATCGCGATCACCGGTTCGAGTGGACGCGCGCGGAGTTTCTCGCGTGGGCGGAGCGCATCGCAACGACATACGGCTACGCGTTCACGTGGATGCCGATCGGCACTGACGATCCGGAAGTCGGGCCGCCGACACAGATGGCTGTTTTTAGGAAGGAAATCGCATGACTCTCAAGATTCCGGAGCTCGCACTCGTCGTTCTGATCGGACCGTCCGGCTCCGGCAAGTCGTCGTTCGCGCGCAAGCATTTCAAGCCGACGGAAATCATCTCGTCCGATTTCTGTCGCGGCCTCGTCGCGGACAACGAGAACGATCTCACCGCGTCGGGCGATGCGTTCGATCTCGTCCATACGATCGCGCGCAAGCGGCTGCAGCGCGGCAATCTCACGGTCATCGACGCGACGAACGTCGAGCCGGAGGCACGCAAGCAGCTGATCAATATCGCGCGCGAGTTTCACGTGCTGCCGGTTGCGATCGTGCTCAATCTTCCGCCGAAGCTTTGCCACGAGCGCAACGCTTCACGTCCCGACCGTCAGTTCGGCGCGCACGTCGTGCGCAATCACTCCGCCGCGTTGCGTCGCGCGCTCCGTTTTCTCGGACGCGAAGGATTCCGCTACGTCTATGAATTCGACTCGGTCGAGAAGATCGACAGCGTCGAATTCACGCGCGAGCGGCTGTACAACAACCGCAAGGACGAGCATGGGCCGTTCGATCTGATCGGCGACATCCACGGCTGCTTTGATGAGCTGCAAACACTTCTGCAATCCCTCGGATACGACGTCACGGAAACCACCGCACGTCACCCGCAGGGACGCAAGGCCGTGTTCCTCGGTGACCTCGTCGATCGCGGACCGAAGACGCCGGAAGTGCTCGAGCTCGTGATGAACATGGTCGAGAGCGGCGACGCGCTGGCGGTGCCGGGAAACCACGACGTGAAACTGATGCGCGCGCTGCAGGGGAAGAACGTGAAGGTCACGCACGGCCTCGCGGAATCGCTGGAGCAGCTCGCGCTGCGGCCGCCGGAGTTCCGTGCGCGTGTGACGTCGTTCGTCGATGGTCTCATCAGTCACTTCGTGCTCGACGACGGAAAGCTCGTCGTTGCGCACGCCGGAATGAAGCAGGAGATGCAGGGACGCGGCTCCGGACGCGTGCGCGAGTTCGCGCTGTTCGGCGAGACGACGGGTGAGACGGACGAGTACGGGCTGCCGGTGCGCTACAACTGGGCGTCGGACTATCGCGGTCGTGCGCTCGTCGTGTACGGGCACACGCCGGTCGTCGAATCGGAGTGGCTCAACGGGACGATCTGTCTCGACAATGGATGTGTGTTCGGCGGAAACCTGACCGCGATGCGGTATCCGGAGCGCGAGCTCGTATCGGTGCCGGCGGCACGCGTTTATTACGAGCCGGTCAAGCCACTGCAGGCGCCGGAGAAGGCGCTCAGTGCGCAGCACGACAACGATGACGTGCTCGACCTCGAAGTCGTGTCGGGCAAGCACATCGTCGAGACAACGCTGAAGCAGAACGTGACGATTCGCGAAGAGAACGCGATGGCAGCGCTCGAAGTCATGAGCCGCTTCGCCGCGAATCCGAAGTGGCTCGTGTATCTGCCGCCGACGATGTCGCCGAGCGAGGCATCGCATCGCGATGGATTTCTCGAACATCCGGACGAGGCATTTGCGTACTTTCGTGCCGAGGGCGTGGGGAAGGTCGTGTGCGAAGAGAAGCACATGGGATCGCGTGCGGTGGTCGTGTTGTGTCGCGATGAAGAGGTCGCGCGGCGGCGGTTTGGCGTCACGGGCGAAGGATTCGGAATCGTCTACACGCGCACGGGGCGGCGCTTCTTCGGTGAAGCGATGCCGAAGCTCGAAACGGAACTGCTCGAACATCTGCGCGACACCCTGACGGCGAACGATGCGTGGGCGGGCTTCAGCACGGACTGGTTCGTGTTCGATTGCGAGTTGATGCCGTGGTCGGTGAAGGCGGATGAGCTCGTGCGCGGGCAGTACGCGTCGGTGGGTGCAGTTGCGAATGCGGCCACGGCTGCTGCGACCGAGGTGTTGCGGGCGACTGCGATGCGTGTGGAAGAGGCGGGGCCGGTTGCGGAGAACTTCGCGGCGCGTGGTGCGCTCGTCAAGAAGTACGTCGATGCGTATCGGCGCTACTGCTGGCCGGTGACGTCGCTGCAGGACGTGCGGCTCGCGCCGTTTCACGTGCTGGCGACGGAAGGCGCGGTGCACGTCGACAAGGATCACGTGTGGCACATGGAGTCGATCGCGGCAATGACGCGCGGCTCGAACGTGATCACGCCGACGCCGTATCGCGTGGTCGATCTCGCGGACGAACAGAGCGTTGCTGATGCGGTGTCGTGGTGGGAAACGATGACCAGCGCGGGCGGCGAGGGGATGGTCGTGAAGCCGTACGACTTCATCGCGAAGAGTGCGCGCGGCCTCGTGCAGCCGGCGGTGAAGTGTCGCGGCTCGGAGTATCTGCGGATCATTTACGGACCGGAGTACTCGGCGCCGATGAACCTGCCGCGCCTGCGCGGGCGGCGGTTAGGTGGGAAGCGTTCGCTCGCGCTGCGCGAGTTTGCGTTGGGCGTGGAGGCGTTGCAGCGATTCGTTGCGCGCGAGCCGTTGTGGCGCGTGCATGAATGTGTGTTCGGGGTGCTGGCGTTGGAGAGTGAGCCGGTGGATCCGCGGTTGTAAAAGGTTTGGAGTGCGGCAGCGGCAGCTGCCGCTTTTGTATGTTCAGGCGTGGAACGAACATACAAAAGCGGTGGCTGCGGCCACCGCACTCCAAACTACTTCACCGCGAACACCGGGCCGCGAGGAACGAACGGCAGTGAGTGTCCCTGCGGAAGCAGGAACGCGTGCTCGCGGCGGATGCGCAGGCGATCGCACTGGCCATCCGTGATGATGAGGATCGGACCTTTCTCGGGAAAGTCTTCGGCCTTCTCGAGAAGGTTGATCGCCGGTTGCAGCACGGTTCCGCCGCGGCCTTTCACTTTCACGCGATCGGCGATGTCATCCGCGGCGACGTAGCCCTGGTCGTACGCGTCGGCGTCGCAGAAGACGAGTCGTACGCGATGAACATCACGCGCGGCGCTGTAGCTTGCGATTGTGCCGAGGCATTTGGCGAGGAGCGTGCGGTCCATCGAGCCGGACGTATCGAGAACCACGGCGTACGTCCGATTCGCATCCTCGGGCGCAGGCACGTAGCGCGGTCGCGGGATGTCGGGCGTCGCGCTTTGTCTGCGACTCGCGCGTGCATACGTGCGGATGCGATCGATGGGCGAGAAGTGATCGTCGAACCATTTCGCGAGCTCGACGTCCCATGCGATCGGCGGACGATCGAGCGCGCGGATCTCTTCGATGAGCGCGGCGGGGATGAGGCCGCGTCCTTCTTCCTGGTGATACGACAGTCCCTGCGCGAGCGCGCGTCGATAGAAATCGTCGAGCGACATCGCGTCGTCGCGCGCCCACCAGTCGCGCACGTGTCCATCGAGCATGTCGCACGCGCCGATGCCGCGCAGGGTCGAGAGCTTGCGATTGCGGCGCATGTCGACGGCGAGTCGATCGTAGATTGCATCCGCGGAAAGGCCTTTGAGTTGTGGATCGTGCAGGCCTCCGAATGTCGGAATCGCGCCGAGTCCCATCTCGATCAGCCATCCGTTGATGACGTAGTCGCAGGCGATGTTCCAGAGCTCCGGATCGCGACCGCGGCGTCGTGCTTCGTGACGGAGGCCGACGTGCAGCAATTCATGCGCGATCACGAACTTCGCTTCATCAGCGCTCAGGCCAGCGGAGGGTGCGACGAAGATCTCCTTTGCTTCCGCATTGACCGCGGCGACGGAGATGCCCATGCGCTGACAGAGGAGCGGATCTTCGATGATCGTGAATGCAGCTGCGAGTGCGCCGAGGAGCGGGTAGCTGTTGATGAACCAGCGGCGCGCGGCTTCGGCGACGGAAACGTTTTCCTTCTGATCGCCGAGCCGGGCTTCGTAGCCGCCGGCGACACGAACGGCGCTCGTGACCGAGGCGACGAGACCGATGGCGAAGAGGCGCGACCAATCGTCGAAATACGCTTTGGCCATCGGTTCGGGCGCCCAGAACATGTCGCCGCTGCGCTCACCGCCGGTACCGATGCCTCGCAATGCGTCGGGCAGTGTGTGCTCGCGAAAACGGCGGAAGAGACGATCTTCATCATCGGTGCGCACCTCGTGCAGCTCGCACTGCATCTCGACGGGACAGCGGCCGAATTTCAGATCGGCGAGAAAACGCGCGACGACGACATCGCAGGCGGCGTTCCAGTCGAGCGACTTCTCGCCGATGCGGAAGTGACCGAATGCGAGGTGCAGCACGCAATGCCCGAGGACGTACGCCCATTCTTCGGGATCACCGCGGCGAGTGGGATGCGCGTGAATGACTCCGGTCTCGAGAGTGACTGCCCAGCCGTCGGCGGGACAGTAGTTGTTGCGCTCGCGATTGACGATCACACGTCGCACCAGCGGCTGAAACAGCGGATGCTCGTGGAGCATCACGTGTCCGGCCTGGAACGCTTTCGTGGCCGGATCGAGCTTTTGCTCGGGCCGTTGCCGCGGGGGCATTACGGCGCCTTCCTCTCCACGAGCCGCGGCAGATCGCGCACGACTTCCACGAGGAACCACGCCGGCAGCGCGGGCTGATCTTCGACGTTCGCGACGACCATCTGCGCGATCTCGAGGTTGATCGCGGCGAGCTCCTTGAGCAGCCCTTTTGCGCGATGTGCGAGCTCGCGATAGGCGCCTGCGCCGTCCGGTTTCTCGGGCGGTAATTCTTTGACGAGCTGCGCGCGGAACGACTGCGAGAGGAAGTACAGCACGTCGCGATCCTCGGGACGATCGGGCCATGCGAGCTCGCCTTTCAGAATCGCGGCGAGATCGAAGCGGCTGCGCACCTGCTTCACAAACGCTTTGAATTGCGTCGCGTGATGCGGCGTGAGGCAGCCGTATGCGAGTGCTTCGATGTGTTGGTCGTCGAGGGATTCGCCGTATGCGGTCATGGCGTCGCTGAGGATGTGCCACGAGCGCGGAGTCGAAAACGGCTCCTCGGTTTTCGGCGGCTGGCTCCAGAGATGATCGGGGCGCGTCTGCAGGTACTCGAGGATCAGCGGATGCACGGCGTTGCGTCCGGCCCAGTCGAGCCAGTCGCGGTGCGAGGCTTTGAGCTGCACGTGCACCATGCGGTTGATGAGCGCGGACGACATCGGCTTCACGATGGCGCTGTCCTGGGCGCGATTGCCGGCGCCGATGACGATCGAGCCCGCGGGCAGCTGGTACTCGCCGAGGCGGCGCTCGTGGATGAGGCTGTAGAACGCTTTCTGGACTTCGTGCGAGCAGGCGTTGAGCTCATCGAGGAAGAGGCAGTAGGGCTCGTCGCGCGCGATGGTGGCGGGCGGGCAGAAGTGGCTCTTGCCGTCGCGGATCTGCGGGACGCCGATGAGGTCTTCGGGGGCGAGCTGGCTGCCGAGGAGGGAGACGCAGTCGAGGCCGACCTCGCTGGCGAACTCCTGGACGAGCGACGATTTTCCGATTCCGGGAGCACCCCAGATGAACACCGGCCGCACGGTGGCGACGTTGAGAAGGAAGTCGGTGAGCTGACCGGGGGTCAGGGTGTGGGCGATGTTCATTGGAAGAGGCGAGGATAACAGGGGCTCTCAGCGTTCGACGTCGACCAGGAGGGCGACGCCCGATTCGTCGGTGCGGATGGCGACGGCGTCCGGCGGCACGCCGGCTTTGCGGCAGAGCGCGAGCACGTCTTCTTCGCGCGCAGTGCTCGTGAAGAAGAACGTGCCGCCGACGCGCAGTTGATGGTGATAGATCGCGCGGATCAGGTGGATGGCGTGGCCGGTTTCGCGGTGATCGACGAGGCGGTTGCCGAGGACGAGATCGAAATTGCCGGGAAAGCAATCCGCGAGAAAGACGGCGTTGCCGCCGATGATGTGGCAGCGTCCGGCGATCGATTCGAGGACGAGCGCGGCGTGATCGAGGGCTTCGGAGTCGGAATCGATGCACCAGATCTCGCCTGCGAACTCGGCCAGATGGGGGGCGATGAGCTCGAAGTCGGGGACATCGCCGCAGTCGAGTGACAGAATGCGGCTCCGTCGCGGCTTGCGCATCATCGTTGCGAGCAGGCGTCGTGACTGCGCGATCGGATAGTTCAAGACAGAGCTCTCGCCGTGTTCCTCGAGGTGGGATTCGACTGCTCTCTCGAAAAGCGGTCTGAGCGTGGGAGGGACGTTGGGAGCGAGTTTCCCGAAGCGTGCGAAATAATTCGCCTCGTCTTCGGCCTTTGCGTACTCTTGCCGGCCTCCATCCCGGAGTGCCCGGACATTTTCTTTCACAATCTGCCAGCTCCTTGAGCCTCGCGCGTGCGGGGCTCCGCTAGGCCAGAAGGAGGTTTCATGAGGACTTATGAAGTCCTGTTCATCCTTTCTCCGCAAGTGACGGAGGAGGAGTCGACGACCCTCATCAACGACTTCAAGGGCATCGCCACCACCAACGGTGCGATCCTGAAGAGCGAAGATGCCTGGGGTCGCCGCCGTCTCGCATACCCCATCCAGAAGTTCAACGAGGGCATCTACCACCTCTTCGTGCTCGAGAGCGACAGCTCGCTTTCGGAGCTCGATCGCCGCATGAAAAACGTCGACCGCGTTCTGCGTCACGTGATCGTGCGGACCGATCTGGAGCAGAAGCGCGCTGACAAGCTCGCCAAGCGCAACCCGAAGAAGGAACGCCTCCGTCCGGCCGCGCCTTCTGCCGCCTCTTCGGCCGCAGACGTGGCTCCGGAGAGCGCGATGATGGCCGCCGCGGCTGACGAAGTGGCGCCGCAGGCGTAAGGAGGAGATGACGATGGCTACGATGGCACCGAGAGGTAGAGGACCGGGCAGCGGTCCCGGCGGCGGCGGCGACGATCGTCGCGGCGGTCCGGGCGGACAGCAGGGCGGCAAGAAGAAGTTCTTCTATCGCCGCAAGCGTGTCTGCAAGTTCTGCGTCGAGAAGATCGAGTACATCGACTTCAAGGACGTGAAGACGCTCCAGCAGTTCATCCCCGAGCGCGGAAAGATTCTGCCGCGCCGCATTTCCGGCACTTGCGCGCTGCACCAGCGCAAGCTGCAGAACGCGATCAAGCGTGCGCGCATCGCGGCGCTGCTGCCGTTCACCGCGGATTGATGAAACCCGTAGCTCCATGATCGAGATGTCCCTCCAGCAGAGCGAGCCTGTCGCGCTTCCCCACCGGTCCCCGGGCCGGCAGGTGCGCAGCGTGGCCGTGTATTCGCTGCTGACGGCGCTGATGATCATCACGCCGATGCTGGTGTTCGTCCCGGCGGCGCTGTTCCATTGCGCGATCCGCAATGGCCGGCGCGCTGCCTGGATGGCCGGCGCAGGCGCGCTGGCGATCTCCGCGCTCTACATGTCCGCGGTTCCGCATGCACCTGCAGCCATGAAAATGGCCTGGTCGGGTCTCGCGGGCGTGGCGCTGTCGATCGTGCTGCCTTCGCTGTTCGTGCTGCCGCTCATCGAGCGCGCGGAGAAGTTCGGCCGCGTTCTGTTCTACCTGCTGATCGGCAGTGCGATCGGTCTCGCAATCACGGAGATCGGCTCGCGCGTGCTGCTCGCGTTCTCGCCGTTCGCGGCGCAGGTCGCGGAAGCGCAGGTGAGCAACACGCGTCTGATCGCGCTCTATCGCTCGAAGGGGATGGCGCCCGAGATGCTGCAGATGATGGAGAAGTGGGCTTCGTACAACACGTTCGTGTTGCCGGGGTTCCTGCTCATCATGATCAGCCTCGTGTTCATCCTGAGTCTGCTGATGCTCGGCCGGCTCAAGGCGTGGCGCGAAATGGCGACGGTGCGCGGCGACAACGATGCGCTCGGCGCGTACCTGTTCCGCAACTTCGCTCTTCCGGATGTGCTTCTGTTCGCCTTCGTACTCGGCGGACTGACGCCTCTGGCTTCAGGGATGTTGCAGAAGGCGGCGGCGAACACGCTCACCATCGTGGTGTTCCTCTACATCCTGCAGGGGTTGGCGATCTTTCGCTTTCTCCTCGTGGCGATGGGAGCAGGATTCCTCG
>DASYLL010000072.1:0-5057 GCA_036009605.1 Thermoanaerobaculia bacterium | reverse complement strand
CGCACCGCCGATATCGCAGAGCGGTGTCGCGTACAACGTCACCTGGACCGGCGTTTCGGATCCGAGTGCGCAGTTCATCATCGAAGAATCGGGCACGCCCGACTTCTCCACGGGCGTCGCGCAGTCCCAGGTCACCGGCTTGTCGAAGACGTTTCTCCATGAAGGCATGGCTACGACGACGACTTACTACTATCGCGTGCGCGCGACGAATTGCGCCGGCGGCAGCAGCACGCCTCCGTTCTCGCGCGTCGCGCAGACGGTCGTGCAGGCGGAACAGGCGACGGTGACGCGCAGCGGCGACGCCGCCGTGCCGTTCGGCAGTACGACGGCATTGTCGTATCGCGTCTTCGTGCCCGGCCAGGGCGCGAACATGCGATTCACCGCAACGGTCGACAAAGAGTACCTGTCCGTGACGCCGAGCTCCGGTACGTTGCCGACCGAAGGGATTGAGTTGGCGGTGACGGCACGTCCGAACGGACTCGCGCCCGGCGCCAACACCGGCGCGCTCACGGTCGTCACGCAACCTGTCGCCGGAGTGGGCGGCATCACAACGCACGCGGGGACGACGCTCAACTTCCCGATCTCGATCAGTCTCGTAACGCCGGTCTCGCCGGGCGGCAAGACGCTGCCGCCGCTCAATGCGCTGGTGATCCCTGTCGTCACGCACGTGAATGGCGCGGCGGGACCGTTCCTTTCGGACGTACGCCTGACCAACGCGGGACAGAACGAGATCACGTACCAGATCACGATGACCCCGACGCAGACCGACGCGACGCAGAGCAGCAAGGTCACGCAGATCACGGTCGACAGCCAGCAGACCATCGCGCTCAATGACATCGTGAAGAACTTCTTCGGCTACGGCGCGACGCCGGACCCGCAGGACATCGGATTCGGCTCGCTCGAGATCCGTCCGCTCAACACGTCGTCGATGCTGACGTACGCCGCGAGCCGCACGTACGCGAGCACGATCAACGGCACGTTCGGACAGTTCATCGCCGCGATGCCGTTCGCGCGCTTCGCGACGCAACGATTCAACGGGGTCCCGATTCCGACCGAGATCGTCACGCCATCGACCGTCCTTTCGCTCCAGCACGTCGCACAATCCTCGCGCTTCCGCACCAACCTCGGCATCGTCGAAGGTGCAGGCGAGCCCGCGAGCGGCCGCATCCGCGTCTTCGACACGATCGGAACGCTGCTCAAGGAAGTGCCGTTCTCGCTGCTGCCGGGCGAGCACCGTCAGATGAATCGCTTCATCGACGTCAACGCGGGGATTCCGACGCTCGTCGATGGCCGCATCGAGATCGTGATCGATTCTGATACGGGCGCGGTGACGGCGTATGCGTCGGTTCTCGACAACGTCACGACGGACCCTCTGGCCGTGATGCCGGTGGACCCGTCGCAGGTCAGTGCGACGCGTTATGTGATCCCCGGCATGGCGGAGATTCCGGCGGGGCTGCAGAACTTCCACTCCGATCTGCGGCTGTACAACGGCGGCACGTCGGATGTACCGATCACGCTGACGTTCTATCCCGGCAACGGTTTCGAAGGATTCGGCACGCCGGTCGTCGCGCCGCCGCGCACGATTCGCGCGCGCGAAGTGCTCGTGCTCGACAACGTGCTGCCGACGCTGTTCAACAAGTCCGGCACCGGCGGCTCGGTCGTCGTGAGCACGACGTCGAATTCATCGCTCGTCGCGACGGGACGGACGTACACGACCGTCGAAAATGACGGAACGTTCGGCCAGTTCATCCCCGGCGTCACGCCGGGCGAAGGAGTCGGCGCCGGTCAGCGTGCGCTGCAGATCCTGCAGCTCGAGGAGTCGGATCAGTTCCGCTCGAACGTCGGCATCTCGGAGCTGACGGGCAACGGCGCAACGGTGCGACTCACGCTGAGTCTGCCCGATACGAAGGTGACGGCGTCGACCGAGCTCACGCTCGCGCCGAACGAGTTTCGCCAGTTGCGGCCGATCGTGGGATTGAATCCCGGCAAGCAGACGTACAACGCGCGGTTGACGGTGGAGGTGATTGGCGGGACAGGGCGGGTGACGGCGTATGGATCCGTGATCGACAATCTGAGCAAGGATCCGACGTACGTGCCCGCGCAGTAGGAGGGCTAGGGGAACTCGGCGAGGTTGTTTCTGCGATGCTGAGCCTCGACCGACCATTCTGAGTTGGGGTCCAGTTTCAGGTAGTCGTCCCAGGCGCCGATCGCTGCTTTCTCATCCAGCGACTCGAGCGCGACGGCGCGGTTCCAGAGCGCTTCGGGACTCTGCTTGCGCTTGAGGACCTCCTCTGAAAGGTCGAGAGCGCTCTGCGCGTCCTCTTTGCTGTCGACCCAGTAAAGACGGGCAAGCCGAGCCGCGGCAAGATCGATCGCGATGGCATCGCGCTCGTCGCCTTCCGCCTTCTCATAAGCTGACGAAAGCAGATCGACGGCCTTCTTCACGTCGGCACCATTCTCGGCAAGCCCGAGAGTCACGAGGCCGACAGCGTGAGCGTTCGGAAACTTTGCCTCTTCGAGGTCGGCGGCAACCTGGTAGAACGCCACGGTCCGATCATGCTTTTCATCTTCGGGACCACGCTTGGGCTCGTTGGCCACCTTGTAGGAGAGGCCGGCGAGCCGGCCGGCGGATGGACGTTTTTCCAGCGTTCCGACAGCCGCGACAACCTTGTCGACACTCGGTCCAACCAACACCGGCTGCAACGCTACAAACCCGATCACCGCCGCAGCCGCGACCCCAGCCACAGCCGCCATCCACTTGTGCCATACAAACGGACCCGGTACTACGTTTTCCTCGGCACGCAGATCGCTGGTCATCAGCACCAGTTCGCGGCACTCTCCGCACGAAGCGATGTGCGCCAGCACGTCGTCGTGGCTGGCGGAGTCGAGTCGGTCATCGACGAACATCGCGAGTGTCTCTTCCGAAGGGTGCTGGCTGCTTAACATGGGAGCGGTCATTTCATCCTCCCCCTGTCTCTGGCTTGGTCCCCACCTCGATCATGAGAGGGACCCACGGGGAGGATTTCCAGAGGCGGAGGGGACGTCATGATGGATTTTCCTCATCATCACCTGTCAAACCCGCCACAACCTCCGGACTGACTCCTGCATTCACGAGCTCGACACGCAGGTCGCGGTACAGACGTTCCAGTCGTTTATACAGCTTTTTCTGATCGAGGTGGAGCGTGCGCGCGATGTCGGGCACGTTGCGTCCATCCCAGAAACGCATCTGCAATATCAATCGATCTTCCGCGGCCATCTTCTCGAGGAGCTCGTCGACCATCTTCGCCGCACGCCGGAAGGCAGCAGCGCGCTCCTCGGCCTCCATGCGGTGATAGCCATCGTCCTCGACCGTCACGATGTCGGGGATCACGTCATCCGAAACGATCATCGGGCGCGGCATGCGGTCCGGAAGACGCTGATAAATGGCTTCGAGCTCGGCGAGCGTATACGGCGACCCGCCGGGCGTGGTGAGATGGCGCACCGCTTCGTCAAACGTGTATCCGTCTCGCGAAATCAGGCGCTCCAGGATGATGGCGGTTTTGCCTAAACGTTTTGCTTCAGCAGAATTGCGCCACTTGCCCCAATGCTCGACGCGCCATTGCTGGAAGAGACGGCCGATGACCGTGGTGAGGAAGGTCGAGAGCTCGCTGCGCCCCTCGAACTTGCGAAGGATGGCGTAGTTGTCTTCCAGAAGGCGCACGCGAACGACCTGCACGAACTCTTCCGCCTCGGAGGCGTCGAGGTAGTAGCGCCGCGCAACGGACGCGGCAATGCGCTCGATCGTACGAAGATGCTTGAGGTACGTCTCTTCCGGGTTCATCCCTGCCCGCGCAACACCGAATGATGGGAACGCACGCAGTCTAGCAGGAGGGAGCGGAGAAGTGTCGTTACGGACTGAAATCAAACGGCCGAGGCTGGCGAGACGACGTCCGACTCTTGACAGCATCCCGATTTAGACTTAGTCTAAGCGCCGTGCAGATGAAAGACACGGAAACGACGCTCCGCGGCAGCGGAATCCAACCCTCGGCGCAGCGCGTCGCCGTCGGTGATTACGTCCTGCACACGCACGAACATCCGTCCGCCGACCTGGTCTGGAAGCGCGTCCGCGAGCGCTTCCCCTGGATCTCCCGCGCCACCGTCTACAACACCCTCAATCTCTTCGTCGACAAAGGGCTGCTGCAGCGTCTCAACCTCAGCGAGGACAGCGTCGTCTTCGACCCCATCACCGAGACGCACCATCATTTCATCGACGAGAAGAGCGGGATCATTCACGACGTGCCGTGGGACCGGGTTCAGGTGTGCAACATCGAATCGCTGCGCGATTTCGACGTGCACGACTACCAGGTGGTCATGCGCGGTTCCGTAAAGGCTACGCGACGCAGCAAACACTAGTCCACCGAAAGCCCGCTGGTCACTGACCGACGGGCGATACCAAAAGGAGAGAAGTAAATATGTTGACTGTTGGCGATAAGTTCCCCGATTTCAAGATCACCGCAAACGTGGGCCGCGAGAAGGGCAAAGAGTTCAAGACTGTCTCGAACAAAGACTTCGACGGCAAGTGGCTGGTCTTCTATGCCTACCCGAAGGACTTCACGTTCATCTGCCCGACCGAGATCGTCGAGTTCGGCAAGCACACGCAGGACTTCGCCGATCGCGACGCGGTCGTCCTCGGCGGCTCCACGGACAACGAGTACTCGCACCTGGCGTGGCGCAATGCGCACGCGGATCTGGCCGACATGCCGACGCCGCTCGTGCACATCAACCCGACGCTGGCGAGCGAACTGGGCATCATCCACAAAGAAGGCGGCGTCGCGCTGCGCGTGACGTTCGTCGTCGATCCGAGCGGCGTCATTCGCTCGGTCAGCGCGTACGACCTCTCGGTCGGCCGCAACGTCGGCGAAGTGCTCCGCACCCTCGACGCGCTGCAGTCCGATGAGCTCTGCCCCTGCAACTGGCAGAAGGGCGAAGAAACCATCAAGGTGGCTTGAGTGATGAGCGCCATTGAAGAGCTCCGTGCCGCAATTCCCGAGACGGCAAAGGACATCAAGCTGAATCTG
>DASYLL010000071.1:0-2128 GCA_036009605.1 Thermoanaerobaculia bacterium | reverse complement strand
ATCGAATGGTCGTTCCCGCGAAGAAGGGAACGGTCGTCGGGCAGGCACCCGTGACCGGCGGCCGCGTGGCCACCGTTCCCGTGACGCCCGCGAATGACGCAACCGCGCTCGTGAAACGCGGACAGGAAAAAGGCGTGACGGTCGCGTTTCAAGGCAGCGGCGTCGCCGCGCCGGTGAAGAAGGGTCAGGTCGTCGGAACGATCCTCGTGCAGCAGAACGGCAAGCAACTGGCGAAGATCCCGGCCGTTGCCGCGAATGACGTCGAGAAGCAGCAGTGGTGGAAGTCGTTCTGGCCGTTCTGAGCCGGCACGGCCGGCAGCGCTGGTTGCTTCGCTGAGGCACGTACGGCTGCCAAGTGGTTCAGCTTCTAGCGCGCCGCCAACTTCTTTAACGCATCTACATACGCGAGATGCTCTTCGGCGAGAATCCTCGCCGAGAGCGTCTCCGCGGTATCGTCATCGAGCACCGGAACCGCACGCTGCAGAATGATCGGACCCGCGTCGAGTTGCTCGTTCACGAAGTGTACGGTGCAGCCCGAGATCTTCACGCCATGCGCGATCGCCTGCGCCTGCGCGTCGACGCCGGGGAACGACGGCAACAGTGAGGGATGGATGTTCAGGATCCGATCGCGCCAGCGCGCGACGAAGTCCGCGCTGAGTAAGCGCATGTAGCCTGCGAGAACGATGTAGTCGGGTTGCGCCGCGTCGAGCAACCGCAGCACTTCGGTTTCGTGCGCGGTGCGATTCGCGAACGTCTTGTGATTGACGACGTGTGTGTCGTAGCCGAATTCGCGTCCGTGCTCGATGCCGGGAGCGTCGGGACGATTCGAGATCACGCAGACGATTTCCGCGTCGAGCGTTCCGTTCTGTACCGCCTCGTGAATCGCCTGGAAGTTGGAGCCGCGTCCGGAGAGGAGGATCGCTAGTCGCAAAGCGTCACTCGATCCAGCTGGCGAATCCGCTCGGCGGCGTGTCGTAGACGACCTTGCCCGATCCCTTCACGACGTTGCCGACGAAGTAGAACTTCTGGCCGATCTGCGCGAAGTGTTTCGAGACGCGGTCGACGTTTTCCGGCGCGACCATGAGCACCATGCCTATGCCCATGTTGAAGACGCGCAGCATCTCGTCGCGCTCGACGCCGCCTTTTTCGTAGATCAGCTGGAAGATCGGCAGCACCGGCCACGAGCCGAGCTTGATGTGCGCATCGAGCGACTCCGGGAGCACGCGCGGCACGTTGTCGGTAAGGCCGCCGCCGGTGATGTGCGCCATCGCGTGAATGGCGCGTTCTTCGACGAGCGGCAGCAGCGGTTTGAGATACGAGATGTGCGGCGCGAGCAGCGCTTCGCCCGCTTTGCCGATGCCGGGGATGATCGACTGGTACTCGTAGCCGAGCTTTTCGAACAGCACTTTGCGAGCGAGCGAGTAGCCGTTCGTATGCAACCCAACCGAGGGAAGGCCGAGGAGGACGTCGCCTTCGCGCACGGCTTTGCCGTCGATGAGGTTCTTCGTGTCGACGACGCCGAGGATGAAGCCGGCGACGTCGTAGTCATCGTCGCCGTAGAAACCGGGCATCTCCGCGGTCTCGCCGCCGATCAGCGCGCAGCCGTTTTCCTTGCACGCGCGCGCCATGCCGCGAATCACGTCGGTCATCACCGGCGGCCGCAGCTTGCCGGTGGCGTAGTAGTCGAGGAAGAACAGCGGCTTCGCGCCCTGCACGAGGATGTCGTTCACGCAGTGCGAGACCAGGTCGTAGCCGACCGTGTCGTGAATCTTCATCGCCTGCGCGACGCGCAGTTTCGTCCCGACGCCGTCCGTCGACGAGACCAGGATCGGTGAGTCGATCCCTTCGAACGTCCCGCGGAACAGGCCGCCGAACGAGCCGATGTCGGACAGCACGCCGGGCGTGTAGGTATCGCGCGCGATGCGCCGGACCTCGCGCAGCGCCTCGTCCTGCGCATCAATGTCGACACCGGAATCTCGATAGCTCGTCACAGGGCGGAGCATACCAAACGCGCCGGGGCGCGTTTTGGTTTGCTCCGCGTTGTCGGTTGTCGGTTGTCTGCGGTTCCTCGGCTGCCGGGACAGTCCTCGCCGCTGGCCACGAACTACCCTCTGTCGTGAACCTGCAG
>DASYLL010000070.1:0-25304 GCA_036009605.1 Thermoanaerobaculia bacterium | reverse complement strand
GCTCGAGAAGACGAACGTGCCGTTCTGCACGACACCGTCGACGAGCAGATTGCGACGCACGGTCATCGTCGCGCCGCTCAGCTGCGCGTTGCAGTTTGCGCGGAACGTGACGTTGTCGAAGGTCGAGCTCCCCGATGCGGTGAGCGAAGCAGGCGTCAGCCAGGAAGTCGGACCGAACGCGATCGTTCCGCCGTTCGGCTGGAAACCGCTCACATTCCACGACGAAGAAACGAACAACGTTGCGCCGGCGACGGGAATGACATTCCCACCAGACAAAGCTCCGAGCTCCGACTGATCGCCCGGCCGCAACACGGCATTGGCCGCGACAGTCACGCTGTTCGAGCGGATCCGACCCGAAAGCGTGGTCGTGGTCGAGCCGGTACCGACGGTGAAGGACGGGATGAAGACACCGTCGGTCACGGTCTGCGGCGTGTTGCTCACGAAGACGAGAGGCGTCGACGCGGCGCCGGAAGGCGCGCCGAATGGCGCATCCGCGCTGCTGCTCGTCAGATTGCCGCTGATCTGCGTCATGTTCGCGGTGGGGACAGAGAGAAAGGAACCGCTGCCGGCGACGATGTCCTTGTAGCGATGGATGAGCGACGCGCTCTGAGAGGGAGAAAGCGAGCCGTCGAGGAGGAGCGTACCGGTCACCGTGAACGCGTTCGCGTTGAATGCATTCGCAAAGAACACGGTGGAGGAAGCGGGAATCGTCAGATTCGCGAACGTGACGCCTGCTCCAAACGGTACGACCATGCCGATGGAGGCCGAGCCTGCATTCCACGAAGCCCGGCGTAGCGCGACCGTGCTGCCGTTTGCCGTGAACGAGGCCACGTTCCAGTTGCCGAGCGAGAAGGACGCTCCGGCGACAGGGATCACCGTTCCACTGCTCGCGAAAAGCGATTCAACCTCGCTCCCGCTGCCGGGTGCGAAGGTGGCATTCGAGCTCAACGTGATCCCATTCGATCGCACGTTTCCCGTGACGGTCGTCGTGGTCGTTCCGTCGCCGATCGTGAAGGACGGGATGAACGGCCCACCGGAGATCGTCTGGGTGCCGCTGCCGTTGAACCGGACTTGCATCGAGACTCCGGGAGGCGCGCCGAACGGAGCATTGGGACTCGTCGAGGTGAAGCCGCCGCTGATGCGGAACGGTTGGCCGGGATTCAGCGTCAGGCCGCCGCTGGCGACGACGTCCCTGACCTGCGCGGTGTTCTGCACCGTCACGTTGCCGTCGATCTGAAGCGTCGCCGTCACCGTCAGCGCTGGCGCGATCGTCACCGTGACGCCGGCAGCGATGGTCAGGCTGGCGAAACTCGCGCTGTTGTTGACGAAGAAGAACGGCGAACCGGTCCCCCACGAGGTCTGTCCGAGAATGACCGTGCCGCCGTTCGCTGTGAAGGTGGTGGGACTCCAGCCGCCGGCAGTAATCGTCGCATTCGCAACGGGCGCCACGGAACCGCTGCCCTGGAGATTTCCGAATTGCGATCCGTCGGCCGGCTGAAAGAGGGCGCTCGATTGAACCGTGACGCTATTCGAGCGAAGGCGGCCCGTGGCGATGCTGGCCGAGGAGCCGGTTCCGATGACGACCGCGGGGATGAACGGGTTGCCGGAGATCGTCTGCGTCTCCGTGCCGATGAAATGGACGACCGGTGAGGTGCCCGCGGCCGCCGCGCCAAAGGGTGCCGTCGTGCTCGCGACGCTGAAATTGCCGGTGACTCGCAGCTGATTCCCGGCGGCCAGCGGGAATGCTGATGCGCTTCCCGCGACAAAGTCCTTCACTTGAATGGAGGAGCTGTTCAGGAAAGCAGTGCCATCGAGTGTGAACGTCGCGCTGACGTTCAGCGGCGGGTTGAAGCTGACCGTCGTCGTCGTTGGGATTCTCAGACTCGCGAAGTCGAGCGTTCCACTCGGAGCCTGTGTGCTCGAGCCAGTGCCCCATGACGTGGGACCGAGCGTGACGGTGCTGCCGTTTGCGGTGAAGGTCGCGACGTTCCACCCTCCCGCGCTGAACGATGCGCCACTCGCGGGTACGACGACGCTGCCGAAAGCCGATTGCAGGGATCCGAATTGCGAGCCATCGCCCGGTTGGAACGTGGCCGCGGAGTTCACCGTGACCGAGTTCGCACGCACTTCCGCTGAGAGTGTCGTCGAGGCTCCATCTCCGACTGTGAACGACGGGATGAAAAGACCGCTGCTGATGGTCTGTGGCGTCGTGCCGTTGAATTGAATCGGGCTGGTCCCGCTGGCGGGTGCACCGAAAGGCGCCGTAGCGCTCGCACTCGCAAAGTCTCCTCGGATGCGAACCGGCGCAGAGTTCCCAAACGTCATCGACGATGACGCGCCCGCGAGGATCGCTCCCAACTGTGCGCCGCTGTTGAATCGCAGCGAGCCGTCCAGCACGAGAGTCCCGGTCATGGTGGCTGGGCTGAAGAAGGTCATCGAGATTCCCGAGGGAATGGTCACATTCGCGAACGTCAGACCGGTTCCGCTTGTCAGCGTCGTGGATCCGACGCCCCATGAGGTTGGACCGAACGTTACGGTGCTCCCGTTCGACGTGAACGTCGAAACGTTCCACGTCGCGACGCGGATCGAAGCGCCACTGGCTGGCGCGACGCTCACGCCCGACAGAGTGCCGAGCTCCGTGGCATCGTCTGGCTGGAAGACGCTACCGTTGTTGACCGCGACCGAATTGCTTCGAACGGAGCCCGACACGCTCGTCGCGGTTGCACCGTCTCCCACGTTGAACGAGGGGATGAACGGATTGCCGGTAATGGTCTGCAGTGTCGTGCCGTTGAACTGCAAGGGAGCGTTTCCGGACAGCGGCGCGCCGAACGGTGCGTTTGGATTGGAGGTTGTGAAGTTCCCGGAGATGCGGAATGGCTGGAAGCCGATGAAGACGATCGATGAGGCACCGCCTGCGACGAGATCCCGAATCTGGGCGGTTTGCGTCACCCGCAACGTCCCGTCGACCTGCATCGTGCCGGTGGACGTCAGAGGGCTGTTCACCTGGACGGTCGCGCCCGAAGCAATCGTCAGATTCGCGAACGTCAGCGTTCCAAGGACGGAGAAGGACGCGGGGCCTGCGCCCCACGCCGTCGGTCCGAGCCGAACCGTGCCGCTGTTCGCAGCAAACGTGCCGCTGACCGTCCAACCGCCGGCTCGGAGCGCAACGCCGAACTCCGGCGCGATCGAGCTGCCGCTGTCGGACTGCACATTTCCGAACTGCGAGCCGTCCACCGGCTCGAACGTGGCGCCCCCGCGCACGAGCAACGCGTTGGTGCGAATGCGGGCGGAGACACTCGTGGCCGTGATGCCGTCGCCGATCCGGACGCTCGGGATGAAGAGATCGCTCGTGATCGTCTGCGGAGTCGTCCCGTTGAACACGACGGTGCCGAACGACCCGGACGAAACCGGCAGACCGAAAGGAACCGTCGCATTCGCAGTACTCAGGTTGCCGCGAATGCGCAACTCGCTGCCCGGATTGTTCACGAGCGAGGAAGCCGCGCCGGCGACGAGGTCGAGCGTCTCAATGATCGCGCTCGAGAGCGTGAGAGTTCCGTCGAGCGAGAGCGTGTTCGTGACGGTCAGCGTGCCGCCGAATTTGGAAGCGGAGGAGCCGGCCGCGATCCGCAGATTTGCAAACGTGGTCGACGGCAGAGTGATCGCCGCCGGTGCCGCGAAGACGATCGTGCCGCCGCCCGGTGTGAACGTCCCGCCGAAGGAGAACGCTCGCAGCGTCACCGTCGCGCCGGGGATCGGTGCGAAGAGTCCCGAGAGGGAGAGCGCACCGAGCGAGGACCCATTCGTGGCCTGAAGAACGGCACCCGCCTGGATGGAGACTGCATCCGCGTTCATGGCCACGGAGCCCGTGATCGTGTGCGACGCAAGGATCGTCACCGTGTCGCCCGCACCTGGAGCCGTCGCCGCGCCCCACGTCGCGGGACTCTGCCAGTCCCCACTCTGCACGCTCGTGAACGCCGCCGCGAACGCGGAAGGCGCGAGCATCCACAGAAAGAGAGCGAACGTCAGGCGCCTTCGAGAACACCCATCAACAAAGACAACGCGCTGCATGCGAACACCTCGACAGTCTTGCTGAAACAAAGATGTCGATTTCCGCAAAAGCATTACGGGGGAGTACGGATGGGCTGCCAGCCTCCTGGAGTAGAGTCTCCGCGCAATGACGCGATGGGAGCTAACGCGCTCCGCGCTCGATTCGATCCTCGGTCGTCTCGATCCCGACCCGGAACGCGCGGGCACGTTGTATCGGGCGCTGCACGAACGGCTGGTGTCGATCGTGGAGTGGTGGGGCGCGCGCCAGCCGCACGAGCTTGCGGACAGGACGCTCGACCGCGTCGCCGTGAAGCTCGGCGAAGGTGCGGACATCCCGGACGGCGCCCTGCATGCGTACATCCGCAGCGTGGCCTGGCTCGTGTTCCGCGAGTCCCTTCGCGAAACAGAGCGTGAAGCGCAGGCGCAGCGCGAGGAGTGGATTCAGGGCCAGGCCCGGCTCCGGCGGGACGAGGATCGCGAGCTCGAGCAGATGCACCGCACGCTCGATCACTGCCTCGACACTCTCCCTCCTTCCGACTGCGAGCTGATCCTCACGTACTACGGCGCAGAAGAGGAGTCGACGATCGCCATCCGACGCAAGCTCGCCACGTCCCTCGGGATCTCTGTTCCCACACTGCGCGTTCGCGCGCATCGCCTGCGCGAGCGCGTGCAGCAATGCGTCGACGCAGCGAGTAACGTTTTGGTCCGGAACGACATTAATGATGAACGGTGATGACTTGACGTCCGTGCATGAAATCGACGACTCCGATGCCGAACTGGCTCGGCGCTTTCTCCTCGGCCATCTGTCCGCCGAAGACACAGCGCGGTTCGAGACACGCATGCTCGCCGACGAGCAAATGTTCGAGGTCGTGCAGGCGGTCAGGAGCGAGCTGTTCGACGAGTACGTTCGAGGCACGCTCGGCGCGGAGGAACGTCAGACGCTCGCGTCGCGCTTCGAACAAAAGCGGAATCGCCTCCTCGTGGCAAAAGCGCTCTCGCAGAAGCCACCGGTTTCGAGAGCACGTCGCGGCGGTGTGTGGCGTTGGGCCGCTGCGGCAGCGGTTCTCCTCGCAGTCGCAGGCATCACGCTGTGGCAGCGATCCACGGCCACCTCCCCTGCCACGAACCCTGCCACAAGCAACGCTCCGATTGTCGTTACCGAGACCCGCACGTCCGATGCTCCGAGGCCA
The DNA here is from genome assembly GCA_036009605.1 of Thermoanaerobaculia bacterium. Lineage (GTDB taxonomy): Bacteria > Acidobacteriota > Thermoanaerobaculia > Gp7-AA8 > Gp7-AA8 > QHVT01. The sequence goes on along the minus strand of DASYLL010000070.1, from coordinate 20,067 downwards.
CTGGCTCCGGAGAAAATCGCAGCGCTCACGGTCGCCCTCGCGACGACACGAGACGACACAGCGCCGGCATCGCTCGAGCTCGGCGCGGAGACCACCTCGATCGCATTGACGATTCGTCTCCACCCCGAGGATCGCTATGCGGCCTATCGTGTCGACATCAGTCGGATGGACGGCGGCGCGGCCTGGCAGGGAAATGCAACCATGCTCGAACCGGGCGAGATCGCGGTGAAGATCCCCTCTTCGCAGTTCCCATCCGGGGAGTATCTGATCATCGTCAACGGCCTGAATGACCGCGGCGAGACCGAGGACCTCGGAGACCAGACGCTGCACATCACGCGCTTGCCATGACGTTTCGTACAGTCGCTCTCCTCTCGCTCGCTTTTTCTGTCTGCGCCTCCTCTCTTTGCGCTTCCGCGGAATCACTTCCGCTCCTCCGCGAAGGCGTCCCGGTGCGCAGCGCGATCGGCGGCGGGCCATCCCTTCCCACCTCGATTGGAGGAACACCCGCGGTCTATCGGATCGAGGTTCCTGCGAATGTCGCGGCGCGCGTTCGTCTTCAGCACCGCGGCATCTACGTCATTCTTCTCCTTCGGCTCCTGGAGACCGGCGAGCGGCTCGCGGTGTCGGATGACAGCAATGGCGAGAACGGAGAGGAACTGGTCGCTGTCCCGATTCGCGAGACCGACGTCACGTACGAGGTCTCGGTACGTCCCGTGCCACGCGAGGTTTGCAGCACGTTCGAGCTGACGCTCGAGCACGTTCCTCTCGACGACAAGGCGCGCTGGCTGGCAGAGGCGCATCGACTCAATCAGAAGGCGCGAATCGCCGAAATGGTTGGGGACGCGAAGTCTTTCGCGGCGGCGCTGGAGCTCTTCGACCAGGCCGCGACACTGGCGCGACGCGCAGGCGAGCCGATCACGGAAGCGGAGATTCTCTATCGGTCGGCGATCGTCTACGGACAAGTGAGTCGCACCGCCGAAGGGATCGAGCAGCTCAATCGCGTCATCCCGATCTATCAGGAGCTCGGCTTTCGCGGGGCGGAAGGCCGGGCCATCAATCGGCGCGGCGAGCTCTCGCGCCGCGTCGGCGACATCCTCTCCGCCGAGCGCGATCTGCGCGCGGCGCTGCCACTCGTGCTGGAAGCGAACGATTACGAGGGAATCTGCGACGTCCGCAACAACCTCGGCCTCGTCTATCAGCAGAGCGGCCGTTGGAGCGAGGCCATCGCTCTCTACGAAGAAGCTCTCCCGCTCACCACCCGCGCGTCGCTCGACGTTGCTGCCACGCTCGAAGCGAATCTCGGTCTCGCGTTTTCGAACCTGGGGGACTACCGGCGCGCGCTCGCGGCGCAGGAGCGTTCGATGGCCATCCGCCGAAGCCGGAAGGTGCCGCGGCTCATCGCGAACGGGCTGCGCGGAATCGCACTCACGCAGATCGCCATGGGCGATCTCGCGAAGGCAAAGGCTTCACTGAAAGAAGCCGCGGAGCTCGCGGAGGTCGCCGGAGATCCCCAGGTGATCGGGAACGTGCAGTTCAAGATCGGACAACTGCACCTCAGGGATCACGAGATCGATGACGCCGAACGAGTATTGAGCCGGGCGCTGGAGATGCTGCGCAAAGCGCGCGACCGCCGCACCGAAGCGCGCGTGCTCGTCAGCCTGGCCCGAGTGGACGTCGAGCGCGGCAACCCCGATGCAGCGACGGAGCTCCTCGCACAGGCGCTGGCCTCTGCACGCGAGACGTTCGATCGGACGAACCAATCGGAAATCCTCGATCTGCGCGCTCGCATCCTGCAGAAAGCCGGGCACCTCGATGCGGCGCTGCGCAATGCACAGGAAGCCGTCGCCGTCCTGGAGTCGATTCGCGAGGCCATCGTCAATCCCGATCTCCGCTCGAGCTATCTCGGAACGGTCCGCCGCTACTACGACCTCGTGATCGAGCTGCTGATGTTGAAACACGAGCGCGAGCCGCAGGGAGGCTTCGCCGCGGAAGCGTTCCGCGCCAAAGAGCGCTCCCGCGCGCGCACGCTGCTCGAGAGCCTGGCGCGCTCGCAGGCGAACATCGTGAAAGGCATTCCGCCCGAGCTGTTGCGGAGCGAACGCGGCATCAGCAGGCAGCTCGACGCGAAGGAGAACTATCGGGTGCAGTTGTTGCGCGATTCCACCGCGGCGCAGATCGCAGCGAACGACGCCACAATCGCCGAGCTGCGGACGCGGCATGACGCCGTGAAGAACGAGATTCGCGCGGTCAGTCCCGACTACGCGGCGCTGGAGTTTCCCGAGCCGGTGGCGCTCGCCGACGTGCAGACGCGCCTGCTCGATTCCGACACCACTCTCCTCGCCTATCACCTCGGCAGCGACCGCAGCGTGTTGTGGGTCGTGTCCGATCGGAGCGTCGAGGTGCACGTGCTCCCGGCCGAATCGCAGATCGAGGGGCTGGTGAAAGCATGGCACGATGCGTTGCGCCAGAATCCCGCGACCATCGACGCCACCGCGGCGACGAGACTTCGGCGGCGCACGGCGAGCGCGGGAGAAGCGCTCGCGCGGGCCGTCCTCCACCCTGCAGCGGCGGCAGTGAAAAGCAGCAAGAGACTGCTCGTCCTCCCGGATGGCGCGCTGCACTACGTGCCGTTCGCCGCGCTTCCGGACGCGCAGGGCAAGCCATTGCTCCATACGCGTGAGATTGCGTACCTGCCATCGGCGACTCTGCTCGATACGCTCCGCCGCGCCACGCGAAGCGATCGAGCTGCGTCCCGCGATCGCGAGGCGCGCAGCGTGGCCGTCTTCGCCGATCCCGTCTTCCAGCGGAACGACCCGCGCCTCACGAAGCGCTCCACGCCCGGGGCATTCGCGGCGGAGCGCTCCTCGGACGCGGAGTTTGCTTCCAGCGAGCGGATGGCCTTCGGCGAGCTCCGCCGCCTTCGATTCTCCCGCAGAGAAGCGGAGGCGATCCTCGAAACCGCGGATCGGTCGAAGAGCCTCGAGGCGCTCGATTTCCGCGCCACGAAGCAAGCTCTCCTGACGGCAGACCTTCGACGCTACGCCATCCTCCACATCGCGACTCATGGAATGGCAAACGCCGAAGAGCCCGACCTTTCGGGCTTGATGTTCTCGCGCTATGACGCCCGCGGAAAAAGAATCGACGGATTCCTCGGCCTGCAGGACGTCTACAACCTCGACCTCCAGGCGGACCTCGTCGTCCTCAGCGCCTGCCGCACCGCCCTCGGCAAAGCGGTCTTCGGTGAAGGACTGATCAGCCTGACCCGCGGCTTCATGTACAGCGGAGCCAGGCGCGTCATGGCCACCGTCTGGAACGTCGACGACCGCGCCGCCGCCAGACTGATGGCCGAAGTCTACGAGGCGATGCTCGGCCGCGGCGCTTCGCCCGCACGCGCACTGCGCGATGCGCAACTGGCGATGCAACGCGACCCGCGCTGGAGCGATCCGTACTACTGGGCGGGATTCACGCTGCACGGCGACTGGCAATAGCGGCCGGGCGAGAGGTGACTACGGTCACGCCGGCGCGCGCGCCTGGCTACGCCGTCGATGCGTGAGGAAGAGCGCTCCGCAAGAGTTTCTTTCACATCTCCGACCGTACCGAGGGTGTCAACTTGCGTCTCTGCTCGAGACTTTGACACACGTCGATATTGATCTACATCCGGGTATCACCCAAACGGACGACAGGAGATCATGACCGTGAAGAAGTCCGCGCTGTGGAAGCTGCTCTGTCTCGCGTTGTTACTCGCCGTTGCGGGAAGCGTCTTCGCCCAGAACACCATCAACGTTCAGGCGACGACATTCCACAGATTCATCACCCAGAACGCCACCCTCGGGCACTTCCTTACCGCCAACTACGCCGAGGGAACGGGGAAGTCCGTACAACTACGCGTACCAGCCCTTCCCGTATCAGGCAGACATTGTGCCGGTCGTGCCGGGGTATCACCCGCGCGCGGACCAGGGCCTGACGCCGCTCTATCGCTGGCAAGTCATCCAGAGCCCGAGGATCTACTACTACTACTCGATCTATTACGCGAACCATGGCAGCAACAATCACTTCCAGCGCATCGCCGGCTACGTCATGGCCTCGAACGACCCGCGCGGCACGGCGCTGCAGTACTGGTACAGTCAGAGCTACGGCTCTACTACACGCTGAGCGGCGAGTATCCGCCGTGCTGCAGCTTCAGCTACCACGGCATCCAGTACAACGTCCCCAGCGGCACGTATGTCTTCGAGGAGGATCCCGTGCCGGAAGATCCGTGCCCTGGTTCGGAGTGGGAACAGCAGCCGTGCGCGAACAACTTCGGCCACTGGGACGAAAGCACGTGCTGTTTGCACCTGCCAGTGGTGCCCCGTGAACTGAGCTGACAGATTTCACTGGAAAACGTGGCGACGGGCCGAAGTCTGTCGTCACTTTGTTTTCGACGACCGCGACCAGCTCAATGCGCCACCGTGGGATTTGGATTCGTCTGAGAGATTTGGATCGTCCAGCAGAGGAGGGACTCCTATACTACCCACTGTTTCAGCAACAGGCCGGGAGAGAAAGATCTTCGAATGACCTCGAAACGACGTTCAAGCAGCGCTGGTCCCATCAAACCGTCCCCCGTCTCATCCGCAGCTCTGGCCGCCGGGACCATCGGGCTGGCCGCCCTCGCCTCTCCTGCTGCGCAAGCAGCAACCTTCACCGTCACGAACCTCAACGACGGCGGCGCCGGCTCCTTGCGCGATGCGATCAGCACTGCGAACTCAACCGCCGGTGCGGACGTGATCAATTTCCAGCCGGGACTGACGGGCACGATCACGCTGACCACCGGGCAACTGGTGATCACCGACTCGGTCGACATCCAGGGACCGGGAGCGGCCGACCTCTCGGTCAGCGGCAACGATTCCAGCCGCGTTTTTTACCTCTACAGCAGTCCGCTCCTCCTCACCGTCGCGATCTCGGATCTCACGGTGAGGGACGGCGCCGCATCGAACGGTGCCGGCATCGTGAACTTCAACGAGAATCTCACTCTCGACGGAGTGGTCGTCACCGAAAACAACGCCACAGGGGACGGCGGCGGATTGTGGATGGACGGATTCGATTTCTCCTTCACCATTCGCAACAGCACGTTCAGCGGGAACACGGCTGGCTCCACAGGCGGGGGCATCTACGTCGAAGACACCAACGACGACGGCATCCCGAATCTCATCCAGGACACGACCATCAGCGGGAACTCTGCGAACAGAGGGGGCGGCATCTATTTCTACGATCCCGACTCGCCGATCACCATCGATCGCACCACGATCGCAGACAACATCGCGTCAGTCGATGGAGGTGGCCTCACCCTCGTGGACACGGATACGACCGGCGCATTCGTCATCTCGAATTCCACCATCTCGGGCAACAGCGCTCCCCTGGGCGGCGGAGCGTATTTCTATCAACCCGACAATCCTGTGACGCTGCGCAACGTGACCGTATCCGACAACCACGCCACAGCGGGATCGGGTGGTGGTCTGTTTTTCTACGGCGCGTACTCGACTGTGAACCTGGAGTTCGTCACGATCGTCTCGAACGATGCCACGAGCAGTGGCGGGGGCGTGTATGTCGAGAACGGCACCGTGGATCTCATGAACAGCATCGTTGCAAACAACACCGCGCCGAGCGCTGCCGATCTCGCTGGCGCCGGCACGTTCGATGTCACCTGGTCCCTGATCGAAGCATCGGGAGGAAACGTCACCGACGGCGGCAACAACATCACCGGCACGGATCCCGACCTCGGGCCTCTTGCCGACAACGGCGGCCCAACCGAGACGCACCTTCCCAACGTCGGCAGCCCCGTGATCGACAGCGCCAATCTGGCATTGACCCCGGGCCTCACCACCGACCAGCGCGGAGTCACGCGTCCCGCCGGCACGGCCGCGGACATAGGAGCCGTCGAGGTCGACGGCGGAACGATCGCCTTCGACTCGCCAACGTATACCGTGAATGAGGTCGACGGGACCGTGACCGTCACCGTGACGCGCACGGGTGGAACCGATCCCGCGGAAATCGACTACACCACCGCCCCGGGGACGGCCACCGCGGGCTCCGACTACACGACCACGGCCGGGACCATCACCTTCGCGACGGGGCAGATCAGCCAGTCGATCATCATCCCGATCCTCGATGACGCGACCCTGGAAGGACCTGAGACGTTTACCGTCACGCTGTCCACGCCCGAGAGCGCGACCCTCGGCGTTCCCTCCACGACGACAGTCACGATCAACGACCTGGAGGACGTGCAGAACGGTACCGTCCAGTTCAGCAGCCCGACCTACACCGTCGATGAGGACGGCGGGGTTCTCACCGTGACCGTGACACGCACAGGCGGCAGCGACGGCAGCGTGTCCGTCAATTACTCCACGAGCAGCGGTACCGCTACGTCGGGGGCCGACTTTACCCCCACAAGCGGCACGATCACGTTCCTCGCGGGCGACAGCGCACCGAAGACGTTCAATGTCCCCATCCTCCTGGACGCGCTCACGGAAGGACCGGAGAATTTCGTTCTGACCCTCGACACCCCCACGGGCGGTGCGACGCTCGGCGCAACCCCGACTGCGGTGGCCACGATCAACGATGCGACGATTGCGCCGGCTCAGGTTCCCATCTTCGGACCGCTGGGCCGACTCCTGTTGATCATGTCGACGACCGCGATCGGATTGTTCATGACCATGAGAAAGCGCCTGTTCGGGTTCCTGTTCGTCATACTGCTGGCCGGCCTCACTTCCGATTCCCTCTTCGCAGCGAAGGCACCCGTCACTCCTGCCGGGACCAGAGCAGAAGCGAACGCCGCGGCCCGCGGTCACGAGAAGAAGGCGGAGAAGACCCGCGGCGTCATCGCGTCAGTGACGACCACCACCGAAGGCACCGTGATCACGTTCGAAGACAACTCATCCGTGAACCTGGGAAACACCGCGTCGCTGGTCGTGAGGGATTTGCGGACCGCAAACCGGGCCAAAGCGTCAGTCGCAGCGCTTCGGGTCGGACAGACCGTGGCCATTCGCGTCGCGAAGAAGAAAAGCGACGGCGGAAAAACAGTGATTCGGATTCTTCAGTGACCGAGGCGCACGGTGACCCTCCTCTTCGGGGAGGATCACCGTGCAAGAGAATTACGGCTCGAGGCAGTAGGGATTGCCGCAGCAGTACGTGCCACAGCACGGATCGCCGCCGCACGGATCGGTATACGTTCCGGCGTAGACGCTCTGCACGGACTGCCCGATCTTGCCGGTGTTGTCCGTCACCGTGAGGGTGACCGTGAAATACCCCTCGTACGGGAACACGTGGTTCGTAGTCGCGCCGGATCCTGTCGTGCCGTCGCCGAAGTTCCACGCGTAGCTGACGATGCTGCCGTCCGGGTCGTAGCTGCCGGAGGCGTTGAAGTCCACCGACGTGCTCGAGGCGTTGTAACCAAAGGTCGCCACCGGCGGTACGCTGCAGCCCGGGCCCGGGTCGTACGTGAGCACGTAAGCCCCGACCCATGGCAGATAGTCAACGGCCATGTAGATCGCGTCGCCGTCGTTGATCGCACCGCTGGTGATGCCGTAAGCGAGATTCTCGACGAACCACGGGCTGCCGCTGTCGCCCGGCGCGGAGAGAGTCGCACCATAGCCGTTCACGCGGATGTACGAGTCTTCACCGTTGCCGGGGATGTAGCTCGGGTTGTAGCTCTTGCTCTGGATGTAGCCGCAGGTACGGCCGGTGGCATTGCCGTTCTTGCAGACATACGTGCCGATGGCCTGCTGGCTGCGGAGGCGCTGACCCGTACAGGCGCGGTATCCGAGGCCGCTGTTGAACTCGTTGCTGACGTCGGTGTAGCCACAGGCAGAGTGCCACTGCGCGTCCCCGGCGTCGTAGAAATACTCCGCGACCAGCGGCAGAGCCATCCCCTGGAACAACTGCACGTTTCCGCAGTGTCCGGCAGTCGAGATGCCGAGGACTGAGCCGTCGGCGTTGCGGACTGTGAATCCGCCGCTGCAGTATCCCGGATCTCCCTCACCGCCGCGCAGGACGGTCGGCTGGGCAAGCTCCGGTACGGCGACCACCTCGACACGCTCCGGCAGAATCGCCCTCGCGTTCGCGATCGCGGCGCGCAGCCCCTGGGCACGAGTCGAGTACATCTCGACGCGGTTCTCTTTGACGTTGATGTCCATGTCGACGTCGAAGCCGAGGCCTTTCGCGCGCTGCTTTGAGGAGGCGCGGCGCTTCTCGAGCTGCGCGAGCGACACCGTGGCGAGACGCGTCTCCCGCGCCACTCGCGCGAGCCCCGTCCCCTTCATGCGGGCACGCAAGCGCCCCTCGGCCGCCGGATCCTGAAAACGAACGACGATCTTGAATTCCGGGCCATGTTCGATCCACAGACCGGCGAAGCTCGGCTCCTGTTTGGCCAGCGTTTCCTCGAGACGTCCGATCTCGTCCTGGAGGCTCAGGCGGCGCACGGCCTCGTCGAGGCTGACCTTGTTCTGTGCGGCGTAGGAAGCGGCGTCCTCGAGGAGCGCCTTGCTGGGTGAGGCGGACGGCTGCGCGAAGGTGGACGCGGCCAGAAGACCGCAAAGCACTACGGCAATAACCAGACGATGGGACATGGAGAACCTTTCGAATGCGGAATGTGGTAACGCCTTATAGCCTGCTCAACTGCCGTAAATCAAGACTGCCTTCCAGTCGAGCTCCCTACCCCGAGGCAACGTTTTCGCTGGTAGGGAAAAAGGCCCATCCTCACTCTCCTTCCATCGGAGGCAGCCCAACCATGCCGCTGCGCAAAGAGACTGACATCCGAACCCGCTATCGCCGCCTGTTCGGATACGTAGCCCGGTATCTCCCACCCGACCATAAAGCCGCAGGCGACTATGCGCGCGAGTTGAAGAAGGAAGCGCAGAAGCGACGCAAGGGGCGGGACTCGTGGATCAGTCCCAGCGTGACGGCCTTCGCGGAGCTGATCCACAACGACGCGATCGTGCGGATGTACGTCGAGGAAATGATCCGCCAGCAGGAGCCCGGACACGCGACGGCGGAAAACATCGAAGAGATGCTGGCCACGCTCGACCTCATCGTCGAGACCGCGCCGCGCTACAACCCCGATCCGAAGAAGCAGAACTTCTTCCCCGTCTCCTCGCTCTTCGCGTACATGATGATGACCACCGCGGGCTACGCCGCGTTCCGCTATCCGGCCATCAACGACGCCATCGTGCGCATTCTCAACGAATGGTGCCGATTCCTCGACAGCCCGGCCAGCACGTATGTGCTGAACACGACCAGATACGGCTGGCTGTCGAAGCCGGCGTACAAGCAGTACGAGCTGCAGGAGTTCATCATCCCGGACAAGAAGGCGCCGCACTGGGGATGGACTTCGTACAACGACTTCTTCCATCGCGAGATCAAGCCCGAAGCGCGGCCGATCTCCGATCCCGGCGATCCGAAGGTGATCGTGTCAGCGAACGACGGCACGGTCTACAACATCGCCCGCGGTGTGAAACTGCTCGACCAATTCTGGCTGAAGGGACAGCCGTATTCCCTGCTGAACGTGCTGAACGGATCGGAGTATGTGGACCGCTTCGTAGGCGGCGACGTCTTCCAGTCATTCCTCAGCGGAGCGAACTATCACCGCTGGCACTCCCCCATCGACGGTACCGTGCGCCATACCGAGATCGTCAACCAGTTGACCTTCACGGAAGCCGAATCCGCCGGTCCCGATCCCAACGCCGGCGTGCTCTCCCTCGGCTACGAGACCGCCACCAACGTCCGCGGCCTGGTCTACATCGAGAGCGACGACCCCGTCATCGGGATGGTCTGCGTCATTCCCATCGGCATCACCGAGATCTCGTCGATCACGATCGGCGTGAAGCCGGGACAGCGACTCGCCAAAGGCGAGTCGCTCGGATACTTCAGCTACGGCGGCTCGACGCTCGCCATCGTCTTCCAGCCCGGCGCGATCCGGAAGTACATCCCCAGAAACCCACATGGCAAGGAAGGCGACAACGGTCCGGCGATCTCGGTGAACGCGAGGATCGCCATCGCGAACTGAGCAAAGCGGGGACGAGGCGCGATTGGCGCTCGTCCCCACGGCAAATCACTGCTCGACGACAGCCTTCTCGGCTTTCTGCAAATTCGTCGTCAGATCCGAAGCCTCTTCGGTCTCCACGACAACCTCCGCCACGGTGTAACTGACCGCGAATTCAGTCTCAGACGCGGCGAAGCCCTGACAGAGTCCCGACACATGACAGACTCCATCTTCGAACTCGCAGTTGATCCGGCCGGGCTCGCCGGTCTCGGTCCCGTAGCACCCCACCGTGGTGTTGCACTTGACGCAGGCAAAGGCAGAGGGGGCGAAAGCCAGAAGAGCAGCGAGAGTGAGAAGAATGGCAGCACGTTTCATTAGCGACAGCTCCTTTCCTTTTCGAGACGCCATTATTGCATGCATTATTAACGGATGGCCAGCCGGCCGGCTGATTGCTCCGCCGATCGGCACGTACGGCTGCCAGTGGGATCGTCCTCCCACCAGCCCCGCGTACTCGAAAACGAAACCCACTGGGCAGCCGTACGTGCATCAGCGGAGCATCAGCGCAGCCGGCCGTGCCGGCTCCACGATCCGTAGTCGCACCGTCCAGGAAGAAACAGACACTTTTGTGACTCCCGAGGGAGCGGACGACGCGGCCTCACATTCCCTTGTCTTTACGCTTCGTTACCGCCTAGCATCGTCCCTCGTAAACGGACTTGCATGGCTGCTCCCGCTCCACGTCTCGACTGGCAGTTTCAGCTCCTCGACCTCGACCCGAGCCACACCGCCCCCACCCTCGTCCCCCCTCCACCTCCCGTAGATCCCGGGGAGAGTCCCGCGATGCGGCAACTCCGCGCGGCGCTCGGTCCCTCGTTCGCCGCAAAAGTCCGCAGCGGCGCGGAACTTCTCCGCGGCGCCGCGAACAGCGGTCAATCCGCAATCCTCCCCACGACCCTCGACGCCATCGACACCCTCCTCGGCGGCGGATTGCATCGCGGGAAACTCATCGAGCTCGTCTCGCGCCGCGCCGCCGGCCGCTTCTCCATCGTTCTATCTATACTCGCCGCCGCGACGTCGATGGGCGAAGCCGCCGCGCTCGTCGACCTCGGCGATCACTTCGATCCGCAGATCGCCGAAGAGAACGGCGTCGATCTGCGACGCCTGTTGTGGGTGCGTCCACGCAGCGTGAAAGAAGCGGTGATGAGCGCGGAGATGGTCACCGCCACCGGCTTCCAGCTCGTGATCGTCGACGTCGGATTGCATCCCATCCGCGGCCGCCGCGCGCCCGACGCCGCGTGGGTCCGCCTCGCGCGCACCGCCGAATCGCACAACACCGCGATGCTCGTATCGTCGCCCTATCCCATCACCGGCACCGCGAGCGAAGCGGTGATGAAAGGCTCGGCCTCCCGCGCGCGCTGGATCGGCCGCGGCAACGCCCCGCGCATCCTCGAAGGAATCGACATCTCCGTGACGCTCGAAAAACATCGGCACCTCCGCCCCGGCGCCCACGCCACGACCACGCTGCTCACGCCGGAGGCCACTCGATGACCCGCATTGCCTGCTTCTTCGTCCCGATGTTTCCGCTCGCCGCACGCCTCCGCAGCGAGCCCGATCTGCTGCAGGAAGCGCTCGCGATCACCGAAGGCAACGCGCAGAACGCGCACGTGATCGCGGCAACACGCCGCGCACGCGTGAAAGGAATTCGCGCCGGACTCTCACTCGCACAGGCACGCTCGATCATCCCGAAACTCATCGCACGCGCCCGCGACACCGAATGCGAACGCACCGCACAGGAAGCGCTGTTCGAAGTCGCCGAGACGTTCTCGCCGCGCGTCGAAGATGCGGGCGAAGGCGTGGTGTTCGTCGACATCACCGGCATGGCGCGTCATTTCAAAAACGACGAAATCGAGCTCGCGAAAGCCGCCGTTCGCGCATGCGAGCGCATGGGTCTTCCCGCGCGCGTCGGCATCGCGGCGAGCAAGCTTGCGGCACGCGTTGCAGCGGAGCTTCCGCAATCACCAACAATCGTCGAAGCAGGAAAAGAATCGGAGTTCCTCGCGCCATTGCCGCTCGCGCGACTGACGCCGGAGCTCGACGCCGCGACAACGTTGCGACGCTGGGGCATCGACTCGATCGGCGACCTCGCCAGCCTCCCCGAAAGCGAAGTCGCCAGCCGCCTCGGCGAGCTCGGACGCGAGTTGCACTACGCCGCACGCGGCATCGATCCGCGTCCGCTGATCCCGCGCCCGCTGCCGCCCGATTTTCGTGAAGGGATGGAGATCGAATGGCCGCTCGTCGCGCTCGAGCCGTTTCTCTTCATCGCCAACGCGGCACTCGATCGCCTGAGCCAGCGGATGGAAATGCAGGGCTTCGCGTGCAAGCGACTCGAGCTCACGCTGACGCTCGAGCCCGACGGTTTCTATTCACGCGCCATCGATCTCCCCGCTCCGACGCGCGATGTGAAAACGATGCTCACACTCCTGCGTCTCGACCTCGAAAAAAATCCGCCGGGCGCGCCGGTGGTCGGTTTCTCGATCGTCGCGCATCCTGACCGTCCGCGCCGCGCACAACTCTCGCTCTTCGGCCCCGCGGCGCTGTCGCCGGAAAAACTCGCCACGACCATCGCGCGACTCATCTCGCTCCTCGGCGAAAACCGCGTCGGCATGGCCATGACCGTCGATGGCCATCTCCCCGAACGCTACGACCTCGGCGAATACGCGCCGCCTCCTCCGCCGAACGCTCGCCACAAGTCGCAGAAAAGCCGCGCGCTTCTCGCCGCGCGCATCTTCCGACCGCCCGTCGCCGTGGAAGTGATCACGCGACAGAACGACGGCGCAACGCACATCAGCGCCATCGGCGGCGACGGCGATCTCTCCGGCCCCGTGCGCGTGTCATCAGGACCATGGCGCATCGAAGACGGCTGGTGGACCGACGCACCGGCCGCGCGCGAATACTGGGACGTCGAGCTTGAACGCGGCGGCATCTATCGCGTGTACCAGTCGACGGCATCGACCGAATGGTTCATCGACGCACGCTACGACTGAATTACGCTTCGCTCATGACAGGCACGCTGCTTCTCATCTGCATCGCCATCGCTGCCGGCATTGCCGTCGCGGTTCAAGGCCACTTCATGGCGATGATCACGCGCACCGCGGGCACCGCGACGAGCGTCTTCATCACCTACGGCGCCGGCGCCGTGGTCGCCGCGATTCTCTGGCTCACGCGACGCAATCCCGCCGGGAGCCTCCGCGACATCCCCTGGTACGCATGGAGCGCGGGTCTGCTCGGCCTCGTCATCGTCGGCGGCATCGGCTACACCGCTCCGCGATTCGGACTCTCGCGCACGATCGTCATCACGATCGCCGCGCAACTCGCCGCAGCGATGCTCATCGACCGCTCATTCGATGTAACGCGAGGAATCGGCTTGGCGATGACGATCGGCGGCGCGTGGTTGATCGTGAAGGGATGAATGCAATGAGCATCATGAGAACAATGTCAATGATCATCGCCATCGCGTTGATCATGCCGCCGAGGATCTACGCTGCTTGTGCGGCGTTCACGGATGGCGTCGGGTTCGCGGCGGGAGCCAGACCAGCCTCCATCGCCACCGCCGATTTCAACAGCGATGGAAAGATCGATCTCGCAGTGCGGAGTCGCACGCTCACCACAATCTCGATCTTCCTCGGCGCAGGAAACGGAACATTCTCTGCGCCGAGCACCATCTCCACGCTGAACGTCGGAAACCCCGTCGCCGCAGGCGATTTCAACGCGGACGGGAAGGCAGATCTCGCGGTCGCCGATTGGACCGCGCAGTCGATCGTGATTCTGATGGGACAGGGAAACGCGACGTTCTCCGCACCGACCTCATACACCGTCGGCCTCACTCCCAATGGCATCGCCGTTGGCGATTTCGATCGCGATGGAACGACCGATCTGGCCATCGCGAACGTCAACAGCGCGAACGTCTCCATTCTGATCGGCAAGGGCGACGGAACCTTCGAAACGGCGGTGCACTACGCAACACTCATGAATCCCCAGGACATCGTCACGAGCGATTTCGACAGAAACGGTACGCTCGACCTGGCAGTGGCGAACCGCGGCGCGAATGCGTTGTCCGTTCTCCTCGGAAATGGAGCAGGTGCATTCGCGCCATCAGTGAGCTACCCGGTGGCGTCGGCGCCCTATTCGCTCGCGGTGGGAGATTTCAATCGCGATGGTATTCCCGACCTGGCCGCCCCCTCCATGTCAGGCGCGGTATCGATTCTTCCCGGCCAGGGAAACGGTACCTTCGGCACGCGGACGCTCTACAACACCGGCAACTTTCCAAGCGTCATCGCAGTCGCGGACATGAATCGCGATGGCAGACAGGATGTACTCGTCAACGGCAGCGACCTGTCGCTCCTCGCCGGCAATGGAGACGGCACGTTCAACTCTCCCGTTCATTTCGGACCATCCGCGATCTGGTTCGCATTCGCGGATTTCGATGGCAACGGCCATGCGGATCTCGCCGCGGCGGAAGAGTTCGCGGATCGGGTTTCGATCATGCGCTCGCTTTGCCCGCGAAGGCGCGCCAGCAGCCATTGAATGGACGACGTGGCTACTTCATGAACGCGTCGAGTTGCAGAATCTGAAGAGCCGGCAGTTGAGGAAGTCTTCGGTCGTTCGTCAGAAACGCAGTGCAATTCCATAGCAGCGCAGTCGCCAGTTGCAGAGCATCTGCGGTCCGAGCCGAAGTTGCGGCACGAATCTCTGCTGCCAATCGAATCACTGGCAGATGCATGGGAACGAGTGTGAGGCCACGGCCATTCGTGAGGATGGTCTCGTACTTTGCTGCGAGGTCTCGTTCTCCCGAACGGTAAGGCAGGACCAGAGTCTTGAGAAGCGTGAGCTCGGATGTGATGGCGTGAATCCGCCCCGCATCGATCTGCATGAAGAGCGGCCGGAGCAACGGGAGATATCGAGGATGCTGCTCGATGAAGTAGATGAAGATCGCGCTGTCGAGAGCAACCGGGCCGTCACCGATTGCCGCAGTCAGCTCCAAGCGTCACGCTCTTCAGCGATGTACTCCGCCGCATCTTTGCCGGCGAGCGCTTTCTCCCATACTTCCCTGCCGAGACCTTCGAGCTCCAGAAGAGACACGCGCGCCGGTTGCGTCACCGCTTCATCCAGGAGTTGCACGACTTCCTGTGAAATGGACCGTCGGTTTTTCCCAGCGCGCTGCTTGATGCGGCGGTAAAGCCGATCGGGAAAGTTCTTGATATTCAGAGTGGCCATAGCGGTTCCTCCGAAATGGAGGAACGAGGTGTCCTCCACTTGAATTTCACTCCACCTTCATGAACGCCTCAATCTCCGCCGCCGACCTTGGCGACTTCGACAACAACCGCGGATCCCCTTTCGTGATCAACAAATCGTCCTCGATCCGCACGCCGATGTTCTCGTATTTCGTGAGGGCCGCGTCGACCTTCGTCCGCTCCTCATCCGTCAGCTTCTTGTAGAACGCACTGGCCACGATGTCCGCGCGGCGCACATAGATACCCGGCTCGTTCGTGACGACCATCCCCTCTTCGAACGGACGCTGACGATCGTAAACATCGTGAACCTGCAGGCCGATCGGATGGCCGACGCCGTGTCGGTAGTACATGCGCACCTGATCGATCTCATTGCGGGTGATCAGTCCCAGCTTCAGCAACTCCTCGCCGAGGACTTCTTCGGCGCGGCGATTGGTCGCTGAGAAACTGCCGCCCGGACGCATCAACTTCATGCTCTCGTTCTGCGCGCGCAACACGGCATCGTGAATTGCGCGCTGCTCCGGCGTGAACGTGCCGTCCGCGGGGAACGTGCGCGTGATGTCGGCCGTGTAGCCATCGACCTCCGCGCCGATGTCGACCAGCACGAGCGCGCCTGACTCGATCGCAGCGTTGTTCGTTTCGTAATGAAGAATCGTGGCGTTGCGACCTGATGCGACGATCGACGGGAAGCCCCATCCATCGGCGCCGCGATCGCGATACGTGAACTCGATCGTCGCCTCGATCTGATACTCATGCGTCGCTTTCAATGCGCGCAACATCGCCGCGTGCTGCGCCTGATCGGTGATGTCGATCGCACGCTCGAGCAACGCAAGCTCCGCGGGACTCTTCACCTCGCGCAGGCGCAGAAGCAGCGGCGTCGCGTCGCGGAACTGCAGCTCGGGATAGTTCGTCCGCAGCTTCGCGAGCAGTTCCTTCACCGGGGCAGCGGTTGCTGCGCGGTCGCCGAGGAGGAGCCAGACGGTGGCGCGGCCTTCGCGTTGGATCTCGCGGAAGGCCGGGAAACCGGGAGTCCGGAACGCGCGATACTCGGTCGTCGTGCCCCACGGCTTGCCGCCGAACAGCGCATCGAGGAACGGCTCGAACTGATCGAACAGCTCGATCTTTTCGACGGCGCTGCGTGCCTTGACCTCGTCCGCGGTCGGGATCGGTCCCGTCCAGAGCTCGGCCGTCGGATCGAACGGCCGCGAGAAGATCACATCGCGCCAGTCTCCTTCGGAAGGAAGAATGACCAGCGCCGTATCGCGCTCATCGATGCCGGTCAGATACTTCAGATCATCGTCCTGACGATACGGCCACTCCACGCCGCCGTTGCGCGTCGCCGGCGTCGGCGACAGCGCGATGAACACGCCGTTCGGACCGATCGCGCTCGCGAGATCATTGCGGCGCGCCTGATACTCGGCGGAAGGGATCGCCTGAGCCGAAAGCATTTGGGCGGAAAGCGACGACGCGAGAAGGAAGAGAGCCACGAGACCATGAAGAATCGTTCGCATGCTCCTCTATTATCGACGCAGTTCATGCGCCGCTTCGCTTTCCTCTTTCTCTTTCTGCTGAGCGCGTGCGCAACCACGCGCGTCGAAGATCTCTCGCTCGACGAGAAGATCGGCCAGATGTTCATCGTCGCGGCGCACGGCCGCTTCATGAACGAAGACTCCGCGACCTGGCAGGAACTGCGGCGGCACGTGCGCGACAACCACGTCGGCGGCGTGATCTGGTACGCGTCGAACGTGCACGACACGGCGTGGATCACACGCAAGCTGCAGGAGCTCGCGCCGATTCCGCTCTTCGTCAGCGCCGATCTCGAAGCCGGCATCGGGATGCGTTTTGCGGACACGACGTACTGGCCACCGGCGATGGCTGTCGCTGCGACCGGCGACGTCGCGCTCGCCGAAACCGCGGGTCGCATCACGGCGATGGAAGCACGCGCGATCGGCATCAACTACATCTTCGCGCCGGTCGCCGACGTAAATGTCAACGCCGACAATCCGGTGATCAACACGCGCAGCTTCGGCGAAGATCCGGAACGCGTCGGACACTTCGTCGCCGCGTTCGTGCGCGGCGTGCAATCGCAGCCGATGCTCGCGACGGCGAAACACTTCCCCGGACACGGCGACACGCGCGTCGACACGCATCGCTCGCTGCCGGTCCTCGACGTCGATCGCGCGCGACTCGATCGCGTCGAGCTCGTTCCGTTCCGCGCTGCAATCGACGCCAACGTCGCCTCGATCATGATCGGCCACCTCGGCATCCCCGCACTCGACAACACGCCCGCACCCGTGCGTCCTCCCGACGAAGCCGCGGCGGAGAACGTCTACACCCAGGACGCTGCGGAGACGACGCGCGCGGGTGTCGTGCCCGCATCGCTGTCGCCGCGCGTGATCACCGATCTCCTCCGCCGCGATCTCGGATTCAAAGGCCTCGTGATTGGCGACGCGTTCGACATGGGCGGTCTCGTTGCGCACTACGCCGCGGGCGAAGCGGCCGTGCGCGCGATCGAAGCGGGAATGGACATCGTTCTCAAATCGGCGGACACGGATACCGCCATCGCCGCGGTGAAAGACGCCGTGCGCAGCGGAAGAATCTCCGAGTCGCGCATCGATGAATCGGTGCGCCGCATTCTTCTCGCCAAACGCAACCTCGACAAACAGCCGCCGTCGCCGGACGGGATCTTCCGCAACGTCGACACCGCCGAGCATCGACGCATCGCAGCCGACATCGCCAGCCGCGCCATCACGCTCGTGCGCGAAGAACAGGGCGTGCTGCCGCTGTCGAAGAACGCGCGTGTCGTGATCGTCACCATCAGCGATCTCGTCGAAGTGCGGAATCCCGCAGCGCTCGTGCAGGAACAGATCGCGCGACGAGCCACGCAGAAACCGGTCGCGTTTCAACTTGATGGAGACTCGCGCCTCGAAGACACCGACGCGATCCTCGCCGCCGCGAACAACGCGGACGTCGTTCTACTCGCACTCGCCGTTCGCGCCGTCTCCGGCGCCGGCCATCTCCGCCTCCCCGACGCGGCGCACGAGTTGATGAAACGCCTGCCACCGAACGTGAAGACCGTCGCGGTATCGTTCGGATCACCGTACGTGCTGCGCGACCTGCCCACGCTGCAGACCTACCTCTGCGCGTACGGCGTGCAGCCGGTGATGCAGACCGCCGCCGTTCGCGCGCTGTACGGCGAGGCAGCGATGACCGGCCGGCTCCCCGTCACCATCCCTCTTCCGCATTGACGTCCTTCCCCAACCGTCATAATTTGTCCCCGTTCCAGCAGTTGCGATCGAGATGAAGGGGACTCCGAATGACTCAGTTCACGCGGTTCCGTATCTTTGTATCCCTCGCCCTGGTGATCCTCGCGGCCACACCGCTTTCCGCGCAAACGGTGGCCGGCACGATGAACGGCACGATCACCGATCGTTCCGGCGGCAGTCTTCCCGGCGTCACGGTCACGATTCGCAGCGCGAGCATGGGGCTCGTTCGCGTGGTCGTCACGGACGCGGACGGGTTCTTCAATGTGCCGTTCCTGCCGATCGGTCTCTATGACGTGCAGACGGAGCTCTCCGGCTTCGCACCGCAGACCCGTCGCAATGCGCGCGTCGATCTGAACCAGACCTCGGTACAGAACTTCACACTCGATCCCACCTTGTCCGAAACCGTCACCGTGACGGCGGACGCGCCGCGCATCAACACCAGTGACGGTGAGATCAAACAGACGATGCGCGCGGAAGAGATCATGGCCATTCCGCAGACGAACCAGACCAGTTTCCTCGGACTCGCGGCGACGCTGGCCGGCTATCAGGAAACGAATCCCACCGGCGGCATGGACAATCCGACGCTGTCCGTCGGCTCGTCGGCCAACTTCAATGGCGCGGGTACGCGCGGAACGACGTTTCAAATCAATGGCGTCAATAACGACGACTCATCCGAAAACCAGCATCGCCAGGGCGTCGCACTCGCGACCATTCAGTCGTTTCAGGTCCTGAGCAACAGCTACAGCTCCGAATTCGGACGCGGCTATGGTGCAGTCGTGCTCGTGCAGACGAAATCGGGCACCAACAGCATCGCCGGCGAAATCTACGGCTACGCACAGGACGGCCAGTGGAACGAGAAAAGCTGGTTCGCGCGCACGCAGCCGAAACCTGATAATTACCGTCGCGAATACGGCGCGACGATCGGCGCGCCCATTCTTCGCGATCGGCTCTTCATCTTCGCCAATCTCGACTCGACGGAGTTCAAGGGCAACACGATCGTCAGTCGCCCTCTGATTCTCCCCAGCGACCTGAACCTCCCCCGTCTCACTCTCGGCAATGACACACCGGCGAATCGCGCGTGGCAGGACTCGATTCTCGCGCGCTTCCCTTCCGGCGTATCGCCCAATGCGCCACAGCTCTCGAATCGCGCCTATCAATATCCGCAATTCGCGGACTATCCCGATCGCGATGCCTCCGCGCGCCTCGACTACAACATGAATTCGTCGAATACGGTCTTCGCGCGATACCAGCAAAGCGCGCAGCGTCGCGAAAATGGCGAGTTGATCATCGGCGAACAGACCCTGCAGGACAACGAGCAGTCGAATTTCGGTCTGACGTGGACGAACGTGCTCAACCAAAACACGGTGCAGGAAGCGCGCTACGGCTACGGCGATCGGAGCACGAACGTCAACCTTCTGGCCGGCAATGACACCCCCATCGTCCGCTTCGCCGGCATCACGCCCGGAACGATTCTCGGAAATGCCGGCGCCTACCCCATCAATCG
>DASYLL010000069.1:0-22319 GCA_036009605.1 Thermoanaerobaculia bacterium | reverse complement strand
GTCGAGGGATAGATCTCGCCGCGGATCGCGAGAACTTCCGACGCGGCGAGCACGGCGTTGTCGAAGCCGCCCGTGATCTCCGTCATCGCCATCAGCAGCAGATTGCCGAGGGAGTGACCTTTGAGCGCGGAGTCGGTGTCGAAGCGATACGAGAAGAGTTGCGAGAGGAGCTGTTCCTCTTCCGCGAGCGCGACGATGCAGTTGCGGATGTCGCCCGGCGGCAGCATCCCGAACTCTTTACGCAGGACGCCGGAGCTGCCGCCTTCGTCCGTGACCGTGACGATCGCGCCGAGGTCACGGACGGACCAGGGACCGTCGCCGTCGACGAATCGCTTCAGGCCGCGAAGCAGCGTCGAGAGGCCCGTCCCGCCGCCGATGGCGACGATGTTGAGACCGGAGGGTGACATCCGACGCGATTCTATGCGGGGATCAAGTCCGCTCGCGAACCACTCGCTCCAGGTGATGGCGCAGCGGCTCGATCAGCGTGTACTGCGAAGTCAGCCGGCTCTGCCGTTCGTTCTCGCCGCGGAAGAGATCGCGCATTGTCGTCGCGCGCTCGTCGTACCACTGATCGGAGACCTCTCCGTGCGCGCGCTTCTCGTCGAGGACCTGCATGATGTGATCGCGGTCGATGATCTCGGGATGATGATTGACGCCGAGGAAGCGCGGCATGGTGCCGGAGGCGTCGCGGGCGAGCTCGATCATCGTGAGAGCGCTGCTGCCGGCCGCTTCGAACGCGATCGGAATGCTCTTGCCGGTGCGATCGAAGATCAGATCGAAGAGACGATTGTCGATGACGCGGAAGTGCTCGCGATCGGGAAGCTCGCGCGCGAACTGCGAGAACCACGGATGCTCTCTCGCTTCGCGCGAGAGTCGATTGAGGGGCATGCCGCTGCTCTTTTCCTCGCGCAGCATCGGCACGGCCACGCCGGACCAGCGGCAGACGAGCCCGAACGAGTGACAGACCGCGATCATCGCGGCATTGCGGTCGGCGAGAATGTCGTCGAACAGACGGAAAAGCGGCGCTTCCCATGTCGCGTCTTCGGCGACGCCCTGGCTCCATTCGTGGATGCCGTCATTGAGGCGCGGATCGAGATGTCCGGGTCCGCCGGTGCCGATGTAGATCTGGAAACGTCCGTTTGGAGAAACGGGAACGGCGTTCTTGCGACGGACGTCGTGCGAGAGCACGCGCACTTTCATCCCGTTGCGCTCCAGCTCGCCGCGGATGCATTCAGCAGCCTCGAGCACCACATGTACGAGCCCGTCATGGCCGACGTTCGGCCACGAATGGTTCATGTCGAGCAGCGCGACGTCGATGCGGTCGTGCCGCGCCTCCGGCAGTGAATCGTCCTCGAGACGGACGTATTCGAAGAACGGAGGCGGAACGTGGATGTCGTGCGTCGGCATCGGAACGGGGAAGGTGAGGGGAGTCAAGTTCGGTTGGGTCTCTCTCGTTCTTTGGGATGGGAGCGGGTTCGCGTTGTCTTAGAGTCGTAGAGTCTTAGAGTCGTAGAGGGTCGTGGGCCACGGGTTCTTTCTCTAAGACTCTAAGACTCTATCCCTCTACGACTCTCAAACCACCCCGTGTCTCGTCTCCGCGACGATGTAATCCACCACATCGCGCAGGTCATTTCGTTGCTCGTAAACGGCGAGCTGGCGGTCGGCGCCGGTGCCGCGTTTCATGATCTCGCGTGCGTAGTAGACGTCCTCGCGCGAGCCGAGCTCGTCGACGACGTCATCGACGAACATCAGCAACTCGTCGAGCAACTCGCCGTAAGGCACTTCTTCGCCTTTGCCGAAGTCGATGAGCTTGCCGCCGATTCCAAATCGCGCGGCGCGCGCTTTGTTCTCGTTGAGCAGGGCAGTGCGGTATTGGCGCCAGCCCATGTTCTTCGAGTGGATGCGGTAGAGCTTCACGGTCAGCGCCTGGAAGAGTGCGGCGAAGCAGATGGTCTCGTCGATGCGCATCGGCACGTCGCAGATGCGGTACTCGAGGGTCGGGAAGAACGGGTGCGGACGGACGTCCCACCAGATCTTCTTCGGGTTGTCGATGGTCTTGGTGCTGATGAGCGTGTTGACGTACGCGTCGTAATCGCTGAGGCGGTCGAAGTGATCGGGAAGGCCGGTGCGCGGGAAGCGTTCGAACACTTTCGCGCGGTAGCTCTTCCAGCCCGTGTTGTGTCCGCACCAGAACGGCGAGTTCACGGAGAGCGCGAACACGTGCGGCAGGAAGTAGCGCACGGCGTTCATGATCTGGATGCGCGTCTCGAGATCTTCGACCGCGACGTGAACGTGCAGGCCGAAGATCAGGTTCGCGCGAGCGAGCATCTGCAGCTCGTACACGATCTGGTCGTAGCGCTCGTGCGGCGTGATCGGCACGTCCGCCCAATGCGAGATCGGATGCGTGCCTGCGGACGCGATGACCAATCCCGCTTCGTCCGTGAGCGTGATGATCTCGCGCCGCAGGCGCGTGATCTCGCGTCGTGCATGCGCGATGTTCTGACAGATCGGCGTGCCGACCTCGATCACCGCGTCATGCATCTCACGCTTGATCTCTTCCTTCAGCCGTTTCTCGCCTTCGGCGAAGAGCTCGTGGATATGCGACTTGAGCTCGCGCGTCTGCGGATCGACGACCTGGAACTCTTCCTCGATGCCGAGTGTGAACGACGGTGTTGGCGCCATGGCCGAGAGTTTATGCTACGGGCTTGCCGATGTCCTTCTTCGTGTCCATGACGGTCGGCCAATTTCCAGTCAGCTCGAACTTCTTTTCGCCGCGAACCATCTCGATCAGCACCTCGGCCATGTTCGAGACCATCCAGTCGAAATTCTCCTGACCGACCGAGTTCACATCCGCGTCCGGCGCGCAGTTCATGAAGTCGATCGCGTAGGGAACGCCATCGCGCACCGCGAACTCGACCGTGTTCATGTCGTACCCGAGGCCGTCGCAGAGCGCGAGCGCGTCGCGGACGATGCGCGCTTCGAACTCGGGCTCCATCGGCGGCGGATTTTTCACGTAGCGCTCATGGAACGGCGCTTTCGGATCGTAGGCCATGATGCGGACGCGGCTGCGGCCGAGGACGTAGCAGCGGTAGTAGAGCTCGAAGTCGATCGCTTCCTGCGCCATCATCACGAGGTCGCGGGTCTGGTCGTAGGCCGAGAAAAACTCCTCGGGGTTGTCACACTTGTAGACGTCTTTCCAGCCGCCTCCGTAAGCAGGTTTCATGAAGATCGGCCATCTGAGGTATTCGAAGACTTCATCCCAGTTCACCATGCGCATGTTGCGGAAGGACTTGGCTTCGGTGTTGGGCGGATGCTGCTTGTGCGGCAGCGTTACGGTGCGCGGTACGGCCACGTTCGCGGCTTTGGCGACGAGATTGTCGAAGAACTTGTCGTCGGCCGACCACCAGATCGGATTGTTCACGACCCGGACTCCGGAAGCGGCGGCGCACTTGAGATACGTGCGATAGAACAGCACTTCGTGACTGATGCGGTCGAGGATCAGATCGTACGGAAAGACTCCGTCGTCCTTCAGATACGAGATCTCTACCGCGCTGCCTTCGACGTCTTCCCCACCCCGTTCGTTGATGGCGTTGATGAGCGCCCAAGGGAAGGTGTCTTCCATTCCGAACAAAATGCCGATCCGCTTCTTGCGCATAGTCTTTGCTCTCCCTGAATGTGGGCGCGCATCGTATAGAATTTCGGCAAATTATGTACAGAGAACACGTTCGCTGGTGGTCCCCCTCTCTCGGCCGGGACATGGAATTCCTCTGGTTCGGCAAGTTCGGCCGGCCGGCGATTCTCTTTCCGACATCGGCCGGTCGCTATAACGAAAACGAAGATTTCAAGCTCGCCGACTCCGTGTCAGACAAAGTTGACGCGGGCGAGATCCAGCTGATCCTGCCGGACACGGTCAATGATGAGAGCTGGTACAACAAGAACGTGCACCCGGCGGTACGCGCGGCGCGTCATGCGCAGTACGACGCGTATCTGCGGCACGAGCTGGTCCCGTACATTTTCAATCGCGCGCAGCGCGGGGATCTGGCCGTGTACGGAGCGAGCTTCGGTGCGTATCACGCGGCGAATTTCGCCGCGCGCTATCCGGACATCGTGAGCCGCGCGATCTGCTTTTCGGGCGTGTACGACATCAACTCGTTCACGGACGGCTACTGGGACGACAACTGCTACTTCCACTGCCCGACGGCCTACATCCCGAACATGGATGGGGAGCTCGCGGCGAAGGTGGGACGCGTCGGCTGGGTCATCGCGACGGGGGAGCACGATTCGATCGTGGACAAGAACCGCGAGTTTTCCGGCCTGCTGTCTTCGAAGGGGATTCCGAATCACTTCGAGCTGTGGCCGGGGCAGTTCGGCCACGACTGGCCGTGGTGGCGCGAGCACATGAGACGGTTCCTGTAGATGACTTTGTCATCCCGAGCGTGAGCGAGGGACCTGTGCGGGTGGGGCGCAGAGAATGCTCTTTGAGCCCGCCCGCCAGATCCCGCGCTACGCTCGGGATGACGTGACTTCATCACGTCACTTCGACGCGCGCTTCTTGGCCATCATCTCGCGCAGCTGCGCGGCCGGGATCGAGCCTTCGACCAGGATCGCGTCGTTCTTCAGCGAGACGTCGAACGAGCGCAGTACGGTCACCATCTCCGGCGCTTTCTCTTTCACCGCGAGACGCAGCGCGGAGAGGCCGCCGCGAACGGTGTCTTCGAGAAGCTGGAGCGTTTCGGCATCGCTCGAGAGACCGAACGCGCCGAGGTCGAGGGCGTTGCCTTTGTCTTTCGCCCACACACCAACCGTCGAAACGGTGCGCAGCGCAGCCTGCAGCGCTTCGCCCGAGGGACCGCTGCCGGTAGTGATGGTGCCGCCCTTCGCGAGACGCGCCGCACGCGTCACGTCGACGAGCGCCCACGCGGTAGCGTTGGGGTCGAGCCGGCCGAGGTCCTGACCGAGCGCGCCACGGCTGCGGAAGCCGGTGCCACCGTTTGCGCGCGCTGCGAGCGCCGCGATGACCGCACGCTCATTGCCAGCGACGGCGAGTGACGCGGACGGGAACGCAACAGCACCGTTATCGTTGTCGTTCTTGTCTTTGTCGTCGGGAAGCAGGAGGTAGTTGGCTTTCTTCACGGCGCCGCGCGCGAGAAGCGCAGCCGTCAGACGCTCGGCGCTGAAGCGGCCTTCCGCGATCACGACGACGTCGGCTTCGGTGCCGAGGTTCGTGCGCGGGGAGGTGGCGACGACGAGCACGTCGACGTCTTTCGTCGGCGAGAGGCCGGCTTCGGTGAGGAAGCGCTCGGCTTCACCGTCGGAACTCATCTTGTCGGTGTGCTCGAAGAGGAGCGACGAGAGCGGGCTCGTGCGCATGTCGGCTAGCCTGACCATGCCGACCGAGACGGCATTCGCCGGAACGAGCGAGAGCGCTTCGTCCTTCGCCATCGCCGGCATGGCCAGCGCGGTAAGGGCTACGAGGACTACGAGAGTACGAAACAGCGGAGAGCGACCCATTTTCAGAACTCCTTTCGAGTGAACAACCAGGACGCGAGGATGAGACATCCAATACCGAATGCGGCAGTGGTGAGGAACGGCGCGGGAGACAGCGATTGCGACAGTTGTGCGGGCAGCGCTTTGCCGCCCACGAAGGACACGACCGCCGTGAGCAGCTCGGCCGTTTTCGGCATGACCCAGTAGAGCGATTCAATCGTCCACGCCTGCCACTCCTTCGACACGGCCGCGGCGAACTTGTCGTGCGCGGCGAGCATGAGGCCGAAGAAAAAGATGCCGTACGTGGTCATGATCGAGACCGCGGTCGATGAAGTAAACACGCCGACGAGGAACGCGAATGCCAGCAGCACCGCGATCACGAGAAAGATGATGGAACCGGCGATGAGAAACCGTGCGTTCGCAACGCCGGTTTTCCACGCAACGATCCCCCAGATGGAGCCCATCAGATAGACGACGTTGCTGCCCGCGAGGATCAAGCCGGCGAGATAGCGCGAGAGCAGCAATCGCACGCGCGACACGGGACGCGCGAGGTAGAGGTCGATCGTTCCTTTCTCCTGCATGCGCGGCACGAGATGCGCCGTGGCGAAGATCGCCAGGAACGTGCAGAAGACGTAGAGGAAGCCGGAGAAGCCGGTCTCGAATCCGAGGACGAGCTTCTCGATCGAGACCTCGCCTCCCATCTCCACTTCCTTGCCGAAGAGCTTCGCGCCCGCGAGCGCGCCATCGACGATGTCGAGGTTGATGGCGAAGGCGAAGATGATGATGAAGAGCGTCGAGAGGAAGAAGTAGGCGAGCAGCGTCCACCGGGCCGCGGCTTCGCGCATCACGTCTTCGATGTTGGCGATCAGGACTTTCATTCGTGCGCTCCCACGGAGGTGTGCTCATCGGCGCGGATCAGATCGACGAAGACGTCTTCGAGCGTCGAGCGCACGGGGGTGAGCTCGCTGAGGATGCCGCCGCTCGAGCGCAGACGATCGACGAGCGCGTTGAGGTGCTGCAGGTCGTTGACAGAGAGGACCATGTGTCCATTGACGCGCTCGACGCCGGCGCCGCTTTCGCGGAAGGAGGCGACGAGGCTTTCATCGATTGGCGTCGCGACCATTTTGTACGTCGCTGTTGTACGCGTCAAGTCCTCTACGCTGCCAAGTGCTGCGACTTTTCCATTGCGCAGCACGGCCACGCGATCGCACGTGAGCTCGATCTCGGAGAGCAGGTGCGAGTTGAGCAGGACGGTCGTGCCGTTGTTCGCTTCTTCGCGCAGAAGGTCGCGGATCTCGCGGCGGCCGACGGGATCGACGCCATCGGTCGGCTCGTCGAGCAGTAGAACCTGCGGCGAGTGGATCATCGCGCAGGCGAGCCCGAGGCGCTGGGTCATGCCTTTCGAGAACTTCTTGATGCGCACGTCGACCCAGTCGCCCATGCGCACGCGATCGAGCAGCATCGGGATGCGTTTTGCGATCGTCGCGGAATCCATCCCCGACATGCGTCCGAAGATCGAAAGCGCCTGACGCGCCGTCAGATAGTTCGGGATCTTGTGTCCCTCGGGCAGATAGCCGACGCGGCGGCGCGATTCGGGATTGCGCACCGGAAGGCCGCACACCTGCGCCGTTCCGGCGGTGGCGTGCGTGAGTCCGAGGAGGATTTTGACCGTGGTGGTCTTGCCGGCGCCGTTCGGTCCGAGGAGGCCGAAGAGCTCGCCTTCACCGACGGTGAAGTCGATTCCGTCGAGCGCCGTGATCTTCGGCTTGCCGAACGATGACGTGTATTGCTTGCGGAGGCCCGAGACCTCGATCAGCGTTGCCATGCGCTTGATGTACGGCGCGATGGCGTTAAAGGTTGCGAAGCCGCCCTCAGCGGGCGGCTCCTGCGGATACGTTGACGTTCATGCGCGATTCCACGGCGTCCCAGTCGATGTTGCCGAGGAAGGCCTCGATGTATTTCGGGCGATCGGCCGGCTTGTAGTCGAGCAGAAACGCGTGCTCCCAGACGTCCATCACCAGTAGCGGCACGAAGCCGGAGACGTTGCCGATCTCATGCAGGGTGATCCAGTGATTGGAGATGTTGCCGCTGGCGGGATCGAGGTAGCACATCGCCCAACCTACGCCGCGCATTTTGCCGACGCTGACGAAATCCGTTTTCCAGATGTCGTAGGTCGGGAAGCTGCGCTCGACAGCGGCGCGGAACTGCGAGGTCTTCGGCGCTTCATCGCCGCCGCGCGGCTTCATGTTGTCGAAGTAGTACTCGTGCAACACCATGCCGTTGTACTCGAAGCCGAGGCGGCGGGTGAGCTCGGAGTAGGCGGGCATCTCCTCCTGATCAACGCGGCCGTCTGCGAGGATCGCGGCGATTTTTTCGGTGAGGAGATTCGTGTTGGTGACGTAGCCCTCGTAGAGCTTGAAGTGCATCTCGAGGGTCTTGTCGGAGATGCCGGTGAGGCCGGACAGATTGAAGGTCTTGGGCTTGTAGGTTTTCGTTTGCATGACGCTTCGTGCGATTGCACGACGCGCACCTACGAGACGCATCTGAATGTTGCGAAGACGTACGGGTAGTTCGGGCGGAACCAGTTGCGGAAACTGCGGCGGATGAGCTCGCGCGGTGTGACGGGCGAGGCGCCTTTCATGACGTAGTGCGCGTCGTCGAAAAAATCGGCGGAGTATTCGGGATAGGACGGCATCGCTGCGAAACCGTCGAAGCCGGCAAAGAGGGTCGAGGTCCACTCCCAGCCGTTGCCGATGAGGTCGTGCACGCCCCATGCGCTTGCGCCTGCGGGGTAGGAGCCGACAGGGACGGGATCCCATTGGGTGAAATCAAAGTTGCCGCGGGTGTTGTCGGGCGCTTCGTTTCCCCAGGGATGCGCGCGCTCTTCGCCTGATGGGGTTCCGTATGCGGCGCGGTGAAACTCGGGCTCGGTCGGAAGACGTTTGCCCTTCCAACTCGCGTACGCGGCGGCTTCATCGTGAGTGACGTAGACGGGCGCGTCGAGCGGCAATGGCGTTGACTCGAACATGCCGCGGCGAAGCCAGGTGTCGTTCTCGCGCGTCCAGAAATGCGGCGCATGTGCATTCGTCGCATTCATGAACTCGAGGTAGTCGCCATTCGTGACGTTGAGCGTGTCGATGGTGAAGGCGGGAACATCGACAACGTGCTGCGGGAACTCGTTGTCCCAACCGAACTGTTCGCGCGGCGCGCCGAGCGTGGCCTTGCCCGCAGGAATCTCGACGGAGCCCGTTGGCCCCCTCTCTGAGATTCTGAGATTCTGAGACTCCGAGACTGTTTTCCTGTCGTACGGCAGCTCGTGCAGCATGTACATCAGTGTTTCCTGGTGCATCAGCTCGTGCTCCAGGATCGTGAACACCGCTTCGCCACCGCGCAGATGCGGCACGTTCTCATCGACGAGCGTTCCATTGCGCAGCGCGTCTTCGACGCGAGCATCGCACTCCGCCGCGAACGCCTGCACCTCTTCGCGTGTCGGCCACAAATCCGTCGGGCTGCGCACCGCCGCCTCATCTTCGGGATCGATGCCGCGCGCGAACAATGCCTCCAGCCGCGCGTCGACGCCTTCGCGCTTCAGTGCGAGCTTCACGAGCGTGTTGAGCGCGAATCCGGGCAGGTGTCCTTCGTAGAACACGACCGGATTCCGCAGCGCAATCGGCCGCTCGTAGTACGCCTGGGGCGCGAAGAGCTCGAACAGCCGTCGCGTGTGCGCACGATTCGCGCGATACGTCGCGATCAACTCATCCCGATCCATGCGCATGGCGCCTGATTCTATCCGGCCGCGGCTGTCGCTTCGGTGTGTACCGGAATTTCGATGACGCGGAAAGGCGGCTGGTCGGGATACGAGGCGGCCAACAGCGCCATCGCGACGTTGTAGACAGGTGCATTGCCTTTCGTCCGCCCCTCGGGACTGCCGCGATGCGCGTGTCCGTGAAAGACGGCATTCACGCGATAGCGGTCGAGCGGTTCTTCGAGCCTGCTCGATCCGAGGAAGGCGATGATCTCGGGAGGTTCTCCGTTGACCGTGGCCTGGATGGGCGAGTAGTGGAGGAGCGCGATCTTCTGCTCCGTGCGCAGGCGTGCGAGCGCAGCTTCGAGCTTCAACGTTTCGTTGATCGTCTCGTGCACGAAGTTCTTGATGATCGGCTCGCCCCATGCGCCGAGCGCGCGCCGTCCGAATCCGCCGGCGAATCCCTTGACGCCCGCGAATCCGACGCCGTGGAGCTCGTACGAATCGCCGTCGAGCACCACGACGCCCGCGTCGCTGAGGATCTGCACGACGTCCTTTTCCTGGTTCGATTCAAAGTCGTGGTTGCCGAGGACGGCGAGGGTGGGGATGCGGAGTGAGGTGGTGATGTCTTTGGCGAGGATCTTCGCCTCTTCGATCGTGCCGTAGTCCGTCAGATCGCCGCAGAGCAGGAGGACGTCGGCGCTCTCGGTGATCTTCGTGAACAGCGGCTGCATGGCGCCGGCGGACGTTTTCTTGACATGGATGTCAGCGACTGCGGCGATACGAAGAGTGCTGCGTTCCATTACTTCGCTCCGTCGATTTCGATCCCTGCCGTCCAGTGTGCGATCTCGGCTTCGTTCATCGTATTGAGGACGAGACGCGCGTCCTGGTAGCCCCACTCGTCGACGTCCTTGAGGTACTGCTGGCGCGAGATGATCGTGCCGAAGCAGATCTTCTCATCCGCGTCGCCTTCGCGCGTTTCCCGAAGCACGCGCTCGGTCAGTTCTTCGACGAGCTTTGCGGGAACTTTCGAGCGGTCGGAGGGATAAATGAATCCGAAGAACACGATGTGCGCATACAGCGCGCGCCAGAACGGTCCGTAGCGTTCGAGCAGGCGGTTCCAGTCGAGCTTCTCGCCCATGGCATGGATGACGTGTGCGATGTCCGCGCCGTCGTAGCGTTCGCGCTCGACGATCAACCCTTTCGACCAGATCATCTCCTCCGGCGGGATGAGCTGCGTCTCGATGTCGAAGACCTTGTCCCGCACCGCGTATTCAAACCAGCGATCGTCGACTCTGGCCACGCCATTGCCCGCGCTGAAGATGAGATCGACAAAATCCTCGCCGGGACCATACGCCTTGCCGAGCCAGTGCGGAAACGTCAGCTCGCTGCGATAGCCCGCGTCTTCGAATGCCTGCGCCGCGCGCTCGAAATCCTCTCTGCGGATGAAGATGTCGAAGTCTTTCGTGTGCCGCTCGATGCCCGTGAACCGCGCGTACGCGTACGCGCCACCGACGAGATGGGGGACGTTCGCGTCGGTGAGAATCGCGAGCGCCTGTCGGTAAAAGCGGATGCTTTCCGCGGAGAGGAGAGGGTGTTCGGTGTCGGGCTCGTCGGGTTCGATCGGTATGGCCGCCATGGGGCCGGAAATTGCAGTTTTGGTGCCGCGCCTGCTTGGCTAGTTGGCGGTGTGGGCGTTGATGTCCAGCCATTCCTGGACTTGCACTACGTAGTCATTGAAGGTCAGCTCGTCTGGTTGCATGTCGGCCTCTTCACAAATCTGGAGCAGAACCTCGCGAAAGAGCTCGAAGCGCTTTGCGATTGTTCGTCCTGCAGGGATGCGCTCACCTGGAGCCGCGTTGCTGAGCCAGTCCCGGACAATCCGAATCGCCTGCTGCGGCTCGCCTTGATGGGAGGCGATGTCCTGTCCCGCGATGTCGGAGATGAACTTCTGATATCGGTAGCGTTCGATGTCGAGAATGAGGCAGTTCTTGCGTCGTTGTTCGGCGTGGCCATAACGCTTCGCGCCGAGAAACATACCGAGCTCGAATGGCATGTTGAAACGGGGAAGACCGGTGCTCATGTCGGGTTCCGTGCGCGAGATGTCGTGAATGCCGAGGCGACATTCGGAGATGATCTTCGCGATCTTTTCGATGCGCACTTCGCTGCCGTCATCCGTTTCAAGTGCGCAGTGGGCTTCGTAGCCGCAGTCGATGACCGCGAAGATCAGCGCCTCGAAAAGGGCGCGATAGGCGTCATCGAACGGACAGTTGACGAAGACGGCTTTCTCGTACGGCACTTCCGCCATTTACTTCCGTGCTGCGGCAGTGCGCTTTCGCGGCGGGGGCATCGGGGTGGGCACTTCGCCGCGCTCCGCCATGATCCTGAGGATCATCTTGCGGACCTCGCTTCGCTTGAACCTCTTCGACTTATTGCGCGTTTTCCTGATGGTCCTCAGCTTCGGCTCAGCCATACCTGAAATTCTACCTCGGTCATTTCAACATCCCGCCGTATCTACCCAATTCTCCGAACTACACTCTCCGCCGTGAGCCGCGAGTTCAACCGCTATCCTCCCGTCGAGTTCCCGCACGACGATCGTGCGATCCCTCCGCACTTCGAACATCACGATCGTCTGCAGTCGTTGAGCATCGACGCAGCGCAGCTCGCGGATGAATTGCGCGCGAGTGTTCGCGGTGAAGTTCGTTTCGACAACGGCTCACGCGCGTTGTATGCGACCGACGCGTCGAACTATCGGCAGGTTCCGATCGGCATCGTCGTGCCGCGCGACGAAAACGACGTGATCAACGCGGTTGCACTGGCGCGTAAACATGGCGCGCCGATTCTCGGTCGCGGCGCGGGAACGAGCTTGGCGGGCCAGTGCTGCAACGTCGCGGTGATTCTCGACATGTCGAAATACATGCACGCCATCGTCGAGATGAACCCCGCGGGAAAGTTCGCGCGCGTGCAACCGGGAATCGTGCTCGATGACCTCCGCCGCGCCGCGGAAATGCACACGCTCACGTTCGGCCCCGATCCCGCAACGCATGCGCAATGCACGCTCGGAGGAATGATCGGCAACAACTCGTGCGGCGTGCACTCGATCATGTCGGGCAAGACCGTCGACAACATCGAAGAGCTCGAGATCCTGACGTACGACGGCGTGCGCATGCGCGTCGGAGCGACGACCGAGGAAGAGATTGCATCGATCATCGCCAGCGGCGGTCGACGTGGAGAAATCTACGCGGGGTTGCGCTCGATTCGCGATCGTTACGCGGATCTCATCCGCGCAAAGTTCCCACGCATCCCGCGTCGCGTGTCCGGCTACAACCTCGATGAGCTGCTGCCGGAGAATGGCTTTCACGTCGCGCGCGCGCTCGTCGGCAGCGAGTCGACGTGCGTGCTCGTGCTCGAAGCGAAAACGAAGCTCGTCTACAGCCCACCAGCGCGCGCATTGCTCGTCGCCGGCTATCCGAGCGTCTACGAAGCGGCGGACGATGTGCCGCGCGTTCTGCAGGCCGGCCCGATCGGACTCGAAGGTTTCGACGATCTGCTCGTGCGCGACCAGCAGTTCAAGAAGATGAACCCGCATGGCATCGCGCTCTTGCCTCCCGGCAACGGCTGGCTGCTGATCGAGTTCGGCGGCGAAACGATCGACGAGGCGATGGAAAAAGCGCAGCGCCTCGCATCGACATTCGACGCCACGTACACGCGCGTCTTTGACAACGCAACGAAGGAAGCACGCTTCGTCTGGGCCGTCCGCGAATCCGGCCTCGGTGCCACAGGCCACGTTCCGGGCAAGCCACTGATGTGGGAGGGCTGGGAGGACGCGGCGGTCGCGCCCGAAAAGCTCGGCGGCTATCTGCGGGAGCTGCGCGCGTTGCTCGAGCGCTACGAGTACAGCGGCGATTTCTATGGCCACTTCGGCGACGGCTGTGTACACACACGCACGAATTTCGATCTGACATCGAAGCCCGGCATCGCAAAGTTCCGATCCTTCATCGATGAAGCCGCGGACCTCGTCGCCTCCCTCGGCGGCTCGTTCTCCGGCGAGCACGGCGACGGCCAGGCGCGTGGCGCACTTCTCGATAAGATGTTCGGCCCCGAGCTGATGGAAGCGTTCCGCGAGTTCAAGTCGCTCTGGGATCCGGAGTGGAAGATGAATCCCGGAAAGCTCATCCTCCCCTACCAGCCCGACGAGAACCTCCGCCTCGGCACCGACTACGCGCCGTGGAACCCCGAGACACACTTCCAGTTCACCGAAGATCACGGCCGGATGAATCACGCCGTTCTGCGCTGCGTCGGCGTCGGTCGCTGCCGACGTCTCGACGGCGGCACGATGTGCCCGAGCTATCAGGTCACACGCGAGGAAGAGCATTCGACCCGCGGCCGCGCGCGTCTGCTCTTCGAGATGTTCGAAGGCAAGACGGTCCCTTCATCGTGGCGCAACGAGGCCGTGAAGGAATCGCTCGACCTCTGCCTGGCGTGCAAAGGTTGCAAAGGCGACTGCCCGACGCAGGTCGACATGGCCATGTACAAGTCGGAGTTCCTCTCGCACTACTACGAGGGTCGCCTCCGTCCGATCCAGGCGTACACGATGGGCGGGATCTACTGGTGGGCCGGGATCGCGCAGCACGCACCGGGACTCGCGAACGCGATGTCGAACCTCCCGTTCGCGAAAACCTTCGCCGGCGTGGCGAAGGATCGCAGCATGCCGCGGTTCGCGCCGAGGACGTTCCGTCAACGATTCGCGGAGCAATCTGTTCGTCCCGGGACGAAACCGGTCGTCCTGTGGACCGATACCTTCAACAACCACTTCCTCCCCGACACCGCGATGGCCGCCGCGGAGGTGCTGCAGCGTGCCGGTTATTCGGTCACGATCCCGCGCAAGCGTCTCTGCTGCGGGCGTCCTCTCTACGACTGGGGTTTCCTCGATCGCGCCAAAGCGCTTCTGCGCGAAACGCTGGACGTTCTCGGACCCGAACTCGACGCAGGCACGCCGATCATCGGCCTCGAGCCGAGCTGCGTGTCGGTCTTCCGCGACGAACTGCTCGCGCTCTTCCCGAACGATCCTCGCGCTGTGCAGCTGGCACAGACAACGTTCACTCTCAGCGAGTTTCTTTTGCGGGAAGAAACTCCGCTGCCGATGCTCGATCGCAAGGCGCTCGTGCAGGCGCATTGTCATCACAAGGCGGTGATGCGTTTCGACGCCGAGGAAGCGGTGCTGCGCAACATCGGTCTCGACCTCACGCATCCCGATTCCGGCTGCTGCGGGATGGCCGGCGCGTTCGGATTCGAGCCGAGGAACTACGATCTCTCCATGAAGATCGGCGAGCGTGTGCTCCTGCCGATGGTGCGCGAAGCGGATGAGGACACACTGATCATCGCGAACGGTTTCTCCTGCCGCGAGCAGATCGAACAGGCCACGGGTCGCAAGACGCTGCACTTTGCGGAAGTGCTGAAGCTTGCCTACGATGCCGCAGAGTCTCCGCGATGAAAGCCAAAGCGCGCCTTTTCTGCCATCCCGTCCATCAGATCCTGATCGTCTTCCCCCTCGGGCTCCTGGCAACGTCCTTCTTCTTCGACCTCGCGTATCTCGCGAACGGTCGTGCCGAGCTTGCGGTCGTGGCGTCGTGGATGATCTTTGCGGGAGTGCTCGGCGGCGCGGCAGCGGCGCTGTTTGGCATCATCGACTGGCTGGCCATTCCGCGAGGAACCCGTGCGCGCCGCGTCGGCGCAGGGCATGGCGGCGGGAACCTCATCGTCGCCGCGCTCTTCGCGGTGAGTTGGATGATCCGCCGCGACAATCCCGGACATCCCGAAGGAATTGCGATTGCGCTCTCGGGATGTGGAGTCTTGCTGACGGTGCTCACGGGCTGGCTCGGAAGCGAGCTCGCCGACCGGATGGAAGACCTTTAGCCGGCACGGCCGGCAGGGCTGGTTGTTACAGAGGCAGAAAACGTTGCTGGTTGCTGGTTCCTGGTTCAAGGTACCGCGTTGCCTGGACATCAGGCGCTGCATGACCTTGAACCAGCAACCAGCAACCAGCAACAAATTCCGGTCTAGTAACGTTCGCGGCTCGAGAACGAGCCACCGTCGTTCGAGCTCTCCGAACGATCGTCGCGCGAGTTGCTGCTGCTGCGGTCCTGCGACGTGAATCCGCCGTTGCCGCCCGTATTCGTGCTGCGGCTCGAATCATCCACGGCTTCGCGGACGAACGGCTGCGAACCGGAGCTCTGTGCGACGTCGGTATTTCCGCTGCCGCCGGCCGCCGCAGCGCGAGCGCGTGCGCCTCGGCTATGGCCGCCCTCACGTCCGATGGCCGCCATGTGCGCGCGGTCGCGACTTACAGCTTCGCCACCTTTGCGACCAGCGACACGGGCCTCGTCGGATGTAAATTCATGGGCAGTCCCCTTCGAATGCGCGGCGCGTCCGCCCTTGCTTGCAATCTCGCGCTGCTTCTCCGCGTCCATCGACGCAAAACCGCGTTTACTCGTTGCCATAGTGTC
The DNA here is from genome assembly GCA_036009605.1 of Thermoanaerobaculia bacterium. Taxonomy (GTDB): domain Bacteria; phylum Acidobacteriota; class Thermoanaerobaculia; order Gp7-AA8; family Gp7-AA8; genus QHVT01. The sequence continues at coordinate 6,581 of DASYLL010000069.1, read as the reverse complement.
TCCTTCGGGGTTCATTGGGTACCAGGGTCAATTCCCTCCAACAGCGTTCCGGCTGATAAAGGGCAGCACGAAGCGTGCCCGTCCTCGCGCGCATGCTTATTGCTCCAACATGCGTCGGCATGAACGAAGAAGCAATGAATTCCTTATGGCGCGCCACCAGCGCCGCTCCCACGTACGAACCGTTGCGCGGAAATCTCCACGTCGATGTTGCCGTGATTGGCGCCGGAATCACCGGTCTCACTGCAGCACTGCTGCTCGCGGAGCGTGGCCGCACCGTCGCGGTCCTGGAGAAAGAAACGATCGCGGCGGGCGAGACAGGGAATACGACTGCCCATCTCACAGTGGCCATTGATGCGCGCTATCACTACATCCGCCGCAAATACAGTACAGAGGAAGCGCGGCTCGTCGCGGATGCCAGTCGCGCGTCGATCGACAAAATTGCGGAGCTGGTGCAGCGATATGACATCGATTGTCGTTTTCGCCGTGTGCGCGGCTATCTGTACACAGAGAAACGAAAATACGTTTCGGAATTGAAAAACGAGGCCTCTGCGGCGCGCGAAGCGGGACTCGAGGCGCAGTGGACGGACGATGTGCCCTTGCCATTTGCGACGCGCGGCGCGGTGCTCTGGCCGAATCAGGCGCAATTTCATCCGGGACAGTACATAAATGCGCTTGCGACGCATGCGACTGCCGCCGGCGCGAAAATTTTCGAGCGAACGCTCGTCAACGGCATTGAAGACGGCGAGCCGTGCGTCATCGAGACCGAGCATGGGCGCGTGACTGCGGGTGCAGTGTTCATGGCCACGAACGTACCGATCGTCGGCTTCACACACGTGCATACGCTGGGCGCGGCCTATCGGACGTACGCGATCGCGTTGGCCGAGACGGGACCGCATCCGGAAGGTCTCTTCTGGGACACGGCCGATCCGTATCACTACACGCGCTGGCAGGAAACGGATGAAGGCACGTTTCTCATCGTCGGCGGCGAAGACCATCGCGTCGGTGAAGAGGAAGACACCGAAAGCCGCTTCGCGAATCTCACGGCGTATGCGAACGAATACTTTGGCGCGCGACCGGTGCGCTATCGCTGGTCGGGACAGGTCATCGAGCCGCATGGAGGACTGCCGATGATCGGCGGCTCCGGCAACCTTTACATCTCCACGGGCTATTCAGGGCAGGGCATGACGTTCGGCACCGTGGGCGCGATGATCGTCGCGGACCTCATCACGGGCGTCGCGAATCCGTGGGCAGAGCTGTTCGATCACAAACGCATGCGTCCGCACATCACGACGCGCGAGTTCATCACCGAGAACCTGCACTTCCCCGGACATCTGATCCCCGACCGTCTCACGTCGAACGACGTCGAAGCAACGAGCCTCGATGACGTGCACGCGGGCGAAGGAAAAATCGTCAAGGTCGACGGCAAAAAAATCGCGGCGTATCGCGACGACAGCGGCGCGTTGCATTGCGTTTCCACCGTCTGTCCGCACATGAAGTGCGACGTCGCCTTCAACGACGCGGAGAAGAGTTGGGACTGCCCGTGTCACGGCTCGCGATTCACGCCCGACGGCGATGTGCTGAACGGGCCCGCGCACGTTCCGCTGGAGCGCATCGACGTCTAGCCGGCACGGCCGGCCGCGCATAGTTGCTTCGCCGGGGCACGTGCGGCTGCCAAGTGGTTCACTTCTGCCGCGCAGGCAGTTTAGGGAACCAGTACCAGCTTCCCGGTCGTTGCCCGACTTTCGAGCAGCCGATGCGCTTGCGCCGCATCGCGCAGCGGCAGCTCGCGGTCGATACGGATGCGTACTTCGCCGCTGCGAATCGATTCGAACAGGTCGCGCGAGCGCCAGAGCAGTTCGTCGCGCGTGACCGTGTATGCGCCGAGGGTGGGGCGGGAGAAGAAGGTGCTCTTTTTGGCGAAGCGGGTCGGGTCGATCGGCGGAACGACACCGCTCGATTGTCCAAACAGCACGAGCATGCCGCGCGTCGCGAGCACGTCGAGGCTGCGGTCGAACGTCGTGCGACCGACCGAGTCGTAGACGACGTCGACGCCGCGCTGCTCCGTCTCGCGAAAAATCACCTCCGCGAAATCATCGATTGTGTAATCGATGACCACGTCGGCGCCGAGCTCGCGCACGATGTCGAGCTTCGACGTCGATGCGGTGGCGAACACGCGTGCGCCGCGCTGCTTCGCCATCTGCACGAGAATCCCGCCGACGCCACCGGCCGCGGCATGAACGAGCGCCGTGCTGCCGGCGGCGAGTGGATACGTGCTCGTGACGAGATAGTGCGCAGTCATACCCTGCAACATGCTCGCGGCGGCAGTGCGGACGTCGACGTCAGGTGGCAAGGGGACCAGTTTCTCGCGCGGCACCGCCGCGTACTCGGCATAGGTGCCCGACAAAAACGCCCACGCCACGCGCTCGCTGGTTTCCTCGATGACGCCGGCCGCTTCGGAACCGGGGATGAACGGCAGTGGCAGTTTGTACAAACCGGTGCGGTGATAGACGTCGATGTAGTTCACGCCGATCGCCTCGACGCGTACGAGAACCTCATTCTCCTTCGCAACAGGCATCGGAACATCCACGTATTGCAGTGCGTCGGCATCGCCGGGAGCAGAGACCTGAATTGCTTTCATCGTTTTCCTCACCATGCCGAGCGGAACGCGCGTTTCACTTCGCTGATGCGCTTTTCGTTGCGGCGGTAGAACGTCCACTGCTTGATGCGTTTCGGAGTGAGCAGGCCGGCCTGACAGAGGATGCGCAGATGCTCGCTCGCGGTCGGCGCGCTCACGCCGAGCTTACGCGCGATGAGCACGCCGCACACGCCGTCGCGAACGAGATCGCCGTCGACCTGCGGAGGGAAGTGTTCGCGCGGCTCCTTGAGCCACCCCAGGATGCGGATGCGGCGCTCGCTGGCCAGCGCCTTGACGACTTCGACAGATAGCACATAAGCTAATTAGCCAAATGACGAACTCCTGTCAAGAGGATGTGCGCCGCACCCGCGACGCCATCGGCCCGTACATCCGCACCACACCCGTCGTCGCCATGCATCCGGAAGACTTCGGTCTCTCCGGTTTCACGCTGCACTTCAAACTCGAGATGCTGCAGTACACCGGCTCGTTCAAAGCGCGCGGCGCGTTCGCCAGTCTGCTGATGCGCGACGTGCCTGCGGCCGGTGTCGTCGCCGCGTCCGGCGGAAATCACGGCGCCGCCGTTTCGTATGCGGCGATGCGACTCGGCATCCCGGCCAGGATCTTCGTTCCCACCGTTTGCACGCCGACGAAGATCGCGCGCATCCGCGCGTCCGGCGCCGAGCTCGTGATCGGCGGCGATCGTTACGCGGACGCGCTCGCGGCGAGTGAACTGTGGGCGGAAGAATCAGGCGCCATGCGCGTCCACGCCTACGATCAGCACGAAACACTTCTCGGCCAGGGCACGCTCGCCGCCGAGATAGCCGAGCAACTTCCCGACATCGACACTCTGCTCGTCGCTGTCGGCGGCGGAGGCTTGATCGCGGGACTCGCGGCCTGGTTCGCGGGATCGGTGAAGATCGTCGGCGTCGAGCCCGACACCGCGCCGACGCTCACGTACGCCTTGCGCGCGGGAGGACCCGTCGATGCTCCAGCGGGTGGAGTCGCCGCCGATTCGCTCGCACCGCAGCGAGTCGGAGAGCTCGTCTTTCCGATCGTGCAAGAGCACGTGAGCGAAGTCGTGCTGATTTCCGACGAAGACATCACACGCTCGCAGCGCGCGCTGTGGGATATTGCGCGCATCGCAGCCGAACCGGGAGGCGCCGCCGCATTCGCCGCGTTGCTCTCCGGCCGCTACGTTCCCCGCGCCGGCGAGCGCGTGGCCGTCCTCGTCTGCGGTGCGAATACCGATGCCGTGAGGTTCTGAAAATGAATGTCTACGATCGCCTGACCGACCTCGGAATCACCCTCGTCACGCCCACTCCGCCCGCCGCCGCGTTTGTCCCGTTTGTGCAGATCGAGCGCGTGCTCTACGTCTCCGGCCACATCGCCCGCCGCGACGGCAAGCCATGGGCCGCGCGATTGGGCGAATCGATGACGACCGCCGAAGGAAAAGAAGCCGCACGCAGCGTCGCCATCGATCTTCTCTCGACGTTGCATGTGGCGACCGGTGAAGACCTCAAACGCGTCGGCCGCATCGTGAAGCTCCTCGTGCTCGTCAACAGCACCCCCGACTTCACCGAGCAACACCTCGTCGCCAACGGCGCCTCGGAACTGCTGCAGTCAGTCTTCGGCGACCGCGGAATGCACGCACGCAGCGCGTTCGGAGTGGCGCAGTTGCCTTTCGGCTCTTGTGTGGAAATCGAGTTGATCGCGGAGGTCGGCGCGAGGAAGATCGCGCGCCGGTGAGGCGGGTCTTAGAGTTCTAGAGTCGTAGAGTCTTAGAGGGGACCGGGAGTCTCAAGAGGACTTCCGCTCGCGACAAAACCCAGGCGCGTTGCGCCGCCCGAAGCCGCAGCGCGCGCCGTCACGCCACACATGCCGCAAGGCGCAGCAACCAGCGCAGGCGGCCGTGCCGCCTGGCGGAGGGAGAGGGATTCGAACCCTCGGTAGAGGTTTACCCCCTACGGCGGTTTAGCAAACCGCTGGTTTCAGCCGCTCACCCATCCCTCCGTGTGACATCGGCGGGGCATTCTACAATCCCGAGGGACGAAAACTTCCCCTGCTGTGAAAATAAACGACATCTGACGTCCGCCGAGCGTCGTAATTCGCTGTGGTAGATTCGAGATCCATTCGAGAACGAGGGGCTTCAGCATGTCAACGTTCAGTCTTCGGCCGATCGCGTTCGGCGTTGTCCTGATCCTGCTCTGCGCCATCGCGGTTCCCGCGATGGCGTCCTGTGTCACTACTGATTACAACGTCTTCGTGGGGGTGCCTCCGACCGCGAACTGGATCGGCCCCATCTGGTTGCCGCCCGGGATTCCGGGCGTGACCGGCAGCTGCGATGCGGCGATCAACACCAACGTCACCACCCACATCGTGGTGAACAGCGTGATCCCGAACGCACTGGGCGGCCTCGACTTCAACTGCTCCAGCTGCGTCATCGACATCCAGCCCGGCGGCCAGCTGACGATCGGTGGGACGGGACTGGTTCGTAATGGCGCGATCGTCAAACTCAATGGTGGGACGCTCGTCGTCAACACACCGGCGGCCGAAGGCGGCGTGTCGTTCCAGAGCAGCTCGCAGCTTCACATCCTGAGCGGCACCATCAGCGGCACGGGCCTGATCAACGTGGATAGCGACTCCACCATCCTCTACGACTCCGCTTCGAACGCGACCATCAGCGGCGTCACGATCAAGACCAACGGCACGATGACTCTCGCGCCGTCCGTGCCGACCACGCTGACCTTGACGAACGGCGCGATCATCGACAACTGGGGCATCATCGACATCAATGCCTCCGTCGACATCAGCAATGGCAGCGGCGTGAATGGCATCCTGAACGGCGGACAGTTCTACGTCGCCTTCAGCGCCGAATCGCTCATCACCGCGAAGTTCGACAACCTCGGCGGTGCCGACGGCGTGATCATCACCGATGGCATTTTGAAACTCGGCGGCGGCGGCACCGGCAACGCCCCCTTCTTCATCGGCGGCGACAGCGTGCTCGAGTTCACGAACGACTACACCATGCTCCCCGGCGGGACCGTGTCCGGCGGCGGACTGCTCTACGTCAACGGCGGAACGCTGACGATCGGCGGCGTCACGGAGCCCGATCGCTTCCGCATCTCGTCCGGCACGCTGACGGGCGACGGTTTCCTCTCGACGAAAAACTTCGAGTGGACCGGCGGCACGATCTCCGGGAATGGCGGCACTGAGCTCGCGGGCAGCGGGACCGGCAACTTCTCCGGCAGCGACGGCAACATGCTCCTCGACGGCCGGGTGCTCAACAACTACGGCTACATCTCCTACACGTCCGGCACGAACACTCTGGAGCTCTCGAATGGCGCCATCTTCGGTGTCTACGGCACGTTCGACATCCAGACTGACGGCTCCATCACGTGCGACTGCACGATTCCGTCGCTGCTGAAGATTGCGCCCAATGGCTTCTTCTACAAAGGCAGCGGCTCGGGAACATTCCTCGTCGACGTCCCGTCGGAGAACACGGCAAGCGTGGCCAGCTACAGCGGAACGCTGGAGTTTGCCGGGGATGGGACGCACTACGGCTCCTTCTATGTGGCGGGCGGAAGCGCGTTGTCGTTCAGCGCTGCGAACACGACGCTCGGAGTGAACTCGAACGTCAACGGCGACGGCACGATCGAGTTCCCGCAGGGCAACACGCAGATCGAGGGCAACTACGAGGTTGCCGGCGGCACGACGATCAGCGGCGCGAATGTCACGGTCAGCAACGCATCGGACACCGGTGACTTCAACTTCGTGACCGGCGCGCTGACCGTCGACGCCGATTTCACGATGCACGGGACCGGCACCTGGTCGTGCGGAACGGTGGCGGGTACTGGCGGCGTGTTCCGCATCGCCAACGGCGCGTCGATGACCATCGACGGCGCGCTCAGCCCGCCGACGCTCAACGGCGCCGAGCTCGTGAACGACG